>DAOTYA010000262.1:0-7340 GCA_034435075.1 Anaerolineae bacterium
TTTCGGGTAGGCTCTTAGTGCCTATCCGAAAAACGTAACCGACGCATCCCTTCCCTATGCGTCGGTATAAGCGGCATAGGGATGCCGCTTATACGGTTTTCGGGTAGGCTCTTAGTGCCTATCCGAAAAACGTAACCGACGCATCCCTTCCCTATGCGTCGGTATAAGCGGCATAGGGATGCCGCTTATACGGTTTTCGGGTAGGCTCTTAATACTACAACCGCAGATGCCCAGGGTGACTGTCACCACTCTGTTTTACGCCAGTTCCACGTTTAAGGCAGAGAGCACCTCCCCGATCGGGTTGATGATGGTCGTGTAGTCGGAGCCGGCGAACAGTAACCCCACCACCCTGCCATCCATATCCAGCACCGCAGAGCCGGAATCCCCGGGCTTGCTCATCGCATCCGCGACAAGCTGGCCGGTAAAGAGGGCCGAGCGGTTGTCGTACTGAATACGCATGGTGGCCTCGATCTGGGAGATAACCCCCGTGGTATGCCCGGTGGTACGGCCGGTTTTCTGCACCCGCATGCCCAGGATGGCCTCGCCTGTGCCGGTAGGGGTACCGAGGTAGAGGATGGCGTTGCTCACCAGTTGTGGCGATACAGGACGGGCCAGCGCCGCATCCACCCGGTTGATGCCGGGTGTCTGCCTGACCGCCTGCAGGCGATGGGAGGATTTGAACGCGCCGGCCAGGTAATTCAACAGGCTGGTGGCAAATTGTGCGTAGGGGCACTCGGGTGGGGCGGTGCCGAAATCGAGAGGAACAAAATCGGCCAGAGTGGCAATCCCGTCCTCAGGGCTGCCACCATCCGATGGGGCAGGCTGGAGAATGGGATCCCCTATCCGCGCATCGTTCATATTGGCGAGGACGTGGTTATTGGAGAGAATGAAATACTCTCCGCCCCGCCGCACCAGGCAGCCGAAGGTGCCGGCAGTAACGCGGTAGTGGCCTACGGAAACGCCCGGCGGAACCACGGGGCGCCAGCGGTCGCGCGGTCCAAGATCAAACGCGCGGATCAGCCCGGTCTCCACCACATCTGTCTTTACCCCCTCCAGCACGCGGGGTACCATATCCCGGGCCTCCAGGGCCACCGGACTTTCTTTGTGCGTCACGGAGACGACGAGACTGAGTTCTCCGGTAAGCTCCCCGCCACTGCGTTTGTAACCGATACCTATCCCCACGACATTGCGCTTGTTAAGCAGTTCGTGAAGGTAGGCGCTTTGCACCCGGGCTATCTGAGCGATCAGTTGTGTGCTCATCATAAAGCCTTTACTTCGCCGACTGCCTGCACATCTACGGGCATGCCGTCTAACTCTGGTGGGATCACATCATATGGGGAAAGTTGTGCCAGGGGCACTTTTTTCGTGACCGAGACGATGATGGCCGGCTCGCCGGTCTCATGGCCTCCGCGTCGTCGCAGACCGATGCCCACTCCCACAACGTTGGCCTTGCGCATCAGCTCAGCCTCGTAGGCGTTTTTGACAGCTCGTAAGCGTTCCATACGGTTCTCATTCATGCGTCTGCTACTCCTCCGGTGTCGCCTCTTCCGTGAATGGGAGCGGCACCATTTGCATTACCATCGCCAGTTGGGTACGCGCCATGGCCTCGAGCTGGACATCGCCGGCCTCACGGGCCAGCTCCGAGGCTCGCTCCAGGTCGGCGATGGCCGCCAGCCGATCTCCCTGCTGCAGGAAGACCAGGGAGCGCGTGTAGTAACCCCGCCCTGAGGCAGGCTGAAGAGCAATGGCCTGCTCCACATCGCTCATGGCAGCATCCACTCTGCCTGCACGCAGGAATACCGTTGTGCGCTCCAGGAGGAACTCGTACTCATCATCGTAAAGCAGTCGCGCCCTGGCATAAGCCTCTTCTGCCTGCTCCTGACGGCCCAGCTCCGAGCTGAGCACGCCTATCCAGACCCAGTAACCGGGGTCGTCCGGGACAAGGGAAGCTGCGGCCTCGAACTCGGCCAGTGCTGCCTCAAAATTCCTTTCCTCCACAAAGTTCTCCCCGTTCATACTGCGGCTGTAGGCCTGACGCACTTCCGGTGGCGGAGCGATAAAGCGGTCGTAGATCACATAGCCGATCAGGAGCACTATTGCCGTCACAGCCAGAGTGATGGCCCCGCGGCGCAGCCGTTGCCTCCATTCCTGGGCTGTCTCTTCATCCAGAAACCACCACCACCTGTCGCGCTCGGGCTGGACTATGGCCCGTTCCTCAAGCAGGGCTTTTTTTGCCTCGCGCAGAAAGCGCATCTTGCGGCTGCGTAGCTGCCCCTTGACGCTCTCGAATCTGGCCTGTTCGGCGCGCACATCCACGCCGGCATCCTCAAGCTCCGCCAGGAGGCGTGCCGTACGGTCCATCAGATGAAGCAATCCCAATACTCGAGAGCCTCTGCCACGCAGGGTGGCCAGTATCTTTTCGGACTCGTCAAGTGCCTCGCGCACCTGATCTGCCGGTGTGTATTTTGTGGCAGGCACGAAGAATTTACCCACTGCCATGTTTTTGCTCCGCTTGCATTTCCTCCAGCAGACGTTCCAGACTGGCTTTCACACGCCTCTGCATCATCTCAAGCTCAGCTTCCGCGATCTTGAACGGTGCCAGCATTTCGGCTATCAACGAAGTGTAATCCACGTGCCCCTGCTCGAGCACATTGAGCGCACGCACCCGTCGGCGGGCTGTGGCGATATAGTCGCTCAAGGCAGTGATCGCCGATCGGTCGCACACGGGCCCACGGCCGGGGACAATGCGCGTTTTCGAGAAAGATGGCGCATTAAGCCGGGCCAGTGTCTCGATCCAGGCCTTGCTGTCGGGCATGGCTCCCATAACTGGCGGGGAGTCCACGACGAGCGTGTCGCCAGCAAAGAGCACATCCTGCTCCGGGAAGTAAACCCATGCGCTGCCCGGGGCAGCGCCTGCGACCCGTTCGATCCTGACCTCACCACCTCCTTTGCACAACGTCAGGCGCTGCGTGAACGTGATCGCCGGCAGCACGGGCGATAATGTTGCCGTCTCTTCGGAGAGCTGCGGGTAACGGCGCGCCCAGCTTTCGGCGGCGAGGCGAAAGAAGTTATCGCTGTAAGTGGAGATTTGCTCATAAGTTGCCCTGGTGGCAATGATCGGGATTTTCCCGTGCTCACTCACGATTCCTGCACTGAGCAGGCGATCTGGATTTCCGTCGGTAAGCACCAGGTAAAGGATGGGCCTCTCCAGGCTTTCGAGTTGTCTGCGCCAGGCGCGGGCGTCCTGTGGCAGGGTGGGCGCATCTACAGCGATAATGCCCCCAGGCAGCGCGATACAGCCCACGTTGACACCGGGGTACCCGGTCGAAACGTACACATTGGGTGCGATATTATCCATTCAGGCTGCTCTGGTCCAAACGGCTATAGCGCATACCTGCGCGCAGTACACGGGGTGAATACGGGTGAGAACTGAACCCGCCCCTACGGTATTGAATTATACAGGGAACGGAGCGCGATGTCCAGCGCCTCCCTGACGCGCCGGGATTCGGTCACCGGGGCGCTGCCCTGAGCAAAGTGTGGACGGCCTCCGCCTTTGCCTTCCAGTCTCTCACAGCTATCGCGGAGCAGGGGTACGACGTCTATGTCAACACCTTCTGCCCTGGCAAAGCACAGGTGGGTGCGTTCACCAACCGTGGCCAGCAGAGCGATCGTGCCCGGGTGGCGTGCCAGTTCCGACGCTATGGCACGCAATTCTTCCGGCGGCCTGCCGGGCGGCTCCCAGATGTGGGAGATCACCCGGTATGGGCCGAGGGCTATCGCGGAGCCTGCCAGTTCTCTCACCTCTGCGACCTGCAGCCGCTCGCGCGCCTGACGCAGCTCGTGGAGGAGCCGCTTTTCCTCTGCCTGCATGCGCTCGAGTGCCTGTTCAAGCTCTCTGTATCCGACGGTCAGCCTGTTTGCCAGGCGCGTGGTGACTTCAAACCTGGCCCGGTAATCGTTGAAAGCCCGTCTGCCACACAGGAACTCGACACGGGTCAGCTCCCCCCGATATTCCAGCCCGGTGATCTTAATCAGGCCGATCTCCCCGGTACGGGCCACATGTGTGCCACCGCAGGGGCTGATGTCGAAGCGCTCTTGAGGACTGGACACCGGACCGGCGATTTCTACGATGCGCACAGGTCCGGCGACGGTCGGCTGGCGCCTTAGTGGCAGAGCCATAAGCTCGTCAGA
The DNA here is from genome assembly GCA_034435075.1 of Anaerolineae bacterium. GTDB lineage: Bacteria > Chloroflexota > Anaerolineae > B4-G1 > B4-G1 > JAOAAG01. The sequence continues at coordinate 4,192 of DAOTYA010000262.1, forward strand.
GGCAACAAAGCGGGTGACGACGGCCCGGTCTTCCCAGACAATCTGATTGGCCAGTTCCTCGACCGCCATAGCAGCTTCCTGCTCCAGCCTGGTGCGGGCGATGTCCACCGTGCTTACCTGTGTGCCAAGATGAAACCCCACCGTGTCAGCATTCAGCAGGCGCTCAAATGCTGCGGAAAGGATATGCTGGCCGGTGTGTTGCTGCATATGATCGAAACGGCGAGGCCAATCTATCGTGCCCTCGAGCAATTCCTGCTCTATTTCGCCTGCCGTGACGTGGATGATGGCTCCGTCCGATTCCCGCACGATGACGTCGAGCACGGGTGTGCCGCTCAGCACACCACGGTCGGCCGGTTGACCTCCAGAGGTGGGATAGAACAGAGTCTGGTCGAGGACCACAGCGGGGTGTCCTTCCCAGGTCAGCCGTTCCCTCACCCGGGCAACAAAATGGGTGAGATAGGCGTCCGTGTAGTACAGTCGTGTGCCCATCACTCCTGCCCCCTGCCTCCTGCATCCTGCCCCCTGCCTCCTGCATCCTGCTCCCTGCCGGCTGGTGTCGGTGAGTGGGTGCCCAGCGGCAGAGTGAAGCAGAAAGTCGCGCCATGGCCTGCTTCGCTCTCGACCCAGATGCGTCCACCGTGGGCCTCGACGGCAAGTTTGCAGAAGGCCAGCCCCAGGCCGGTGCCCCTGGTGCCTTCGGCACTCTCCAGCCGCACAAAGCGCTCAAAAACACGCTGTTGCGATTCGGGCGGGATACCTGGTCCGCTATCGGTCACGGAGAATAGTATCTCCTGGTCAGCCTGTCTGGCCTCTACGGTGATTCTCCCTGGCCCCATGGTGAACTTGACCGCATTGTCCAGCAGATTGGTCAGTACACGCAGTATGATATCCGGATCGGCCACTACCGTCGGTAAGTCCGGCTCCACGTAGCTCTCCAGATTTTGACCCCTGTTCAGCGCCAGCGGGTGAATTTGCTCGACCGCTTCCTGGACCAGGGCACCAGGGCTGACAGGGACTTTTTTCAGCTCTGCCTCGCCGGCCTCGAAGCGCCCGGTATCAAGGAGCGAATCAATCAGGCGATACATCTTCTGACCGCTGCGGATGGCAATGCTGACCAGTTTTTTGAACGGCAGCGTCTGATCGCGTTCAAGCAGGCCGATGTGGAGCAACTGGAGGCTGCTCATGATGCTGCCCAGCGGGTTGCGCAGGTCGTGGATAATCATGTTAATCAGATCTGTGCGCAGTTGCTCGAACGCCACGCGCTCGGAGATGTCATGGCCGATCCACTGGATGGCCTCGTGGCCTCCGTAGTCAATCCGGCTCATGGTGGCTTCCAGGGTGCGAAGTTCCTCGCCGTCCGGTGTCTGAACGGCCAGTTTAAGCTCTGTTTTGAGGCCCTTCCCCTGCCGGATCTGGAGCAGGATGTCCTGAAACTCTTTTTCTTTCACACCGATGATGTGCCAGAAGTATGTATCCTCCAGCCCATCGTGCAGCACTGTGGCCAGGTGGCCGAAAATCTCCATCGCCCGCCGGTTAAAATTGATAACCCTGCCGTCCGGGGCCAGCACGACGATAGGGTCAGAGCTTTCGTTGAAGAGGCTTTCATAGCGTTGCTCGGCCTGCCTGGCTCGCTCATAAAGCCTGGCGTTGCGTATGGCGATGGCCGCGATGTCTGCTACAGCGAGCAATAAGTCCTGAGTTTCCTGAGTAAAGTAGCCCGTGGCAGGATTGAGCACTTCGATCACACCGATGGGCTGGCCCTCGACCTTTACCGGGACGGCGAGCATGGCATGCGTATAAAAGTCGGTTCGCTTTTCTATGATGGCGCAGAAGCGAGCATCAGCATGGGCGACGGGAACGATGGTCGGCTCTCCGGTCTGGATAACCCAGCCGGCGATGCCCTGGCCGGGGCACAGGCGCAGGCCGATCACCTCATCGGAAGCCTTGCCCACGGCGACGCGAAACACGATCTCACCTGTTGCCTCGTCCAGCAAAGCCGCCGATGCGGCCTCCACCTGGAAATATTCGCGCACCTGAGACATGAGGGAGCGCAGCACATCGTCCAGATCGAGGGTGGATGTGAGGACCCGGCTGGTCTCATGCAGAAAGGTCAGGTCGCGGATGCGGTTTTGGAGAGGTATGATTTGGGACTGTGCTACTGTGGGAGTCATCGTGTGTCGAACACCACCTCCTCCCGCCCATGCAGCTTCTCCAGGACCTTTTCGGTGATCAGCTCGAGATGCCTGGAATTGAGCACGAAATCCATATCATCTGAAGGTATGCTCAGCACAGGACAGAGTGAAAACCTGGCGATCCAGATTTCGTACAGCCTGTTAAGCTGTTCCAGGTAGGCGGATGGGATGCATTTTTCATAGGGACGTCCACGCTTACGGATGCGTTCGAGGAGCACCGGCACCGAGGCGCGCAGGTAGATGATCAGGTCCGGTGGAGGCAGTACCGCGGTGACTACCTCGTACAGCTCCCGGTAGCTACGGTAGTCCCGCTCGCTCATCAGTCCCTGTTGGTAGAGATTTTGAGCGAACACCTCGGCGTCCTCATAAACAGTACGGTCTTGAATCACCGAGTTGGCATGGTGGAGCAGTTCCCAGTGATGGCGCAGGCGGCGCGAGAGAAAGTAGATTTGCGAATGGAAGCTCCAGCGCTCCATATCCTGGTAGAAATCAGCCAGGTAAGGGTTATCCTCGACGGCTTCAAGGAAAGGCTCCCACCCCAGCCGTTCGCTCAGGAGCAGGGCCAGGGTAGATTTGCCCACTCCTATGTTGCCTGCGATAGCGACAAAACGCTTCATCTACCGGACTTCATACTTAGAGCCCATCCGAAAAACCGTACAAGCGGCATCCCTATGCCGCTTATACCGACGCATCTCTATGCGTCGGTTACGTTTTTCGGATAGGCACTTAGGGATGGTTCATCTTCACCCCAAAATTGGTTTACACTTTTTTAGCTGTCTTGAAAAATCGGCTGCCTGCACCTGCGCCCACAACAGGCTTGTGGGACAGCCTTTCCAGGCTGTCGGCAGGCTGGAAAGCCTGCCCCACACGCAGGCTGGAAAGCCTGCCCCACACGCAGGCTGGAAAGCCTGCCCCACACGCCGACAAGGCAGAGTGTCAACCAATTATGAACCATCC
>DAOTYA010000263.1:0-10738 GCA_034435075.1 Anaerolineae bacterium
ACTACAGGCAACAGTGTAGGGCAACTGCGAGCAGTTGCCCTACAACCGACGTCGCCACGACCGGCCACAGCCTGCTCTCGCCACCGTCTTGTGCAAAAAAGTGACGGACACCCGAGCCAGGCAATGGTTCATTTGCTTAAAGCTCTGGGTTACGGTCGGATTACAAATGAACCATTCCCAAATAGCACTGAAAAACGCACGTCCCCGCTGGCCTGTGAGTGAGAAAGCCTGTTACAACGTGGCTTCAGGGTCAATATTGTTCAAATCAAGCTCGGGAATCGAGCCTTCAGGCGGAAAATCCGGCTGAAGCCTCTATCCCAGCGCCTTATTTGGAAAGCAGTGGCTTAGGATGGTTCATAATTGGTTGACACTCTGCCTTGTCGGCGTGTGGGGCAGGCTTTCCAGCCTGCCGACAGCCTGGAAAGGCTGTCCCACAAGTCTGTCGTGGGTGCAGGTGCGGGCAGCCGATTTTTCAAGACAGCTCAAAGTGTAAACCAATTTTGGGGTGAAGATGAACCATCCCAGTGGCTTTAGAGGTAATCGGGAATGCGCGATTTTATTCGTCAGTTGGCGTCAATGCTTTGTGTCCCCCAGGCTGACCGAGAATGGGTAAGTCCTCTGGTAGAAGGGCTTATCATCTGGGTTCACCGGGCAACTATGGGATTGGCAGGCATTTACGTTTTATTGTTTGTGTTGAATTACGCACTTCCCCTGGTTGTGCTCACCTGGACAATCGCGTTTGTGGCTGCCATGTTCGGCCCGCGCGAGTTGTTGCGCCGGGGACGGCTCAGCGAGGCAATCAACTTGCTTCTGCTCCTTGTTATTCTCTACCTGTGTCTGGCTTTGCCGCCGTCCCCACGCGCCTCCGGCTGGCTCGCTCTCGGATGTGCTTTGCCTGTCACAGCGGCAGCGTTTTTACTCACCACGGGAGCAGTCTGGGTGTGGGCAGGGGTGGCCTGGCTGGCCTTATTGGCCCGTTCGGTGGTTATAGCGGGCATCTCCAGAACAGGTGTTGATTGGGGAGCATTGCTGGGAAACGTTATCCTGCTTGGTCTGTTGGCCTGGCTCCAATGGCTGCTCAGCAGTGCTTTAAGGCGTACCCTCTTCCGCCTGCGCCGGGAGGTCGAGCAGAGCCGTACGGGCGTCGAGATCGGCCACATGGTCACCTCGGCACTGGACACCGCGCTGATCATCCGCCAGGCTGTGCAGATGATCCAGCGTGCTTTCGGCTATTACCACGTCGGTCTGTACACGCTGGACCGGGAGAGGGAGGTGGCCATATTGGCTGACGCGGCCGGCCAGGGGGCGGACGAGCTAAAGATCAGGGAGTTTATGGTCTCGCTGACCTCTCCGACGGTCCTGGCGCTTGCCGTCAACCAAAAGGAGCGGCAAAGGCTTTTCTCCTGGGAAAAGCGCAGCGACCCTTACGGACGCCGGGTTGAGTTCACGCATAAGCGTTTCCTCACGCGCGCGGAGCTGGTCATCCCCCTCCAGGTAGGCGAGCATGTGCTGGGAGCCCTCGATGTCCACGCGCTCGCGCTGGACGCTTTCTCCGAGGGCGAGGTGCATATCCTGGAAGGATTGGCCGGCAACATAGCCAATGCCCTGAACGTCGCGCGCCTGCTCCAGGAACGTCAACAGGCGGCTGAGGCTTTAGAGCGGGCCTATCTGGAGGTGGAGCGGCAGGTCCGGGAGCGCACCGTTGAGTTAATGCGAGAGACCGCCGAGCGGGAGCGCCTGCAGCAGGAGATCATTGATGCTCAGCAAAGAGCCATCCGTGAACTGGCTGTGCCGGTCATACCGGTGATGGAACGGATTATCGTCATCCCATTGATCGGTACCATTGACAGCGTGCGCGCCAGGGACATAATGCGCCGCCTGCTGACGGGGATCCGTGAACATCGCGCCAGAGTGGTCATCATGGACGTAACAGGGGTGCCGCTCATAGATACCGGCGTGGCCGACTATCTGAACAAGGCTATTCAGGCGGCGCGATTGAGAGGAGCTGCCACCATCCTCACCGGTATTCCCAATGCGGTGGCAGAAACCATGGTGGAGATGGGAATTGACTGGCGTGAGGTGGAGACCTCTCGCGATTTACAGACCGGCCTGCGCGCTGCGCTGGAGAAGGTAGGACGCCGGGTTGCTGAACTATGAGCCATCCTGCCTGGAGACATTCACCGACAGCGGTATTCACTCTGCGTCGAACAGGCCCGCGCAGGCCAGAAATTGCTAATTCTACAACCGCAGATGCCCAAGGTGACTGTCACCTCTGCCCCTTCAAAACGGGGAAGTGCGGTTGTAGTATTGATAAAAGCTTTATCGGGGGTTTTTATGAACGCTCAGCATCATAAGTCTCTTGAGGAAGAACTGATTGAAGCCAGGGCACGCATCGCTCAACTGGAAAACCTGCTGACCGAATACCAGAACAAAATCGCTTCGCTGGAACAGGATATCCATCTTTTTGATGTGTTTATGGAGAATATCCCTGATACCGTCTATTTCAAGGATACGGAGAGCCGCTTTATCAGGATCAGCCACGCTGCGGCCCGCTGGTTCGGGATGGAGCATCCTGACCAGGCTTTGGGCAAGACGGACTTCGATATTTTCACCGAAGAGCATGCCCGCCTGGCCTATGAGGACGAACAGATGGTAATGCGCACCGGTCAGCCCATCACTAAGGAGGAAAAGGAGACCTGGCCTGATGGACATGAAACCTGGGTGCTGACAACCAAGATGCCTCTGCGAGACAGGGAGGGGCGTATCATCGGCACTTTTGGTATCTCCAAAGACATCACCGAGCGCAAGCTTGCGGAGGAAGCACTGCGGCGGGCTTACGCGGAAATAGAGCAGCGCATCGCGGAGCGGACTGCCGAACTGGAGCGGGAGGTTGCCGAGCGCGAGCGGCTCCAGCAGGAGGTGATCGAGGCGCAAAGGCAGGCCCTGCGAGAGCTTTCCACGCCCATCATCCCTGTCCTCGAGGGGATCATTGTGATGCCCCTGATCGGCAGTATAGATACACTGCGCGCACGTGACATCACCCGCTCGCTGCTGGCAGGTATCCGGGAGTACCGGGCCAGGGTGGTCATCCTGGACATCACGGGCGTTCCCCTTGTGGATAGCGGCGTGGCCGCCCACCTGAACAAGACCATCCAGGCAGCGCGGCTGAAGGGTGCCCAGACCATCGTCACCGGCATTTCTGAGTCCGTGGCCGAGACCATTGTGGATATGGGCATTGACTGGAGTGGCATCCGTACCCTCTCCGATCTGCAAAGCGGTCTGGTCGTGGCACTGAATATGCTGGGTATCGCTCTGGTAAAACGGGTAGCAGAGAGGTCGTGATATGGATGAAACAGATCTGACGGGAACATCTACCATCCAGAAACTGGAAAATATGTTGCTGGTTGCCGTCCCAAGGGATCTGACCGACAGCGAGGTATTGCGTCTGCGTCGTCAGGTGCTTCAGGAGATCCGGCGCTACCGCTCGCGCTGGGTGCTGCTTGACTTCTCAAGAGTTGACATCTGTGATAGCTTCTTCGGGCGCTTCATTCAGAGCACGGCCAGAATGGCAGGCCTGATGGGGGCCCGGGTCGTCGTCTCAGGTCTGCAGGATGCGGTGATCGAAACGATGGTTGAGCTGGGGATGACTCTGCCCAATATCCACGCCGTCCTTGACCTCGATGATGCCCTGGCACTGAGCCGGTCCGAGCGAGAAAGTGATGAGTCAGTTTACGCTGTCGGCACTATGGACGTGGAGGCGCTGGACTGGCAGGACTTGCCTGACGCCGCCTTGCCTGGCGCGGCGGAGGTATGACGATGGAAGAGAGGCGCTTTCCTATCAGCAACATTGTGGATGTGGTGAGGGCCAGACGGAGTGGGCTCGAAATGGCCCTGAAAATGGGTTTCCACCAGGCAGAAGCCAATAAGGTGGCCGTCGTCATATCTGAGCTGGGGCGCAATATTGAGCAGTACGCAGGGAGTGGCACCATCACTGTCCTGGCACACGATAAGTATATAGAAATTATCGCGGAGGATGAAGGGCCGGGCATCCCCGATGTTGAGCGAGTCCTGGCGGGAGGTTACACCACTTCCAGGGGGATGGGGCTGGGGATCTCCGGCTCCAGAAGGCTGATGGATGAGTTTGAAATACGCTCGGTCGTCGGTAAAGGCACACGCATCAGGGCAGTGAAGAGATTATGTTGAGCCTGTCCAACCCCACGCAGATGGCGGCAACAGCCGATTGCCATGTGCCGGATGATGAACCGGCAGGTGTCGTGCGGGTACCCGTCGCTCAGGACACGGACGTGGTGGTTGCGTACCAGCGCGGGCGTGAGCTGGCAGCGCAACTCCACTTCTCTGACCGCGACCAGATCGCGGTTGTCATCGCTATCTCGGAAGTGGCGCACAACATCGTTCGCTACGCTCAGCGTGGCGAGGTGATATTGTACCCGCTCTACGAAGGGGAGCGCTGCGGGATAGTCGTCATAGCCCGCGACCATGGCCCTGGTATACCTGATGTCAAGCGGGTGCTTGAGGGCGGCTATTCTACAAGTGGAGGCCTGGGCATGGGACTGGCTGGGGCCAGGCGGCTGATGGACGAGTTCGAGATCGTCTCCCAGGTCGGCCAGGGAACAACGGTCAGGATGGTGAAGTGGAAGCAGTAGATGTATCACCGATAGTCGAATGGGGTATCGCGATGCGCGCTTTCGGTGGGAGCGAGGAGTCAGGCGATCAGTGCCTGATCGAACCGTTCCCCAACGGGGTACTGGTCGCTGCTATAGACGGTCTGGGGCACGGTCCAAAGGCGGCTGAAGCAAGCAGAGTGGCGGTCAGTGTATTGGAGAGCCACGCGCGAAAGCCTCCGGCTCTGTTGCTCCAGCTCTGTCACGAGGAGTTAAAAAGGACGCGCGGCGCGGTGATCAGCCTGGCCTCCTTTGACGCGCTGGCTGGCACCATGAGCTGGGTAGGGGTTGGCAATGTCAAAGGGCTGCTTCTGGCCTCAAATGGCCAGGGCGGTGTAACCCGTGAATGGTTGTTGCTCCGTGGCGGGGTGGTGGGCTACAATCTGCCCAACCTCTATCCGGCCACCCTTCCCGTGCGCGAAGGGGATACACTTATCTTTGCAACAGATGGCCTGCGCAGCATCTTCGCCGAGGAGCTGACGCTGGGAGAGCCTCCCCAGCAAATGGCCGATCGCATTCTGGATGGATACTTCCGTGGCACCGATGATGCGTTGGTGGTCGTTGTGCGCTACCTGGGCCTGCGGAAGCCATAAGCCCTGTGTGGATTACCAAAGTCTGGTGGTGATGGAGCGCCAAATGAGTAACCCTGTCGTTGTAGCGCAGTTCCCGCTGCACATCTCTGCTGAAGATGAGCAGAGAGCACAACAGATAATGATGCGTCGCGTCGCTGCTCTGGCACAACCGGCCGTGGCCGAGGACTGGGGGGAGCAGTGCAGGCTGGTGATCTTCCGCCTGGGTAAGGAACTTTACGCAATTGATGCCACCTGTGTCTTTAGCGTCAGGCCGGCTGAGGTGTTTACCCGCGTGCCACGCGTTCCAGAATGGGTGGCTGGCGTGACCAGCCTGCGTGGACGCATCTTCTCGGTGATTGATCTGGGCCGCTTCTTTGGTCTGCCACGGGTCGGGGAGGACGATGATGATTCCACTGGGGAAGGAGAGACCCCTCTCCAGTTGATCGTTGTCGAGACACCTGAGATGGAGATCGGCTTCCTGGTAGACGATGTGGTGGCAGTGGAAACTGTCCCCCTTGCCCGGTTACAGGATGCCAGTGACATCGTGCGCGGGCTGAGCCCTGAATATGTGCGGGGAGTGACTCTCTACCAGAAGGATGGAGAGCATGTCCTGGTTGTGCTGGATGTGGCAGCCATACTTTCGGACAAACGGCTGATTGTGCATGAGGAGATTGTGTAACGGCAGGACAGCCTGCGGCTTGCCTGGACATCGTTCCGGCGAGCTTGCCAGGCACTCTACGAGGGCGGGCGACCATGCGAAACAGTGATGCGCGATGATCATTCGGACAGAATCATAAGCTTACAGCCGGATGAAGCGTCTCTGGAAGCACCGGACGCAGCCGGGGCGCGCCATCCCCGCAGAGGGACCGGCATACGGGTCAAAATCGCTCTCTACTTCGCGCTGACCGTGCTGCTGGCTGTAACACTCAGTATGGCAGGCCCCATATCAATGGGCCTGCGCCTGCGAAGGCCCCGGCTGCTTTATACGCTTGAGCATGTGGCAGCCTCAAAAGAGGCGGCGCTTGCGCTCTGGCTCAGCGATGTCAGAGAATTGCTGAGCGCTGTACTGACACCAGAGGATTGGGCGTGCGTACGCGAAGCACTTGGTACCTCTGCCAGCCCATCAGACAGCCCGAGCTGCGATCTGCGCTTCCGTTTCCAACAGCTCGCCGGGCAGACCACTAAAATAGACAAAGTATTCCTTATTGACGACGGTGGACGCGTGCTTATCTCCAGTGATCCGGCCCGCGATGGGCAGGTGTTGGGACCTGTCCCCCTCCCTGATGTCAGCGGTGCTGGCGCGGGAGAGCAATGTCTTTCGCTAACCGTGCCTGGCGATGCGCAGCCTCTCATCCTGGTCTGTCCCGTGCCGGAAGATGTCGGCCGGAAGTCCGGAGCTCTGGGCGTGCGGGTAAATCTCTCAGCGCTCAACGAGGCACTGCAGGCAGGCAGCGGAGCGGACATCAGCGCCTTTCTGGTAGGCGAGGATTACTTGCTGGCAGGAAGGCCGGTGGACGAGAAGGCCGGTCTTTACATACGCGAGACCGTCGCAGCGCTTGCCGGCAAAGGAGGTGCCGGTTTCTACAAAAACGCCTGGGGCGAGTCCGTGGCCGGCCTCTGTCGCCGTGTCCCTGAGCTTGGCGCCACCCTCCTGCTTGAGATCAGTCAAACTGATGAAGCCCTTGGATCATATGAGCCGGCCAGGGAGATGCTTGCTACCACGATAGTCTCTATGGTCATCAGCGCTCTGGTGGTCACGGGGGTTTCGCTGCGCCTGGCCTCGGACATCACGGCCCCGCTGACCGATCTTGCGAACACGGCCAGGCAGATCAGGGTGGGGAACCTGAAACCCGCCGCCTGGGTGGAGCGGCGTGATGAGATTGGCGAGCTGGCACGGGCCTTCAATGAGATGGTTGCCCGCCTGCACAATCTGCTCCGGAGAGAGCAGGAGCGTCGTGAGCAACTCGAGAGCGTCGTCGGGAGTTATGTCGCGTACATCGAGGAAGTGATGCAGGGCAATCTGGGAGCCACCCTGCCATCTGAAATAAGGGCCGGGGCGAACGCTGATAGCGACCCGTTGCTGGTATTGGGGAATAACCTGCACAACCTGATTTCCTGGCTGCATGACGCAGTCCTGCGTATACACCAGACTGCCGACGGGCTGAATGTGGCGGCGGCGGAAATCCTCTCCGCTGTCACACAACAGGTTGCCTCTGCCGACGAGCAATCGGTCATAGTCGCGCAGGCCTCTGCTGTGGCCGGGGACTTGAAGACGCTCGCTGAACAGTCGCTTTCCCACCTGCAGGCGGTAGCCGATTCATCCAAAAACACCATGCGCATCTCCTACGCAGGTCAGCAGGCTGTTGACGAGACTATCGTCAGCGTCGCATTGATCCGTGCTCAGATTGATAGTGTGGCTGAGCACACCACGGCACTGGCGGAGCAGCTCACACAAATCGGCGAGATCGCCAATGCAGTGAGTGGCATCGCTGCGCGTTCGAGAATGCTGGCGCTCAACGCCTCGATCGAGGCAGCACGTGCCGGCGAATACGGCAAGGGGTTCGCCGTGGTGGCGGAGGAGGTGCGCAACCTGGCCGATCAATCCCGTCAGGCTATCGCTCAGGTGCGCGCCATCCTTTCCGATATCGAACAGGCTACCGGCATGGTCGCCACAGCCACCGGTGAAGGGGCGAAACGGGCAGCGGAAGGGGTGCAACTGGCCGCGGAGGCTCAAGATGCGATCGAGCAGTTGACAATGACGGTCGAGGGATTCTCGCATACAGCTCAACAGGTGGTTGTTGCGGGGCAGCAACAGGTCCTTAGAGTCGAACAATTGGCGAACGCCATCCAATCCATTCACCATAATACCGTCCAGAGCCTTGCCGGTACCAGGCAGATGGAGAAAGCTGCCCACAGGCTGGCCGGGCTTGCGAGTCTGCTAAAGGAAACAGTAGAACAATATCGAGTGTAGAGCGATGTCAGAAGAAAAATCACTTTTACGTACCCTTCGGTTGTTTTTCAGTTCTATCCACAGCAGGCTGCTGTTGGCCTTCCTGGGGCTGGCATTGGTCCCTCTTGTACTGTTCGGGATCATGGCCCGTGTACGTGCACAGGAAGCGCTCCAGCAGGCTGCCTATGACAAACTTCAGGCTGTCCAGGCGATCAAGAAAAGCCAGGTCGAGACCTATTTCGCCCGCATCCAGGCCGATGCGCTCTCTATGGCAGAGCAGGTGCATACGCTCCGGGGCAATGCTATGCAAAACCTGAGCGCTGTCCAGAGTGCCCGCAAGGCGCAGATAGAGCAATTTTTCGCCGACCGCTGGAGTAACGCACGTGTCCTGCCTGGCAGCATGGACTTCGTCGCTTTCTTCAGGGACTTAGATGCGTATCTGGGGAAAGCGCGTTCTGATGGCAGAGCGCTGCCATCTCTGGATGCCTCAGGCTATCTTTCGGTCACCAACCCTTATGTGAGGTTTCTGAACGACTATATCGCGGCATACGCGGCCTACGGTTACCGCGATTTGCTCATTATCAGCAGCGATGGCTACCTGATATACACAGTGAGCGGTGAAAGCAGCCCAGGAATCAGCATCACCTCTGGTGAGTTTGAAACTACCGGCCTGTACAGGCTATGGCGCGAGATTGTGGCCCGCAAGGAACCGGCCATTGTTGATTTCTCGCCTTATCCACCCGCTGGCGACATGATGCTTGCCTTCATCGGTATGCCCGTCCTCGATGAACAGGGGGACCTGCTCGGGATCATAGCGCTCCAGATTTCCGGCGCACAGCTCAGCGCCATTCTGCAGGACCGTACCGGCCTGGGAGATAGCGGTCAGGTATTCGTGGCTGCAGTTGATGCCGGGGGGAAGGTTGCTTTGCTCAGCAGCCGCACTGCCGGTGATTGGGAATATCGGACAGCCGACCAGTTGCCCCAGTACATCGAAAAAGCTCTGGAGGGAAAGGCTGGTGAGGATGTTTTCATCGAGGCCCCCTCCCCTGTGCTTGCCTCCTACGCCCCGCTGGAGATCGAGGGGCTTAGATGGGTCATTGTCTCAACAATTGATGTGGGGGAGGCGCTTGTCCCGCGTGCGACAGAACGTTACCAGGACTTGTTTGCCCAACGCAGGGATCTGCAAGCTTATGACGATATTCTCCTCATCGCCGCCGATGGGTACGTCTTCTACTCTGTGGATAAAGGGAACGATTATCGGACCAATCTTCTGAATGGCCCCTATCAGGACACGGCTCTGGGGCAGCTCATCAGGCAGGTGATCGAGGAAGGGCGTCCCGGTTTTGCCGATTTCGCTCCCTATGCGCCGGCCGATGGAAAGCTGGCCGCGTTCGTTGCCTACCCGGTGGTACATAACGATGAAACGGAGTTTGTCGTGGCGATCCGCCTGCCGATTGATGAAGTAAACACAATTATGAAAGAGCGAGCCGGTATGGGCGAGACCGGGGAGACCTATCTGGTGGGTCAGGATGGGCGTATGCGCTCCGATTCCTATCGCAGCCCGGAGACCCACTCGGTGGTCGCCTCGTTCGCGGGCACGGTTGAGAAGAACGGTGTGGAAACCGAAGCTGCACGTCGCGCTCTTGCCGGAGAGACGGGCGTTGGCGTCGTGCGCAACTATCTGGGGCAGCAGGTTGTTTCCGCGTGGGCGCCGGTGCACGTGGCTGGATCAAGATGGGCCATTATCGCTGAGGTTGACACATCCGATGCGTTCGCTCAGGCGCGCTCCATAGGCAAGATGGTGGCAAGTATGCTGCTTATCTCAATTGCGCTCCTGGTACCCGCTGCGCTTGGCATAGCCGGTGCCTTTGCCAGACCGGTGATACGGATCACAGAGGCGGCCCGCGCCGTTGCACGGGGCAACCTGGAGGTGGTGGCTGAAGTCCGTGGAGGCGGTGAGATCAAAGAGCTGGCCGATGTCTTCAACCAGATGGTCTTCCAGTTGCGCGATATGCTGCGCAGCGAGCAGGAACAGCGTGAATACTTGCAGGCTATGGTGCGCGAATACGTTGAGTACCTCACGGCGCTGGAACAGGGGCGCTTCGAGCGCAGGCTGGAACTGAGTACTGAAGGCCTTGAGGACGAGCCTATGGTAATGCTGGGAATGGGAATCAATCACATGGCGGTAGCCATGCGCGATATTTTGAGCCAGATTCGTGCCGCGGCGCACAGCCTGAACAGCGCAGCCTCGGAGATACTGGCGGCGGCCACGCAGCAGGCCTCCGGCGCCGGCGAGCAGTCGGCAGCGGTGGCACAGACCACCACCACGGTGGACGAGCTGAAGAGCATCGCTGCTCAGTCGGTGCAGCGCGCCCAGGACGTGGCGGAGGCCTCCAGGCGCACCGTCGAGGTCTCCCATTCCGGCCGGCGGGCAGTCGAGGAAACGATTGCCGGCATGGGGCAGATCAGAGCACGCGTTGAGTCCATTGCGGAGAACATCCTGGCGTTGTCGGAGCGGACGCAGCAGATCGGTG
>DAOTYA010000264.1:0-11333 GCA_034435075.1 Anaerolineae bacterium
GGGGATAAAAAGACGGCATGCCCGGGAACCTACCGGGGCGGGGGCGGCGGCTCCCAGGCACTGCCATGATTGAAGTCGGATACAACCGCTCTGTCGAATTCGCCGCTGGCTTCTCCGAACTTCTGGCCTTATTATACCTCAGAAAGGTATGGCAGAGGGTTTCTTATGCGTTACAATATTGTTTCTACGCTGTAACCCGAAGCTACCTTTTGCGAGGGATCACGATCCAGAGAACCACGTAAGGAATGAATCCCGGCAACCCACCCGGCAGAAGCAGTACCAGGAACAGCAAGCGAAACCACCAGGGATTCAGTCCGAAAAAAGCCCCAAGGCCCCCGCATACACCGGCGATAATCCCGTTTTGCCTGCGTAAAGTGTGATGGTCGGCCATCAGCGCCTCCTTTTTTCGTTCTTATCCTCATTGAGCATGGCTGATAAGACCACAGTCACAATGCTGACGATGAGCGCACCCAGGAAAGCGGACCAGAAGTCCCGGATGTAGAATCCGATGTGTAACCAGTGCACGGCGATGGCAGAGGCCAGCCATAGCGTCAGGCCATTGATCACAAGCGTGAATAGCCCAAGTGTGAGCAGTATCAGCGGGCACGTCAAGAGTTTGAGCAACGGGCGCACGGTGGCATTGACCAGCCCAAGGATCACAGCCATCACCGCGTATACCACCCATCCATCCGAATCCACATCAATCCCCGGTAGCAGCCATGCAGCCACGAAAAGGGCCAGACTGGTGATTGCCCAACGGATCAGCAGTTTCATGTCACCTCCTCATCCCGGTGCTGAAAGCCTGCCCGAGAACCCATTGTCACTGACATATGTGCCACAATAATAACACAAAAAGGCCAGAATCCAAAGCAGGAGCTATATACAGCGGAGCGAAAAATGCCAGACGGGCTTGCCCAACAACCATCCGTCAGGTGAATGTCGCCCCCGCCGGCCAGGTATGAAGTACACGGACACCCTGTTCTGCATTCGCGGGTCGGACGCCAGTGGAAAGTACCGTGGATAAACCGATTGACAGGTGGTACAAACAGGCTATAATATCTGTAGATTTCGTAACTGCCTGCGATGCGCGACGCGGGCTGACCGCGCGGCGTGGGTTGGATAGAATCCGGCGCCAGGTTATCGAGCAAGATTCATAACTCGTGTGGTATACCGGCAGAGTGTCCTGAACCTGCCAGGATGTGCTCCGGCGGGTATGGGACAGGCAGTTACCAAATTCACAACCTTGTGCGTTGACCGGGACGAGTACTGCCCGAGGCGGTCCCAGAGAGAGTGGGCCGTGGCTGCAAGCCCGCTTGACCTCACGGGCAGGAAAACCACCCGGGAGCCGGCTCCTCAAATCGCCGGTAATCATACACTGGTGAGAGTATGGAGCTGCGGGCAGGCCCGTTACAGCCAGGAGCGCCACAGTCTTAACGGCTGTGGAACTTGGGTGGAACCACGTGGGATACGACCCCCGCGCCCCAGGGCGTGGGGGTTTTTTCATATCAGCAGGAGGAAAGGCAATGAGTGAACAAAACGAGTACCAAAGAGAGCATCTGCAACGGTTGCGTCATTCTGCCTCGCATGTGATGGCTCAGGCCGTATTGGAGAAGTTCCCCACCGCCAAACTCGCCATTGGTCCGGCTATCGAAAACGGCTTCTACTACGATTTCGACCTGCCCCGCCCACTGACGCCGGATGACCTGGCCGAGATCGAAGCGCGCATGCGCGAGATCATTGCCGAGGGACACGATTTTGTCTACCGCGAGGTCTCGGAGGAGGAGGCGCGCCGTATCTTCGCCGACCAGCCATACAAGATCGAGCTCATTGATGGCATTCTCGCTGGCGGGGTGGATGAGGACGGCAATCCGCTTACCGAAGCGCCCAAACTCTCAATCTACCAGAGCGGCCCATTCGTGGACCTGTGCCGTGGGCCGCATGTGGTGAATACGCGCGAAATCAACCCTGAGGCCATCAAGCTCCTCAATGTCGCCGGCGCCTACTGGCGTGGCGATGAGCGTCGCCCGATGCTCCAACGTATCTACGGCACAGCCTGGGAGACCAGGGCTCAGCTCGAAGAGTACCTGACCTGGCTGGAGGAAATCGAGAAGCGCGACCACCGCCGGCTCATCAGGGAACTGGACCTGATCAGCTTTCATGAGGAAGTCGGCGCCGGTCTGGTGCTCTGGCATCCCAAGGCCGGGCGTATGCGTGTCATCATCGAGGATTACTGGCGCAGGCTGCACTACGAGGGTGGTTACGAAATCGTCTTTACGCCCCACATCGGGCGGGCATTGTTGTGGGAGACCTCAGGCCACCTCAACTTTTACAAGGACGGTATGTACGCACCGATGGATATCGAAGGGCAGGATTACTATATCAAGCCGATGAACTGCCCGTTCCACGTGATGATTTACAAATCTAAGCTGCGCTCCTATCGTGAGCTACCTCTGCGCTGGGCAGAATTGGGCACCGTCTACCGCTTCGAGCGCAGTGGCACGCTGCACGGACTCCTGCGCGTGCGTGGCTTTACTCAGGACGACGCGCATATCATCTGTACGCCGGAGCAGATTGACGATGAGATTCTGCGCGTGCTGGACTTCAGTCTGAATCTGTTGCGTGGCTTTGGGTTTGAGGAGTTCAAGATCGAACTCAGCGTGCGTGATCCCAGGCGGCCGGAAAAGTATGCCGGCTCTGATGAGATGTGGGAGCAGGCCGAAGCGTCGCTGGTCAAGGCACTCCAGGCGCGCAACCTGTCTTATGAGCGGATGGAAGGCGAGGCGGTGTTCTACGGGCCCAAGATTGACATCAAGATCAGAGATGCGCTCAATCGCCTGTGGCAGTGCACGACGATCCAGTTCGATTTCAACGTGCCGGGCAGGTTCGATATGACATATATAGGCGAGGATGGAAAAGAGCACCGCCCATACATGGTGCACCGGGCACTGCTTGGGAGCCTGGAGCGTTTCTTCGGCGTGCTGGTGGAGCACTATGCCGGCGCCTTCCCGGTCTGGTTATCTCCGGTGCAGGTGCGTCTGATCCCTATCGCCGACCGCCACATCGAATACGCCCGCGCTGTGGCCGCGCAACTCAAGGCAGCCGGGCTGCGCGTGGAAATTGACGAGTCCGATGAGCGCATGCAGGCCAAGATACGCGACGCGCAGTTGGAGAAAATCCCCTACATGCTTGTTATCGGCGATAAGGAGATGGTCGCCGGACAGGTTAATCTGCGGCTGCGTGATGGCCGGGTGCCTGGCAGTATGTCTGTGGCGGAATTTATCGCCCTGGCACAGGAAGCCATCGCCGGGAAACGGCTGCTTTAGCCTTTTTGCATTGTGGACAATTCTGACATATAATGAAAATACCTGCTCCCACACGCAGCCGAAAGCGAGGTGTGTTAGCGTGCAAATCCTGAAGGATGCGCTGATCATACTCCTTGTAATCGTCGGGGGTGCTGCGGCCGTAGCCGCCTATATCAAGCTGGCCATGTTCACCGGGCGCGATGTGTCCACAGTGGCAGGCACATGGGTGCAGGCAGGGATCCTCAGCGGCGTCATCTACCTGCTCCTGGCGCTTAAATTCTCCAGCCTGTTACTCATCTTCCTGGTAGCGGCTCTCTTTGGCTTTTCTCTCTTCTATCTCTCCTTGAAGTTCCTCGAGCCGTCTAACAAACAATTCCGCTGGTGGATAATCTACCTCGCCTGGCTCTACGTATGGTGGACAGCGCTGCTGGGCTGGCGGGCCGGCTGGGTCGGGCTGCTGACCGTTACCCTGCCCGCGCTTCTGGTGGCCGGAGGGGGGCTTTTCTTTGTGGCCGGTTTTCTCCTGCCGTTTCCCGAACAGACGCTCTACCGGGGAAAGCGCACCGGCCGTGCGCCTGGCAGCATCCCCACTCTGGCGGATGAGCTGAAGGACTTCCTGGCCCTGCTGCGCTACCCCCAGAATCGAGAGGCGCGCAAAGAGTGGCTTTATCGGCGTCGCATGGCCCTGCGTTCGCTGTTGAGCTTCCTTCTCGGTACAAACTTCCCCTACTACGTGGTCATAGACGAAAAGATCACCGAGCGCACCGAGGACTCGCGCACCTGGCTGCCGGATAAGGAAAGGCTGGTCAAAAGGCTGGGTGGAGACCTGTTCGGCAGTTTTATGGCCGGGCCGGGCATCGTGCTGACCGGCTGCGACCACGCGGTGGCTATCTCCACCGGCCTCAGAGCTAAAGGGGCCAAAGGGCCGGGCATAGTCTTCACCTACGCCGCCGAAAGCCCAACCCATGTGCTCGATCTGAGGACACAACTGCGCGCCTTTCCTGTGGAGGCTATCACTAGAGACGGGATCGCTGTAAGGGTCGTTACCTTTCTGCCGTTTAAGATCGGCGCGGGTAGTGAGCAACCAGTGGTGGGTAGGGGCTTTCCTTACCGTGCCAGTGACGCATTCAAAGCCATCTGCGCGGATCAGACGTACCACACCGATGTATCCCAGTCGCCAGAGAGTATGAAAGAGCTACGATGGTACGATCTGCCCGAGCTTTTCGGCGAGCG
Organism: Anaerolineae bacterium; assembly: GCA_034435075.1. Classification (GTDB taxonomy): domain Bacteria; phylum Chloroflexota; class Anaerolineae; order B4-G1; family B4-G1; genus JAOAAG01. Next base: position 4,536 of record DAOTYA010000264.1, read on the forward strand.
CATTGTGCGCGACATCATCTCCCGCTACAGCTTCGACGAGCTGTATGCCCCATTTGAGCTGCAGGATGAATCAACCTCGATACCTCGCCTTAAGATCGTTGCAGAACTGCGTGAGCGGTTGGACCAGATCCTGCCCGCGTATGGTATCCAGCGCGTGGGTGGCGGCATAAGCAACCTGATGCCGGTTGACCCGGGTGTGATAGAGCGGCGGATCAGGACCTGGCAGAGCGGATGGACACGCAGGATTATGCTTCAACTGGCCGATGGCCAATCCAGACGCCTGCAACTTGTGGAGCGTGCCCGTGCTCAGGCTCAGATTGACCTGGTTCTGGCGATCGGAAAACGGCTGGAGCAGATGCAGAATCTCAATATGGATGGCATCGCCTACTACTTTATTACCGTGTTGGAAGAGCTGGCCAACAGACCCACACTGCGTCGCCTCCTTCCTCAGGACACGGATCAGGTATTGAGGGAGGCGCTCCGGGCAGCGGGCCATACTCAGGGCAGCGAAAGTACCACTCAGGCTGAGACTTCTCCCGGAGAGTGAGATGATGCGACTGAGGCTTCTGAACCAGAACTTTTACCGCCAGCTACTTTTTCTGGTGGTGATCCTGCTCCTGGTGGCGTGCAGTTTTGTGGCAGAGGTTCACCGGCGCCAAATGAGGGCACCGGATCGTGCTCTCGTAGAGCTGCCGGAAGGCAGGCTGCCCATAGGAGTGCTGGTCGGATTCTATCTGTGGGGAGCATTGCGCCTGCTCCCGGGCACTATCTGGAACCTCCTGCCCACTCTGGCAGCACTGGTCGCGATCCCCTGGGTGGCCTCCCGCTTTATCCACACCCTCTACGACACAAAGGATCTCAGTGAGGCACACAAGTTCCTGCAGAATAATGTGTTCGGCATGGACTCGCTAAGGCCGATTATGATCGTCAAAGGGGGGCAGATCACCGTGGGTGGAGGCACGCTTTACGACCGGGTGGGCGGACGCGGGTTCCTGATCGTTTATAATGACAGCGCGGTGGTGACCGAAAAAGGGGGACGTCTGGCGCGGGTGATCGGCGGACCGTACTTCGGATTCCTCGAAGCATTCGAGCGCGTCTGGGAGACCATAGACCTGCGTCCTCAGCACTGGGTGTACACTGTAGAGGCGATGACCAGGGATGGGATTCCCGTTGCCTGCGAGGCCGATGTTACCTTCAAGATTGACGATCGCTATATTGATGAGGCCGGGAATGTGCGCATCAAGACCCCCTCCGACGCTGAGGTGGAGTTGCCTGACGATGTGGCGATCGCTGCGCGGTTGGAGCAGACCGGGATAGGCAAACCGCTGCCCTACACGGAGGAGGCGGTGCTCAGGGCGGCTACCAGCATATGGGTGCGTATCAAGCAGCCGGATCACAAGGAGCAGCTCAGAAAGTGGACGGGGCGGGTGGTTATCGGGGATGTGGAGGGTATTCTGCGCAACATTATCGCCGGTTACCGCCTGGACTGGTTGATTCGACCGCCAGGGCCAGGCCAGAAGCATCCTCGTGAGGAGATTCGCGAGCAGTTGAGACAGAAGCTGGAAGCCGCTTTTCCGGTGGGCAACCCCGTGGGAGTGCGGATCCTCGACGTTGATCTGGGCAGGATTGATCTGAAAGACAAGAAAATCTACACCCAGTGGGTCGAGGCCTGGAATGCCGAGTGGGAACGCAGAAGGCTGGAGGGAGAAGCGGAAGGGGAGGCCGAGCTGGCTCGCCTGAATGCTGCTCAGGTGCAGGCACAGGCAGAGATGGTGCTCACCCTTGTGGAGGCACTCCGTCCTCTTGCCACTTCACCGGAGGCAGCGTCCCCTTACCTGCTCGCCATGCAATTTATCGAGACGCTGCGCTGGATGGCCTATGACCCATTTAAGCGCTTCTTCCTGCCACCAGAGATAATGCGCACTATCAACGAGCTGGAAAAAATGGTGCTCGGGACAGGGCGTCCCTCCGAGGACACCGCGGCAGAGTTAGGGCGTTATCTGGTTGAAACAAGGAGATGATCGGCATACCACCTGCATCCGCGCCCCCTGCACTGGCATACGTCGAGCAATCCTCGCCGCTTGTCCGGCGTCTGCTTGAGTACTGCCGCTCTGCCATGCGAGAGCAAAGGTGGAATCATGCCCGGCTTTGCGCGCAGGACGTGATAGCCATCTGCAAAGAGACCGGCGATCATATGGGGGAAGCACTGGCGCTCATCCACCTGGCCGACTTCTACTGCGAAGTGGGGGAGCTGGGAGAGGCCATAGAGCGTTGTGCGATAGCGTACCAGCTCTTCCGCCAGCAGGCGGCGCCCGTCCAGCGGCACAATGAAGCTGTGGCTGCTTACGCCCTGGGCCTGCTGAGTGAGCTACAGCCGACAGGTTTTACCGATGCCCTGAGCTGGTACCAGGAGGCTGCGCAGCTTTTGGGGAGAGCGCGTGAATACTGGGCCACCATAAACTATGGTGCAAAGGTCAGATTGTGTAACGAAACCCGTAGCACTATCGAGGAGCGCATCGAGCGTATACTTAAGAGCCGCCTGAAGCAGCCCTGGCAGGCGGCTTTCGACGTGTGGAAATGGGACAGCCGTGAGACCCCATTTTCCAGGGATAAGGAGCTGCGCGGTTACGTCCAGAATGATGGGCGCATCCTGATAGGTGAGAACGTTTATCATCCCAGTCCGAAGATCGAGTTCAACAGGGCGAACTACTACTTTGCCCTCCCGATGCAGGAGGATCGCCTTGTTATAACGGACGCACAGGCCGGCAGCTACCTGCTCGTTCGCCAACAGTGGAAGGCCGTACAGGGTAGTGTGGGGATCGTGTGGTTGCGTGGCAGCGGCTGGGTGGCGGCCGACTTCAAGTTCGAAGAAGGTGGCATCAGATTCTACCCACGCCGGCCCACGATTATCGGTGGTGCACAATCTGCTCCGGGCGACCCCGACGCAGTGCTGAAGGGATACATCACTGCCTTGCTGAAACCCGGAAGTCAATAATGAACGATCTCCTCGCTATTGTTCTCTCTTTCGTCTACGTCTTCCTTGCCCTGGGCGCAGCCGAGGCTTTGCGCAGGTGGCGTGGCTACGCGGTGGACTTTACGCGCAAATTCGTCCACATCGCGGTCGGTATGTGGGCGTATGGGACGGTGTTGCTGTTCAGACAGCGTGGGGCAGCCATCATCCCACCGCTGGCCTTCGTGGTCATCAACGCCATGTCCTACCGGGTGGGTTTGTTCAAGGCTATGGAAACAGGGGAAAAGGGTCGTTTTGGCACGGTCTATTTCCCCATCTCTTTCGCAGCTTTGATCTGGCTGCTGTGGGGCCGCCCGCACCTGCTGGTGGCAGCCCTGATGCCGATGACATGGGGGGATGCGCTGGCCGCCGTGGTGGGGCGGCGTGCAGGCAGGCATTACTATACTGTCTGCGGGAGCAGGCGCTCATTAGAAGGCTCGCTGGTGATGTTCATTGCCGGGTGGATTAACGCACTCGTCCCGCTCCTGGTGCTGGCTGTGCCACCTGTTGCTATTGACAGAGCTGTCGTCGTGGCGGCGCTCACTGCCTTCTGCGCGACCGTAGTTGAGGCAATTTCCCCGTGGGGCATAGATAATCTGACTGTGCCGGCGATCTCAGCGCTGATATTGGTCCTGCTCTTTCCGCGCTGATAGTCGGTCTGCGGAGTATGGGCCAGACACCGGGCAGTCGGGGCAGGTTAGTTATACAACCGCAAATGCCCGGTGACAGTCACCTCTGTAGTTACGCATACCTATGCGTCGGCATAAGCGGCATAGGGATGCCGCTTGTACGGTTTTTTGGATAGGCCTTAGTCACTGACACCTTCGGTTTGGCAGGAAGTATCCTGTCAGCCCAAAAGTGTCATTGCCGATGCTGGGGTGGAGGTGGTTGATTCAGTGCAATGCTGACCAGCGTGCCTGGGAAAGCGCTGGCTTGCGGAAGCTCGGAAGTTCTACCGCTTCTTTTCGTGGAGTCCGGCCGCCCGGCCAATACCCCCGCCGCGACTCGAACGCGGGCCACCGGCTCCGGAGGCCGGTGCTCTGTCCTGCTGAGCTACGGGGGCACTTGCACCCTGATTCTACCACACGCTGCCCGCATACGCAAGTTCAAAAAGCGCCAAGTTGACACTGCCCGATACGGATGCCCAGCCTTTCGGCAGCGTTGGCTATATGCAGCCTGGGCAGGCCAAAGCGGGCCGCGATAGCCCAGGCGACGGTGCAGGGTAGCCGCTCCAGAATCAATCCCTCCCGGATGGCCTGCTCCAGTTCCTCGGAAACCTCGGCAGCCGGCGTCACAATGCTCTTCTGCTCACCATAGCCGAACAGCCCCAACTGACAGCGGGTGAGCCGCACATTCAAAGTGTCGGCGGCTGCGCCCACAGCCCGGGGGTTCACGCCCAGTTCCCCGGCAATGCGGAAAGCTTCTGCACAGGAGAGCTTTCCCTCTCTGGCGTGCGCCTGAATCGCTGCGATAATCCTCGTGTCCATTTTGTCCTCACCTCAACTGTTCAAGCAGGCAGTGTGCCGTACGTTGCCATGTAAACTTCGCTGCCCGTTCCAGTCCGGCCTGACGCAGGTGGTTGCGTAAGGCGTCATCATCGAGCAACTGCTCCATCGCGTATGCTATAGCAGTGGTGTCTGTCGGGTCCACCAGGAGCGCGGCATCCCCCACGACTTCGGGCAGGCTGGTGGTATTGCTCGTGATGACCGGCGTCCCACTGGCCATCGCCTCCACAGGCGGCAGGCCAAAGCCCTCATACAGAGATGGGTAGACCAGCATGCTTGCCTGACGGTAGAGAGCCGGCAGGTCGCTCTGGGCAACGAAACCCGTGGGCACGACGCCGGCAGCACGGGCGCGTTTGAGCAGTGTGCTGCTGCCCCAACGTTCCATACCCGCCCAGACCAGTTGCGGCGTCTCTGGCCGGCGTTCGCGTAGAAGCAGGTAAGCATCGAGGAGGCGGGCCAGGTTTTTGCGCGGGTGGATGTTGCCCACCGCAAGGATATAAGGGGGGGTGACTCCGTAGCGTGCGATGGTGGCCTGGTCTGCAGCGGCGGTTGCGTCATCGCTGGCGGGCCTGAACTCGGCCCCAACGCCGTTGTGAATGCTCACCACTTTCCCCTGGTCCAGCCGGTAGAAGCGCAGCAGTTCGCGCCGGGAGAATTCAGAGACGGTCACGATCAGGTGGGCCTGGCGCACGGCCATGCCGGTCAGACGCCGCATGTACCAGGCTACAAACGTGGGGAAGTATTCGGGGTGCGCGCAAAAAGACAGGTCATGCACCACCACGATGCCCTTACACGGCAAGAGAGGGGGCAGGAAGAAGTTGGAAAGATACCAGTCGGCCCTCAGGCGGTACAACGCCAGCGTTTGTTGCCAGAGGAAGAAGTTCAGGCGGCGGTAGGTTCCCAGATTCACACGGGTAAAGGATGGAGGAACAGGAGGCATGGAGTCCCACCGACAGGTAAGGAGGCTCACGTGGGGCTGTCGGGGCAGTGCCGCCAGTCCCCAGATAAGACCCAGCAGATATGATTCGTTCCCTCCACGCCGCCGCCCGATCTCTGAGGCATTGATGACCAGGTGCATGGTCAGCGATTCCCTACCAGGCTAAGGTACAATTCCTTCACCATAGCATACTTGCGTTCCCAGGTGTGGTAGCGGTACACCTTGCGCTGCCCTCTGAGGCCCATCTCCGCCCGTTCCTGGGGATGGTCGAGCAACCAGGAGATCGCCTGTGCCAGCGCGTCAACATCGCCGAATGGCACCAGCAGTCCATCCCTGCCGTCCTCTATGACATCGGTCACGCCCCAGGTACGTGCACCGATCACCGGTTTGCCGTAGAGCCAGGCTTCCAGATACGCGATGCCGAACGAATCGGTACGTGAGGGCAGGGCAAAGACGTCGGTAGCGGCCAGGAGGTCCCGTTTGTCTTCCTCTTTGATGCGTTCAATGACGTTGACACGCAGGCGGGCTGAGTGAGGCAGGCCTGCCACATACTGGCGGAAAGGGGTCATTGGCGAGCCCGCCAGCACCAGGTTCACCGAACGCTCAGCGTTCCACAGTCGGCGCACAGCTTCGACCAGGTGCATCGTGCCCTTATCGTAGGTCATAGAGGAGATGGAAGTGACCAGTGGGCCTTCTATGTTGTGGCGAGAGCGGAAACGTCTGCCGGCACCTCCTTCCAGATCGGGGGGGTGCACGCCTGGCCCGACCACCAGGGTGCGTTCTGCCGGTACGCCGTGTCCTTCGTAGAAGCTTTTCTCAGTGGGGGTCTGGGCGACGACGGCATCGGCGGCCCGGACGAGCGCGATCTGATGGCGCATGGTATAGAAGCGGCTGAGCGCATCCCGACCGGGGGCCGGGCCGGCGCCGAGGTGGGTGAGGGGGTAGATCACGAAGGGAATGCCCCGCCGGCGCGCGAAGCGCAGGCCGGCTTCGAGGAGCGGCTCGAAGCAGATATTCATGCCGCCCACGATGTCGAACTCGTCGCGCGTCTGCTCCAGCCAGCGCCAGAGGCCCGGCACCCAGGGGGTGAAGCGTGAGAGGTAAGCCAGCAGGGCGACCGGGACCGGTCGCAGGTGGGAGAGGAGCCAGAGCGTGCGTCGCCAGGCCGGGTAAGCCAGGCCCGGCGCGGGCAGGTGGTGCAGGGGGAAGCGCAGGGTGCGCACCCCGTGATCTTCCGTCGCCGGCTGGGTCACGCGGCGCCGGCTGGGGTCCCAAAGCAGCTCAAAGTCCAGCGCATCGGTGACGGCGACGGTCACCTGATGGCCATCGGCAGCGAAGCGGTTGGA
>DAOTYA010000265.1:0-7800 GCA_034435075.1 Anaerolineae bacterium
AACTGCGCGATGTGTACGGCAACCGATCTTATGGAGGTATTGACAGCGTGGTACTTTGCACCGGATCCCGGCTCTACCTTCCGCTGATGCTTCGCCAGTTGTGATGCTTTTGTGCGCAGGATTCTGGCTCGTGGCGACGACACAATATATGGATTTTATACCATATAGGGCGGGCCGGGTTCAAAGCCCTCATAGTTGTAGCGTGGAGAGAAAGGAGGTGTTCAGCAAGAGCGGGTAGAAAGAGGCTATCTTCCTAAGAGCGCTAACAGGTACCCATAGTTTTTGTGTTAAGGAGGAACACCCAATGAAACAAAGAGTTCTGGCTACTGTGACAGCAGCGGTAATGATCCTGGCCATGTTTGCCCCAACCTTGGCCGCCAATCAATTCCCGGGTAAGACCGGGAAAGTGGTTGCATCGAAAAGCACAGCCCCGGCAGTTGCCAGGCCGGCTCCTATAGCCATTGGGGCAATGCGTCTGAGCGGCACACATCTCGTGCCGCCAGCCAGAGACGCGCTCATGGCTATCCTACACAAGGAAGGGCTGCCCCTCGACGTGACCCCGGAGCAGATCCAGGCCGCGGCCCAGGCGTGGTACGCCCGCTTTCAGAAGCAGACCGACACCTGGCCCAACGCCAATTTCCAGGAATGGGCGCAGCGACGTGAGGCAGAGCTGACAACTGCCGTTCTCAGAGCGCAGCAAATCCAGCCGGTGACAGCAACGATCTTGTATATGGCCGTGGACTTCGGTGCGACCGAGACGTTCACCATCCCGGTCAACCAGGGGTACGATCAGGACAACAATCCCATCTGTGTTACCCAGACCGTGACCATCACCGGCCCACTAAATGGTATGATGGCGCCTCCACCGCCAACGGACAACTTTACCCTGTGGTACTCGCCCACAGTTACGGCCGACGCCTCGTTCTATGAAAAGCTTATGTTCGGCTACGAGGGCGCAGGGCGCGTACGTTTCGACCTAACGGATCCAGATGACGGTCAGCCTGGTATTAATCTGGCCGGCTACACTATGCAGGACTACTACGACCACGTGGCTGGCGAGGGGAATGTGTACATCACCGGCACAGTCGAGGGGTGGGTTACGGTTCCGCATAGTGAGGGTTACTATGGTGCCGATATCTGCGAGACCGAAAGCCATGGCGGCGGCGCTGGCGTGCCCGTGGCTCAACTGGTGATAGACGCAATCGAAGTGTTCAGTCAGACCCACCCCGGGTATTACACCGACACCAGTGCCGATGCTTTCTGGCCTAAGTTCGACGGGAACGGTGACGGCATCGTGGACTCCTTCGGGATCATCCATGCGGGTGCCGGTCAGGAGGCGGGCGGTGGTGCGGAAGGCACCTTCGCTATCTGGTCTCATAGCTCGGACCTCCGTAACTACGCCCAGTGGCCCAACGGCTTCAAGGTGTACGAAGGCGACCCGTACACAACTACGGATGACATATTCGTAGGCCCGTACACTATGCAGCCGGAGAACCTGGACGTTGGCGTGCTGTGTGAGGAGTTCGGGCATAACTTCTTCGGCCTTCCTGATCTGTACACATTAGATGCCAATAATTCCATCGGCGACTGGAACATTATGTCCGGCGGCGCGTGGATGGGGTGGCTGGGCGGTACGGCCCCGGCCAGCATGCCGCTGTGGTTCAAGATGATCGCGGCCTTCGACGTAGGTGGCACTATCGTCCCGGTCAACTGGCATGTACCCATGGTCACCCGGAACTACAATGCACCAGAGGCCAACATTACCATTGGACAGTTGGAGAAAACGCCTCCTGGCGTGAACAAGGGCGTTCGTGTGAATCTGCCTCCCTATGTCATTGACATCGAGAATATGGCAGGCACCGGCAAAGGCGCCTACTCCGGCTCAGGCCGCGATCAGATAGACATCAAGCTGAGCCGCCCGATCACTATCGCTACCCAGGCTACCGGAATCCTGACCATAGATGCCTACTGGGAAATCGAAGAGGATTGGGACTACGGCTACGTGATGGTCAACGGGAAAATCATCTCTGACACAGAAGGCGTATTCACCAACTTTAATCCCAATGGCAACAACCTGGGTTGGGGGCTGACCGGAGCAGGCGAGGGCACGCTACGCTTCGACCTGTCAGAGTATGCTGGCCAGACAGTCACACTGACTCTGCGTTACAAGACGGACGCGGCCGTGACTGAAGCTGGCTGGTGGGTAGATAACATCGCGCTGGATGGTGTGCCAGTTGACGCCTTTGAGAGTGCAAGCACTCCAGGCACTTTCCCTGGTTGGACAAACTCTACCCCAGGCTGGCTTGTCGTCCCGACGACTAAGACATATAACCGATACTACCTGGTCGAGTGGCGCGCGCTGACCAAGTATGATCAGATGATCGCCAAGACTGCCTACATCCACAATTACGCCGACGAAGAGCACGGTGATGTCGTATCCCGCATCCCGTACAACATGCCCGCGGCTCTGCTCTACTACCGCGACACCAGGTATGGTGCGACCTACTATATGAGGCCGAACGCGGCAAACCCGCCAAGCTACGGCTCAAAATACCAACTGCTGATTGTGGATCAGAACTGGCAGCCGACGCGCATCTTCAGCGGCACCCAATACCTGGGTTACTGGAGCGGCCGGATTAGCAGCTACGACGCAGGGCTGACGCTCCAGGCTACCCAGGCCTTCACAATCCCTAGATACTACTACTACCCCAATTGGCCGGCGCAGGTCTATCCGTCCAAGCCAGCGGTGACCAGGTTCAACGACGCTCTGGGATACTACGCGGGATTCTTCTTTGGTCCGCCATGCCCTGCAGGTCGTGTGTGCTTTAACGAGCGGGACGGCAGCGCTGTGATCCCGGCGCGTGGGTTATATAGCACACGCATCGTTGACTTCAACTGGAACCCCATCGAATACCTCTACGGTGTTGCATTCCCACCCTCGTGGCTGGGCAGTGGCAACCCTGGTGACGACAATGTCCAGTTCGGCGTCAACATCGAGCTGCTCTCCAAGGCTGGCGATGACGCGTACAACTCGACAGCTACGCTGAAATTCTGGAACCAGAGAGCCACCATCGAAACGACGCACACACCTGCTGAGGTCGAGCTCAACCCGCCCGGCGGCACGTACACTGTGACCTACCAGACGGTGATCAAGGCGGAGGACTTCGATATTCCCAATCCAGTAGCCGTAACCTACACCCTCGACTCCGCGCTGACCCCGGTCTCGCTCCAGGCAGTGGGCACGCTGAAGGGCACACTGCTGCCTCCTGTCGGAACGGTGGTGTTCCCCAACGTCTGGTGGACCGACGAGATGTACGCAGGTGACGTTGTCACCGTGACGCTGGTAGCGATCGGGACGGCTATGCTGCCGACCACCGTCCAGACGGTCACCACGCAGGTGGATGCTTACGATGGCGAGGTGCGCGGTCCATGGTTCTTCGACACGGTCGTGAGGGTCAAACCTTACAAGATCTACCTGCCGCTGGTGATGCGGAACTTCTAATTACCTGACCGGCAGGTCCCCTTGATGGGATAAATTGAAAGCCGCCGGGGCCACCCCCTGGCGGCTTTCACGTTACACACGGCAGACCATGAGGAGACCCTCAAGGTCTCTAAGACCTTGAGGGTCTTACAGATGTATGTAAACGATGAACAGACTGAGGCTTTCACACTGGCTGATCGGATTGGTGCTGCTCGTGGCGCTGGGGCTGGCCGACGCGCCGCGCGCCCACGCCCACCCACCCTGCCCCGGCGACCACGCGCCCGGCGTGGTGCTGGCGCGCTTCCATGCCCCCATCCTGACCGCCGAACAATCCGGCCTGCACATCGTCGCCGCCATCCCGGGCATTGATGTGGTCGCCATACGCACACCCATCGGCCAGGAGTGCGCCGCGCGCGAGACGCTCGCCCGCGATCCGCGCGTCGCCTTCGCCGAACTCGACCACGCCATCCACGCCGCCGAGGCCTTCATACCCAACGACCCCGGCTGGCCCAACCAATGGGGGCCGCTCAAGATCGGCGCGCCTGCCGCCTGGAGCACCACGACCGGCGCGCCGCACGTGGTGATCGCTGTGCTGGACTCCGGCACCCAACTGCCCCATCCCGACCTGACGGCCAACCTGTGGACAAATCCGGGCGAGCTTCCCGGCAACGGCCTTGATGACGATGGCAACGGCAAAGCAGACGACATTTGGGGATGGCACTTTTACCACGAGTGGGCCTGGGACGGGACGCAGTACACCTATCTGCCGCGCCAGGATAACCGCATCGCCGACGATTACGGACACGGCACGCACGTGGCCGGCATCGCCGCAGCGCGCATCCACAACGGCGTGGGTATCGCCGGGATGGCCGGCACCGCCCGCCTGATGACGGTGAAGGTGCTCGATCAATACGGCAACGGCTGGTACTCCGACCTGGCACAGGGCATCGTCTACGCGGTGGACAACGGGGCGCGGGTGATCAACATCAGCGCCGGCGGCAACCCGTCCTCGCAGATGTTGCAGGAGGCGGTGGATTACGCCCACGCGCGTGGCGCATTGGTGGTTGCTGCCGCAGGCAACGACGGCGGGGCCGTGCTTTACCCGGCCGCGTGCGAGCGCGCGCTGGCCGTGGCCGCCACCGATCAAAACGACCTTCGCGCCGGCTTCTCCAGTCACGGCCCGCAGGTGGACGTGGCCGCCCCGGGTGTGACCATCTACAGCACGTGGTACCGCGGCAACTACTTCACCAGGAGCGGCACCTCGATGGCCACACCGCACGTCGCCGGGCTGGCCGCGCTGATCTGGAGTGCCCGCCCACACCTGACGGGCCTGCAGGTGAGCGAGATCATCACAGCCACCGCCCTGGATGCCAATAGCGGCAGCCTCCAGCTCCCCGGCTGGGACGAATACCTGGGCTGGGGGCGGATTGACGCGGCGCGTGCCCTCTCGGCGACCGTTCAAACGCCACCTGGGCGCTATCTCTACCTCCCTCTGCTTCTGCGCGCCGGTTGAGAACTCCGAAGCCTGTATTACATTAGTTGCAATAATACGGGGCGGCTTCGAATGAGGCCGCCCCGTTCGCCGACCCTGATGGGTTACCCATCAGTTACCTGAGGTCACCGTCAACCCTACTCCATGGCTTCTTCCTCTGGCTCGATAACCTCAAAGCCCGCCTCCCGCAAGGCCTGTGCCCGCTGGCTATGAATTGAGGCTGTCACCAGAATCACGCGCGCAGGCACCACGCCGGTCTCCCTGGTATACAGTTCGCGCTTGCGCTCGAGCCGTTGCTGAATAGACCTGCCGGCGCTGGCGGCGATCTCTACGAGGATATGCTGACCATCGTGAATTATGCAGTCAAACTGCTCCCCAGCAATGTGACGTGTCTCGACGTGAGCGCCGAAGGACTGCTCCAGCAGCGTCGCCACCGTCTGGCGAAACACACTCTCATTGCGAATCCCCCAACGCACTCCGAGCCGATCAATAGCCCGTTGCACCTCCCTGAAACCGGCTTCCACACGCGCTTCCAGGCTCTCGAAACGCTGGTCCACCTTCTCGAAACGTTCCCGCGTTTCGGCACGGAAATCACGCAGTTCAGAAAGTACACTCGCCACCTCTTCCTTGGTGGCAAATGCTTTCATGAACGCGTGATAAATGCGCGGCTCAAGCTCCGGCCGGCGCTCCAGCAGCTCCGGCAGGCGTACATCGAACAGCTCGATCAACTCCTCATCGGTCAGATTAAGGGCCATAGTCACACCCTCCCCGATTTTTAGCCTGATATCATTGTACCACAAGAGTGGCTTCAGGTAAAGACAGCGTTTCTCAGCACTGTTCAACTGTCGATAAAATTGATGTATAATCAGGGGGGCAAAGCCCATGACTTTTCAAACAAAGGGTCAAATTAGCGGCGCGTGCCCTATCGGCGACCGTTCAAACGCCACCTTGGAGCTATCTCTACTTCCAGCCTTCAGGCGGAAAATCCGGCTGAAGCCTCTGCTCCCGCGCCTTATAAAGTATTGTCCTTGAAACTGCTTTGCGGCTGGAGATCACATTATGAAGGAGTTACGCATGACCTTGCAACTCACAACGTCGGTCAACCGTCAACAGCAATGCCTGCTGGTTGAGATAATCTTGATCCTGCTTCTATCCGCATGTAGACCAGGGCCGGCACCGGTGTCCACCCCGGCGGCTACCGGGACGCCGTCGGCGACCGCAGTGCCAGACCTTATGAGCGGCCCGATTGCCCCCTATCCCGGCAATCCGGTCTTTACCGTCGGGACAGCAGGTGCGTGGGACAGCGGCGCCGTGTTCAACCCGCGCGTCGTCATCCAGGATGGCATCTACCACATGTTCTACAGCGGCAGCACTGACGCCACCCTCCCCACGCTTGCGATCGGCTACGCGGTTTCAAACGACGGACGCACGTTTACCCGTCAGGCAGCGGAGCCGATCCTGGCCGGAGACGGGCGGGGCTTCGACGCCCGGCAGGTAAGCAGCGGCGTGCCGCTATTGGTCGGAGAGCAATGGGTGCTGTACTACAGTGCCGGCGGCGGGCCGGGGCCGGGAAAGGCCATCGGGCGGGCTGTAGCGCCCACTCCAACCGGCCCGTGGGAGCGGAGTTCCCAACCGGTGTTGCTCGTCGGGGAGCCGGGTGAATGGGACGCGGCGTACATCGTGCCCGAAAGCGTGCTGAGCGCCGATGGTGGATACGTGATGTATTACACCGCCGGTGACGCCTGGCCCGAAGGCACGGCCATGATCGGGATGGCGACCTCGCCGGATGGCATCACCTGGAAAAAGCACAATGGGCCGGTGCTGCAGCCTGGGGCGCAGGGAGCGTGGGACTCGGCAGGCGTGTGGGGATGCACCGTCATCAAGACTGAATCTGGTTGGGAGATGTTCTATACCGGCGGCGACGGCACCACAGTGAGCATAGGATATGCCACCAGCGCCGACGGCGTCAACTGGCACAAGTTCGAGGAAAATCCCATCCTTTCTCCGGCGGATGACCCGGCCCTGGTCACGACGATTCTGCAATCACCGTCAGTTGTCAAAGACAACGCGGGCTACCTTGTCTACTACGATTATGGCGTTTCTGGTGGTGGTATCGGCCTGGCGATGGGAAGCGAGCCTTAACGGCTGTAAGCAATGGAGTGCAGAATGAAGGAGCTGGCATGCCAATGTGATACGATCCCGGGCATCTCCTGGTAACGGTTGATCTGATAAACGGCGGGCGGATTGGGTTGTAGTCCAGCCGGTATCCCATCAGACGCGTATCTCAAGGATTATCATCAGGTTTGCACGCGAGTGTGAGATACGCATAGCTGGATTCCGCGCGTCGTTCCTACCTGACATGCCCGCCGAATGTGCCCGCTGGACGTGCCCGCCGAAAGTGCCCGCTGGACGTGCCCGCCGGATTTGCCCGCTGGACGCGCCCGCCGAACGTGCCCGCCGGATTTGCCCGCTGGACGTGCCCGCCGAACGTGCCCGCCGGATTTGCCCGCTGGACGTGCCCGCCGGATTTGCCCGCTGAACGTGCCCGCCGGATTTGCCCGCTGAACGTGCCTGCCGGATCACAATCCGGCGGCAGTGGGCGGCGGCCAGCACCCGGCCCGCGTGGATTGTGGTCCACGCGGCGCATAGTCAAGAGATTGGCCAGAGCCTTGCGCATCAGAATCAGTTATGCGAATAAGGAAGCCTGTAGAGATACTGCGCACGGGTGAATTTTGGACTTTTCCTGAGCGTGGTAGCACGTGGTTGATTATTCAGCCTGCGCCCGCCGGACCACAGTCCGGCGGAGCACATGGCACCTGAGCCACCT
>DAOTYA010000266.1:0-11591 GCA_034435075.1 Anaerolineae bacterium
CAATGTAGCGCTGGCTGTCAGGCCGGTGTTTCGGCGTTAGTCAAAAGCCATCCGGCTGGCAGCAATATTTTCATTCATCGGAGTGCAGGGCGAGAGCCCTGGCATGGGAGCTGCTTCGAACACCCCCCTCCCTGCCAATTTGCCAAGAAAAACGAAGCAGTGTAACATGTAATGTGTCCCATGGTGCACGTCCAGGGGCCGGCAGGCCTGTGCCGAGGGCCAGCCTGAATCGCAATCGCGTAAGTTCTTTCGTGTGGTACTTGCCTGGCAGTTCCTTTGTTTGGAAGCGGAACAACATAGATGACCAGCGTCGGAATTCCTCAGCAGAGGCCCATTTTTCACTCGCTTATCAGACCCTGTCTCCTTGTTATGCCGGGAACCGGCTTGGAGCCTAGCCGGAAATCGTAACCTACGCATCCCTATGCGTAGGTACGGGTGGCATAGGGATGCCGCCTGTACGGTTTTTCGGACAGGTTCTTACCACAGCTAATGTGATGCCTCAGGATAGAGTAATCAGGAGGTAACAATGAGCGATACATCGAAAGTGATAGAGATGCTCAGAGCAGACATGCGGGATGAGCACGCCGCGATTATCCAGTACCTCCAACACGCTTATGCCATTGGTGAGGGCGAGGAGGCCTGTGAGATCGAGGCGATCGCCCGCGATGAGATGCGCCATTTTGACTGGCTGGCAGAAGCCATCGTCGCGCTGGGGGGCAAGCCCGACATGGCGCGCGGTTTCGTTGATCTGGAGGGCAATAGCCCCGGTGAGTGGATGGGCCGTGATGTGCAGGCTGAGGAACGCGCCATCACCCAATACAAAGCCCACATCGCTGCCATTGATGACCCAAAGCTCAAGCGGCTGCTGAGGCGCATCCTCAGCGACGAAGAATCTCACCGGGGGGATTTCGTCAAATTCGCCCAGAAAATGGCAGGACTGCCACCTTCTGGTCCCCTCATAGCGCGCACCGGCGCAGGTGCCCCACCACGTGTGCTGGAAATCCTTCAGGCCGGTGTGCAACATGAGTACTCGGTGATCCTGCAATACCTGTATCACAGGTTCGTCATGCCCGACTGTGAGATCGGCAACGAACTGGAGATGCAGGCGATCAACGAGATGCAGCATATGGGTTGGTTAGCGGAGGAAGTGGCAGCGATAGGCGGCCATCCTCTGATGGAGCATACTAAACTGGCGCTCGAAGGGACGCCCGCGGAGATGCTTGAGGCCGACATAGCCGCCGAGCAGGCTGTAACGCTTGATTACACCCGTCAACTTACCGAGATCGAAGATGAGGACTTGCGCGCTTTGATCGAGCGCATCCGCGATCATGAAGTTTATCACGATCAACTCTTTAGCGATCTGCTGAACGAATTACAGGAGAAGCCCGGGAAACCCACCGTTACAAGCGATTTCACTGTAGGCAGCCTTATGGACACGTAACTCACAAAGAGCAGGAGGTAATAACAATGGCAGACTGGCATATGCGTGATGATGCTCCTCTGAGTTCGGAGGAGTGGCGACAACTGGACGAAATAGTGGTCACAGCCGCGCGCCGCGTGCTGGTGGGGCGCCGGTTCATCAACCTGGCCGGCCCATTCGGCGTAGGAACGCAGGTTTTGCCCCTGGATACCATTGAAGGGACAGAGGCATGCACTCATACCGAGACGGCGGCGGGCTGTGTCGGCGGGGAGTGCGACGTATTGCACGTAAGCGCCCGCCGTTTCCTGCCCCTTGTACTGATCCACAAAGATTTCTCTCTCTCCTGGCAGGACATCGAGAACGCCCATCAGTTCAATACGAAACTGGAATTTGGACCGGCCGCCGCCGCAGCCACAATGGTAGCTGCTGCTGAGGACAGGATGATTTTCGAGGCTCTGCTGAGCGCGGAGGGCCGGCAATCCCTCACTCTCAGCGATTGGGGAACTTCCGGGAACGCACTTAACGACGTGATCGCCGCCAGCCAGCAACTGGCCGATTGTGGCTTCTATCCGCCATATGTGCTGCTGGTTGGTTCGGTGCTCTATGGGATGTTACAGCGCGTCTATAACGGCTCCGGGCGCCAGGAATATGAGCTGGTCGCATCCGTGGCAGATGGGGGCATCTTCCGCTCGCCATTCCTGCCTTCCAGGAAGGCTATCCTCGTTTCGCAGGGCCCCCATCACCTCGACCTGGCTATAGCACAGGATATCATCACTGCCTACCTGGGACCGGAAGGCCTGGATCATCGTTTCCGTGTCCTTGAAAGCATTGTGTTACGCATCAAGCAGCCGGGCGCGATCTGCGTACTTGAGTAGGAGGGTTATAAAATGGCGGTTTTCACAGCAGCGGAAGCCCTGGAAATGGCGATGGAGATCGAGAAGAGCGGTGAAGCATTCTATAAAGCCGTTGCGGCGCAGAGTTCTGACCAGCCACTGAAAGCGCTCTTTGAAGACCTGGCTGCTCAGGAACAGGGACATTACAGGGTGTTCCAGAGCATGGCAGGGAACGTGGAAGCCCCTGCTCCCCTCCCTGCCCCGGAGTACAACGAATACAGGCTCTACCTTCAGGCGGCTCTGGACAACGCCCTCTTTGCTGGCGAAGACAAGGCACTGGCGCTTGCCAGGAAAGCCAGGGACCGGGAGACTGCCCTGCGGGCGGCGCTTGGCTTTGAGAAAGACACGCTCATATTCTTCTACGACCTGCGGGATATGGTCGGCGAAACCGATCGCGAGACGGTCTCCAACGTCATACGTGAGGAAAAGAAACATCTGCGTCTGCTGGCCGGACTGCTGCAACAGTCTTAGGGCCTGTACAGGCGGCATAGAGGTGCCGCCTGGTAACTTTCAGCCCGACTGAAGTCGGCCTCTTTGGGCACTCTGCGCCAGACGTCGGCCTGCACCGACGCGCGCAGGTCGGCGCAGGCCGACCGTTGGCCGGAGGCCCAAAAGGGTGACTTTAGTCGCCGCCTGAATAGTTACGCGATTTCAAGGAGTGTCCCATGCCACCCGTCGAGATCAGGCCGGATATCTACTGGATCGGCGTCAATGACCGCACTACCGACCTTTTTGAGGGCCTGTGGCCCATCACCCAGGAGGGCGTATCCTACAATGCTTATCTGATCAACGACGAGAAGAAGGCTATTGTAGACCTGGCCAAGGCTCTAAAAACAGACGAGTTCTTTGACCAGATAGACCAGGTCACCAGTATCTCCAGCCTGGACTATGTTATCATCAACCATATGGAGCCAGACCATTCCGGAGTGCTACGCGCATTGCGCCGCATGGTGCCGGGAGTGACCATCCTGGGCACAGAGAAGACACGTAACATGCTGGAGTCGTTCTACGGGATCACGGATGGGGTACGGGTGGTCGGTGACGGAGAGACACTCTCCCTGGGAAAGCACACGCTGACATTTTTCCACACCCCTTTCGTGCACTGGCCCGAGACAATGATGACCTACGAGGCCGGCGAGCGGATCCTGTTCTCGTGCGACGCTTTCGGCAGCTACGGCGCGTTACGGGGCGCCATCTTCGACGATGAGTGCAGTGATCCCGATTTCTACGAGCGGGAAGCGCTGCGCTATTACGTCAACATCGTCGCAGTGTTCAGTAAACCGGTGCTCCAGGCTATTGATAAGCTGGCCGGTGTGCCGGTGTCTATTATCGCGCCCTCCCATGGACTGATCTGGAGAGAGAAGCCAGGGCGTATCATCGAGCTTTACAAACGCTGGGCAGAGTACGCCACCAGCCCTGCCGAGATCGGCGTAACACTTCTATACGGGTCAATGTACGGCAACACGGAGAAAGTTATGAACGCTGTCGCCCGGGGCGTCTCAAAAGAGGGGGTGCCACTGACCATTTTCGATGTCACCCATACGCACGCCAGCTACATTCTGCCCTCTCTGTGGACACAGCGGGGCGTGATCGTCGGCGCACCCACTTATGAAGGCTCTCTCTTCCCCCCGATGGTACAGATGTTGGAGATGGCGGCCCTGAAGCGTATCCGCAACAAGCTGGTCGCCAGGTTCGGCAGTTACGGGTGGGGCGGGGGAGCGCAACGCCACTTTGAGCGGCTGATCGAACCCCTCAAGTGGAAGCTGGTCGAATCGTTCGAGTTCGCAGGTGGGCCGACGGAGGAGGATCTCAGGCGCGGAGAGGAGTTCGGTGCCAGGTTTGCCAGGCGTATCTTACAGGACTCGCATGCCTGAGGTCCTGCCGCGGATCAGACATGGCAGAAAGCCTGAACCACGAACCGGTGTAACTGCATGTCACGGCCCGTAACATGCAGGCGCTCACCTGCGGTGTGTGCGTAATGGCAGGTATTATCAACACTCCGCGGGAAAATGCTCACCGAACAGAGTTACCCACAAGAGCACAAATCGGCGGAGAGCATCCCTGGCCTACAGGCCGAACCTTCATCCACCAGCAGTGAGCTTGCCACAATCCGCCGGCAATGGATCTCAGCCACTCTTGACTTCGATATACTGACGGCGGATGAAACTCTTAGAGCCTATCTGAAAAACCGTACAAGCGGCATCCCTATGCCGCTTATACCGACGCATAGGGATGCGTCGGTTACGTTTTTCGGATAGGCACTTAATCAAGCCTTTGCAACCTGTCCACCGGAGAGAGTTTGCCTGGAAGTGCTGCTGGCAGGGTTGAGGGAGATAGGTGAGATGTGGTATGCCGGGGAAGCCTCCGTCCATCAGGAACACTTCGCGTCGGCGCTTGCCATGCGCCGGGTAGAGGTGCTGGTACAGAGGGCTCACGTCCCCTGCCATACGGACTGCATCCTGGTGACCGCTCCCCCATCGGAAAATCATAGCTTTAATCTGCTCCTGTTGACCTTCCTGCTTCTCCATCGGGGGCATAAGGTGGTCTACCTGGGGGTAAATGTCCCTCTTGAGTGGATGGGTGAAACTATAAGCAGGTTGCGTCCCCGCTGGGTGATCACGGCCTCACAATACCTCCCATCATGCGCTGGCGTGCTGGAGCTGGCCAACTTTATGGAGGAACGCGGTGTACCTATGGGATACGGCGGCCTGGCGTTCAATCGGGTGCCCGTCCTGCGCCGTCGCATTCCTGGCCACTTCCTTGGCGAGAGGCTGGAAGAAGTCCCCCAGCGGCTGGAGAGCCTGGAGCGGACAGGGCTTACATCTGTGCCGACGGAGCCGCCGCCACCCCAGTACCAGGTACTCTCGTCTCTCTTCCGCGAAAACGAGCCGCTCATACGTGGTACGGTCGGGATAGAATTGAAGAAGCTGGATGCCGCAGATGAGAGGTTCGTAGAGATAGGGCGGGAACTTGGCCTCCACCTCACCTCCGCACTGACGGCAGGAGAAATGGAAGTGGCAGGGGCATACATCCACTGGCTGCGAGGTAGGAGGGGCAGGGAAGCTGTGCCCGATAATCGGATCGCCTTCTATGTCGCCCTGTACGCTCAGGCCGTGCGTACCTGGCTGGGGTCGGAAGGGGCCTGGATCGCCGATTACCTGAAGGCCTGTGCGGTGTGAAATGCCAGTAACTCGCCGTCATCTGCTAAAGCTGATTACCGCTGCAGCCACTGTGGCCGCGCTTTCTCCAAAGTTGCATGCACGGGCCAGCTACCCCGACCCCCCTGGGGCGGGCCAGAGCGTGGATTACGATGCCTGGGTGCTTATGGGGCGCGCGATCCACACCGTGGCTTTCTACGATAAGCCCTCTACTTCCGCTACCAGGCTGACAACGCGCCAGCGCGATCAGTCTTTTCCGATCACAGGCGAGGTACATGCTCCCTTCAGCCCCCACAACGATCTGTGGTACGAGACTCCCCTGGGGTATGTCCACTCTGCCTGGGTCCTGCCCGTGCGAGTTTACCCCCCTCAGCCCTTCATACGCAACGTCGGGGAATGGGGCTTCTGGGGCGAAATATCCCAGGTCTTCACCGAGGCCTATGAGGAGCCGGACCTTCATTCGCGCAAGGTGTATCGCTTCTACGGGGGCAATGTCTTCCATGTGGTGGATTCGCTGAGGGACGAAAAGGGTATTAGATGGTACAAAGTGTACGATGAGTTCCCGCCCACAAGTCCCTCGCATCAGTGGGTGCTGGCAAAAGACGTGCGCCGCATTCCCCGTTCTGAGATGTCGCCCATCCGGCCCTTCGTGGGGAGAAAGCGCATTGAGATTAACCTGGACGAGCAGCGGCTGAACTGCTACGAGGGTGATGAACTCGTCTTCTCCACGCGGGTCTCGTCAGGGCTGCCTGGCGCCACCGCCACGCCGACGGGGGAGATGTGCGTTATCCTGAAACAGCCATCGCGACATATGTCCAACCGGCCATACCCGGGAGGGCCGCCACCGCTGGGGGATATTTTCGATCTGCCCGGGGTGCCGTGGAATCTCTTCTTCGACATGAGCGGCACTGCGATCCACGGCACCTACTGGCATAATGATTTCGGTGTGCGGCGCAGTCACGGTTGTGTTAACGTCTCTCAGGAGGTGGCGCGCTGGCTCTACAGGTGGAGCCATCCCATCGCCGGCTGCGAGGATGACTTTATTCAGAGCACTGCCAGGGTAGGGACGCCGATCGTCATTTTCTAGCAGGGGGCGCGTAACTGCAATCGGCCGGCCCGTAGGGCGCGCTTTCAGGGGACAGGCCCTCCAGTCGTCGTTTTCTTCCACCCCTATGGTATCACCCGCCAACTCCCATAGCCCATATCCCATCCGGCAGCGCGTATGATTCTCCCGTCCAACCGGCGCACGAAGAAGGGTATGCCGATGGACTCAGCCATCTGCATCTGCCACTGAGTGTTAAACCCCTGCTCTGGTGCAGTAGCCCAGCCCAGCTGATTGCGCACGGTCTGATTGGTGCGCCAGAGTTTGCCGAAGCCCCGAACCGGTTGATATAGCCCCGTCGGCGGCACAATGGATGGATCGCTCTCGGGGTCCGTCCCTTCCAGAAAAGTATCAGCGTACTTCTCGAAATGCCCATCGTTGTAGAAGACCAGAATGACTTTCTGATAGATGGTGGATTCGGTGCGGACCTCTTGTAGCCAGATCATCCAGCCACGCTCGAAAGGCTCCTCTGCTGCCCAGGTAGCGCTGGCCTCATAGGCCGGACAGGGTCGGTCATTGGTGGGGAAAAACCAGGAGTACTGGCACGGCCATGGCACTGCTACGGAAACCCGGGCTTCATTGCCGGCTCTATCACGGATCACCAGTGTCATATCCGGGTTCTGGTAATACGTGGTCGCCACGTCCACGGTCAGTGTTCCCTCCCCGGGCGGTGTGGCCTCCCAATATAGTGGGAAGCGCACCTGAGTGCCACTCCAGATGCCCGCGCTGGTTGCGCCTGTTGTCCGCCAGTAGAAGCGGATCCGCCTGCCCGCCGGAGGCAGTTCCTGGACAACCTCCGCGCTGAACGAGAGGATCGCCAGTCCGGTAGGTGGCGTAGAAGGTGTAGGCGTAGGGGTAAGGGCGGCGGTGGCCGTCGCCGGGGTCGGCACCACGATCTTGACCCAGATGATGGCGCCGAAACGTGTGCCATCGGGAGCCTGCAACTGCCAGTTGCCCTGATATGAGCCTGGGGTTGCCGGCGCGGTAAGGTTGACGCTGATGTCAGTGGTAGCACCGGGAGCCACCGCGGGGACGCTGACAGACGATGGCCCGCCCATCTGATCACCGGAGGCGAAGACCAACTGCGTGCCCTCCTCCCATACACAGGTGCCCGAGTTGCGCACACGCCAGGTTTTGACAAAGGGGGTATTGGGTGCGAATGCGGTGTTGTCAGGGACGCTCACGTCGGCCACCCAGCGAGCGTCAGGTGTGCAACCCGCCACCGTTGTCGGTTCAGGAGGCGGCGTCTCCGCCAGTGTAGTGGCGGTAACCCCAGGAGTCGCGGCCCCGGCCGTCCAGGTCGGTGTCTCCGATATCGCCGTCGCGATAGCAATGGCCTCCGGCGTCGCTGTGACGACGACGGTTGCCACCGGACCGCAGGCCAGTGTTACCAACAACGAGATAACCGCCATTCCCAGCATTATAGATGGTTGTTTCATTTCCACCTCCACCCGATTCCTGGCATAGACCGCCGATCAGCCCGTACCCCCTCCAGCGTCTTTCAGGCAGCGGTTGTCAATGGCTCAATTTTAAGCTCATATCGTTTGCTGATCTCGGCCAGTGCCTCGAGCACAGCCTCTGCCACTTCAGGATCGGGATCGCTCAGAGCAGCCCGCAAATGCTCCACATCCTCAGGTCGGCCGATGCAGGTGAGTATGTGTGCGGCAGCAATGCGCACCGTCACGTCGCCTTCGCTGAGGGCACGACAGAGCATCTCGCGGGCTGCCTGTCCAAGCCCTACTCCTTCACCACGACTGGCAGCCCAGGAGATGAGCCAGGGCAATTGAGCGGGATCGGGCAGAGAGGCGGGCCCAGAGAACCCCTCCTCCTTTTCGAAGGTCTCAATGGCAGTCATTGCTGCCGAGCGCACGATCCATTGCGTATCATCACGTGCTATACGCATCAACAATTCACGCTCCCCCAGCCGGGCCAGCCCCACAACCGCTGCGCGCCGCACCAGAGCATCATCAGAGGTGGCCGCGGTACGGAGGATATCCGCACCCTCTTCGCCGTACTCGACGAGTACCTCGGCTGCCACAGGGCTGAGCAGTTCATCACCGGCGCACAAAATGCGCTCCAACAATTTCCTCACCGCATCGGTGCCCGGCCAGATCAGCCCACGTACGGCCATTTCACGCACAGTCGGGCTTTTATCCCTCAGGATAGCCTCGATCACCGGCAGGTCCGACTCACTGGCTATTTTCCCCAGCCCCAGCGCAGCCGCTGCACGCACTCCGGGATCGGGATGTTGAAGCGCCTGTCTGAAGAGCAGAGCGATGCCCGGCATGCCGGTCAGTGCCAATGCCTGTGCCAGCTCTCTGCGAAGTGCGAAAGGCCAGCCAGGCTGAAAGAAGGCACGCGCCAACACTGTCATGGCGCTGTCTTTCCAGGTAGCGCCATCCGGTGCCGCGCCGACCCAGGAGCTCAGCGTGAGGAGACGTGAGTGAAACAGGTCATCGGGAGCGCGCAGCCACTCCGCCACCAGGGGTTTCATATCGCCGATTTCCGCGTAGAAACGCAGCGTCTCAACCCAGGAGGGGTCGTCGAGCCGTTCGCCAGGGCCGGGCAAGGGCACGGCAACCAGTTGGCGGGCTGCCAGATATGCCTGCCACAGAGGGTGGACGAAATTGTAGCGTGCGGTCCCTATCTTACGGAGCACCCCCTCCCCTCCGGTCAGCGCCCGAAATACAGACGAGGCCGCGCGGCGGGCGGAGGTCTCATCGAGCGGGGGAAGCGCTGCAGCAATAGCGGCCTCAAGTTCCTCGCGGCTCACACCTGGCCGCTTACTCTGCAACAGACCAAGCGCTATCTGTCCCAACACAACCCGACACGTCGTCAGCAGCCAGGGCTCCTTATCGCGTCCCAGTGTCAGCTCGAGCACCCGGTCATACAGGGCAACACGCCCGGGCGGGATACTGCCATCTGACAGGTAGACGTAAGCCCTGAGCACCAGCTCCATAGGGGGTATCCCTCTGCCGACCCCTTCACGCAGGGTGGCTGTCAGGCGGCGCAGAGTGGCGGGTTTGATCTCATCTGCAGGGAGAAAGGCTTCCATACATCTCCTGGCGAGCTGCTCCGCACGCCTGGGATTCCAGGCGATATGTTTCAAAGGCACAAACCCGGCCTCAATCAGAGGAGCGTAACCCCGCGCCCCGGCAGCGACCAGCCACAGGTTGCCGGGCAATGTCCCGGCCAGTTCGGCTAGCCAGGTCGCTACCTGAGGACGCTGCGACGAATCCACCTGGTCCCAGTCGTCCACCAGCACAATGGCCTGGCCAGCCTTCAGGAAGCGAATGAGCGTGTTACCCACGCTTGAATCGGCCTCAACGAATGCTATCGCGGTGTTCACAAGCCGGTCCAGCGGAGAGGCCGCTTTCTCCCATTCCACGGTTGCGAGCGATACGTAAAGCGGCAGCCTGCGCCGCACCTCCTCCGGTACCACCCCGGTCATCCGCTCGTCATCAGACCGGGCACAGGCGAGAGCCACGTAAGCCAAAAGGGCCGACTTCCCGACCCCGCTATCACCGATGATGGCCATCGCTGGATGGCTGCCGAAGAGACGATGCATTGGCAGCAACACACGAGTTGAGGTGAGCGATTCAGCGTCAGCATCGCCGGGGTAGAGAGGGATCAGGGAGATCAACTCCGGCTCCAAGAAGAGCTGTTCCAGCGCCACTTCCCGTACAGGCAGGACGGTGGAACGCGCCCGTCTGGCAACCTGTTCCAGGTAATGCCCAACAGCGCCAACCTGCAGAAGGCCGTACAACTGCGCCAGCGGCGCCAGCAAACTCTTCCCATAACGACGCAGCCTGTCCCGAAAGCGGTACGCCAGCCCGGCCAGCAGTAGCGCTACCGCTGCACCCATCAGCGCCGAAGCGAGGTCAAACTTCCACCTTTGTGGTGGAACGAACCAGCCGGTCAGTACGATCCAGGTGGATACCATCCAGGTCTCCTTGATACGACGTACTGTTCAGGCGATTGAAATTGAAAGCGCCCTCTTTGGGCACTTCGCGCCGGGCGTCGGCCTGCGCCGATGCCTCCGGTCGGCGAAGGCCGACCAATGGTCACAGGCATGATGAAAGAGTGGACGGCAAGGCCTGTCTTGCCCCTACAGTCACCGTCAATAGATACAATCAGGAGTTACGCAGTTGTGATTGGATTGGTTTGTGGGACAGGCTTTCCAGCCTGTCTGGACGGCCTGGAAAGGCGTCCCACATAGTCGGCATACCGGCAGGAAGTCAAGTGCGTAAGTCCTAACAATACGACTATGAACTGCCAGAAGGAGCCACCAGGCGATACCCGACTCCCTCCTCCGTCAAAATCAACTGTGGATTAGAGGGGTCTTCCTCAATTTTCTTGCGGAGATACCAGATATACAATTTGAGATACTCTCTGCTGCCCTCATACTGCTCGCCCCACACGCGCCGTAGAAGGGTGTTATAATCAACCACCTTACCCGCCTCTTCGACAAGAGCGGCCAGCAATTTGTACTCCAGTTGGGTCAGCAGAATGTGTTCACCATTAACTTTAACCGTGTGCTTCTCCAGGTCCACAAATAAACGCCCGTGCTCGTAGACTTTTCCGGAGGTGGCCTCGCGTCGTGAGCGGTGTAGAGCGCCCCTGACGCGAGCAAGAAGTTCTTTGTAACTGAACGGCTTGATCATGTAATCATCGGCGCCCAGTTCCAGGCCCCGTACCACGTCCCGCTCAGAACCCAGAGCAGTGGAGAAGATGATGGGAGCGTTGGTTATTTTCCTCAGTTGCTCACACACGGTCCAGCCGTCAATGTCGGGCAGGAGGATGTCGAGGAGAATCACGTCCGGCTCCGACTGTCGCGCTGCCTCCAGCCCACTCATACCCGTCCGACAGGCTGTGACCCTGTAGCCGGCATGTTCCAGTTGCAAACGCATCATTCGGGACAGAGCCTCGTCATCCTCAATGAGCAAAATGCGCTCATCCACAACCGTACCTCCATCTCGCTCGTTCAAGATGTGGACACTTCATCTCTCTGACATCGT
>DAOTYA010000267.1:0-5951 GCA_034435075.1 Anaerolineae bacterium
GTGCGCTGGGAGCGCGCTGGGGACTGCACACAGAGCAGTCTTTCCGCAATGCCCTGAAGGGTATCCTGGGGGAGGCGTTTCAGGTCGAGGTGCTTAACGTCATCGAGTACGATGATGAGGGGGAGGTCTTCGGCCACCCTGATCAGGTGGAACTTGATTTGATCATCCGGGATGGCACTTTGATTATCTGCGAGATCAAGTCCTCGATGAGCAAAGGGGATATGTACATTTTCGAGCGCAAGGCGCGTTTCTACGAGAGGAGACACCGGCGGAAGGCGTCGCAGCTTGTCGTGATCTCGCCTATGGTTGACAAACAGGCACAGATTGTCGCCGAGCGATTGGGGATTCGGGTCTACAGTTACGTTGAAGACATTGACCCGGCAATCCTGGGTCAAACTGACACAACTGACCGGTAGCAATCTCCACTATCGGCGCTGAGCGCAGGGCTGCCCCGCGTAGAACTGTGCCAGGTCGGCCAGCACTACCTGGGCATCGGTCAACTCCATTCCATCCGCCCCAAAAGCCATCACACGTTCCCCTGTAGCCAGACTGTACCACCCTACCTTTACCAGGAGTGGTGTGCCGGTGGAGATACTCTCCTCTGACAAAGTGATAGTGTGCTTATCCACCCATAAATCGCCACGTCTCCACAAAGAGGTGGGACAGCGCCCCTGACAGGGGGGAGCATCTGCCTGAGCCACAAGCCCGGAGGTCCGCCCATCTATGACGTGGACAAAGACGTGATAATCTGCCGGAATTGCTTCTTTGCCATACATATTCCAGTAGAGGTCGAGCCGGATGACATTTGGTTCGATCTGGGTCAACCCATACCCAATCAGCCGTGCCCGGGGGCCTATCCTTATCCGGGTAGCGCAGGGTGGCGAAGGTGCCCGCCCTGGACGCCGGAGCATCACCTGCCCTACGATCATGGAAACATCTGCCATTTCCCCGCTCCCGAATTGCAGGCCAACGAGAATATTGGCCAGACCTGGCTCGACCTGCTCATCAATGCGGAGACGCACCACGTCTGCCACGACGACATCGGGGCTCCAGGCGGGTGGCGGAAAGCGCCCCGCGGTGGGGATGCCGTCACATCCGGCCAACACCTGACCATCTGGGGTAAGCAGGCGGATGTACCTGTACGGAGCGAGCTTCCTGGCCTCGTCAGTGAGTGGGCGACGTGCCCTCCAATAGAGCGTCAACGACCACTCCTTCCCGATTATCGGTGCCGATGCGTGCCAGCCGACCACTTCCCACCATTCACCCAGCATACCCTGGGCAACCGGTTGAGCAGTCAGAGGTAGCCCTGCGTGGACAGGGTGTATGTGAACCGGCAACAACAGGCACAACACAACACATATCGAGAGGACCATCGGCCCACAGAGAAGCACGCGGCAGGCCTGCTCACGCTTTTCCTGCGGCCACCACGCTGACCAGCCTATAGAAAGCAGCGTCGCGATGGCTGGCAGGGCCGGGAAGAGGAAGCGCCCCTGCGCAGCCACTGTATCCTGGCTGAGTCCCAGCCTCCATGTCGAAACGAGGAAGCCCCCTGCGATGAGGAAAAGCACAACCACCCTGTGAGATTCCACACTCCTGTCAGGCCTGGGCCTGAATAGATGCCTGACAATTCCATAGAGACCGGCCAGTGTCACCAAAAGCAGAACCAGGTAGAGGCTGGTGGGGAGCATCACACGCCCCCATCCGAACTTTCCCCAGAAAGAGGTGAATTGATCCCAGAGGAAACGGCCTGCATAGTGCCATGAGATAGGGAGCTTACGGGCGAACTCGGAGTAGGTTGACATCCACACGTTCCACGCGATAGGGTCCCCATAGAGCTGAAGATTACGCCAGAACCACCAGCCCGAAACGAGGCCGGCTGCGCAGAACACCAGCACCCCGTCGAGAACAACGCGTTTAGGTGACGGTCTGCTGTTGTCATACCCCTTGCACAGGAGCAAACTCCCCGCAATTGCAGGCAACATGGAGAGCAGACTCACCTTGCACAGTATGCCGCATCCCCACAGCAGGCCCAAAAATACGACTGTGCGTGTATGGCGTGCCCGAGACAGCGGTTGCAGCAGACGCATCATCTGCCAGGTGAGCAGCGCCCCGGCGAGGATCGCGCCGTTGTCATTGTTGATGGCGGCGCTGATGTAGGTCAGTTGAGGAATGAAAGCGAATGTCCCGGCAGCCAATAGAGGAAGCCACCTTGAGCCGGGGGATACACTGGAGGCAATGCGGAAAGTCAACATAAGGCTGAGACAGCCCATCGCGAGCGAGACGAGCCTGGCTATGTGAGCTGCCAGCAATGGCCCACGCCAGGGGAAACGTTCCTGGACCGGATGAAGGAACTGTTGAACAGCCTGTGGATCGTCGCGGCCGACTGGCAAATATGGGTTAAGGTACTGATGGTACGGTTGATATGGAGCGAGCCAACCGGTCAGGACGGCAACAAGCGCGTAGTAAGCCGGGGGATGATGGCCTTCCTTGACTTCGTTATGGTCTGCGCTGAAGGATTGCTCGGGGAGGCGATGTTGTTCCAGCAGATAGCAGATATAGGCGTAATGTGCCCCTTCGTCGGGAGGCTCTCCGAAAGGGACGATCAGGCTGTACAGCGCTCCGACCAGCGCATATAGCACTACCAGGCGGTAGATGGCGCTTGTGTTGTCGCCCACCAGACGTTACATATACTGCGCACGGGTGAATTTTGGACTTTTCCTGAGCGTGGTAGCACGTGGTTAAATGGTATTTAGAGCCTATCCGAAAAATGTAACCGACGCATCCCTATGCGTCGGTATAAGCGGCATAGGGATGCCGCTTGTACGGTTTTTCGGATAGGTTCTTATTCAGCCTGCACCCGCCGGACCACAGTCCGGCGGAGCAGATGGCACCTGAGCCAACTGGGAGCGTCTCAGTGTAGCCAGTGTCTGCAAAGTCTGGTCCGGGCGGACTGTGGTCCGCCCGGCACAGCACGGGCAGGCTGAATAGTTAGTAAATGTCCAATTCTTACCCATTCCCAGTATAAACACCAGGAGCGGGCAGGTCGGTCCATCATAACAGATGTTCCATCTCCTCCCAGTTCTGACCGACCCTCAGGTCAGCTTTCAGAGGGGCACGCAACTCAAAGGCATGCTCCATAATATCGCGCATCAGAGGTGCGACGGCCATCACTTCCTCATCCGGGGCCTCGACGACCAGTTCATCGTGTACCTGGAGGATCATGCGTGCCTGCATCCTCTGTTCTCGCAATGCATTGTGGAGACGAATGGTGGCGATATTGATGATGTCAGCAGCGGTGCCCTGAATGGGAGCATTGATGGCCATTCGTTCAGCCGCCTGCTGCACGTTGTAGGGTGCTTTACTGCCAGGCTGAAGCTCCGGGAAGTAGCGTCGCCGTCCCAGCAGCGTTTCCACGTACCCCTGGCGGCGTGCCAGTGCTTTGGTATTTTCGATGTATTCCCGTACTTTGGGGAAACGTTCAAAATAAGCCCTGATGAACTCCTCTGCCTGGCTCTGGGACAGGCCGGTAGCCTGTGCCAGGCCGTAAGCGGTCTGGCCGTATGAGAGGCCGAAGTTCACCGCTTTTGCCAGCCGGCGCATCTCTGGCGTCACGGCATCCAGCGGAATGGAGAGGATGGCAGCGGCAGTGCTGGCATGGATATCCTCGCCCCGGGCGAAGGCGCCCAGCAACCCCTCGTCGCCGGAGATATGAGCCATGATGCGCAGCTCCACCTGGGAATAATCGGCCGCGATCAGCTTCCTGCCCGGTCCGGCGACAAAGGCCCGCCGTACCTGACGTCCCAGTTCAGTACGGATAGGGATATTTTGCAGGTTCGGTTCGCTGCTGCTCAGCCGCCCTGTGACTGTGCCGGTCTGATTATACGAGGTATGCAATCTGCCAGTGCGCGGGTTCACAAGCTGGGGAAGTGCGTCCACGTAGGTGGACTTGAGCTTGGCCAGCTCCCGTTGTTCCAGGATGAGATCAATCACCGGATGAGCGCCGCGCAGGCGTTCCAGCACTTCAGCGGCCGTCGAGTAGTGGCCAGACCTGGTACGACGCAATCCCTGGGCAGGCAGGCCAAGGGTCTTGAACAGCGCATCGGAGAGCTGCTGGGGTGAATTGACGTTGAAGGGATGGCCCACCAGCTCCTGGATCCGGGCATCCAGTTCTTTCAGGCGTGCTGCCAGCTCTCTGGACATGTGTTGCAGAAAGGGAACGTCGAGCTGTACCCCTGCCATCTCCATCGCTGCCAGTGCCGGGATCAGGGGCATCTCCACCTCGACGAAGACCGGCCAGAGTTTCTTCTCTTCCAGTTCTGCCTTCAGGATGGGCACCAGCCGATGGGTCATATCCACATCGGCACAGGCATATTGTGCCACCTGTGCTACTGGAACCTGATCCATAGTCAACTGTCCCTTGCCTGTGCCGATAAGGGCTGTGATGGAGGTCATTTCCTGCTTCAGCCGTGCCCAGGCCAGGTTTTTCAGCCCCAGATTGGTAGAGGCGGGGTTGGTGAGCCACTCCGCGACCATGGTGTCGAAGGCCAGGCCGCGCAGCTCGATGCCGGCCTGTGCCAGCACAATGAAGTCGTATTTGATATTATGGCCGTATTTGGGGAGATGTGGGTCCTCAAGCAGAGGTGAGAGCGCCTCCAGCACCGCATTGCAATTGAGACAGGGCTCATCCGGCGGGGCACTCACGGGCACATAATAGCCCCGACCGGGGCTATCGGTCAGGGCGATGCCAACCGGCCGTGCTCGCATGGGGTCGGTGGCAGTTGTCTCGAGATCAAGGGTCAGCGCAGGAGCCTCTCTCAATCGGGCGATCAGTTGGTGGAGCGCCTGGATGTCGGCGATAACCTGGTAACCGGCTTCTGGGGCAGGAGTGGCGGGCACAGCTCCAGGCTGTTCGCCGAACAGGGTGAGCTGCAAGGGAATGCCAGGGGCAGAGAGACGCTCACCCTCGCCTGCCAGCTCCGAGAGTCGCTCGATCAGCGAGCGGAACTCCAGCTCACGGAAAAGGGGGAGCACTTTCTGACGATCAATGGGACGTACACGGCAGGCGTCGAGATCAAGTCGGACCGGTGCATCACGCACAATCGTCGCCAGGCGACGGCTGAGAAAGGCGGACTCCTTCCCTTCAAGCAGTTTGGCCCGGTAGCGAGGAGGCACACTATCCAGGTGTTCATAAATCGCTTCAAGCGAGCCATACTGCTGAAGCAGTTCCACCGCCGTTTTCTCTCCTACACCGGCCACCCCGGGGATATTGTCCGATTTATCCCCGACCAACGCTTTGAAGTCCACAAGCTGAGAGGGAAGCAGTTTATAGCGCTCCCGTACGCCTTTCAGGTCGTACACTACCGTGTCGGAGAAGCGCCAACGTGAGGTAAGCACCTTCGTGTGCTCATCTACCAGCTGGAGGAGGTCCATGTCACCTGTGACGATGAGCGTATCCAACCCATGCTCACCGGCCTGACGGGCCAGGGTGCCGAGCAGATCGTCCGCTTCATACCCCTCCAACTCATAAATCGGGATTTCCAGTGCCTCGACCACCTGCCGTACCCGTTCCATCTGTGAATGCATCTCTTCGGGCATTTTAGCCCGATGGGCTTTGTACTCGGGGTAAGTGTCGTGGCGGAAGGTGCGTCCCTTATCGAAAGCGACGGCGATGTGAGTGGGGCGCTCGTCGCGCAGGACGTTAAGCAACATCGAGGTAAAGCCGTAGACCGCATTGGTCGGCTCGCCCTGCGATGTACGCATATCCTCAGGCAGGGCATGGAAAGCACGGTAGGTCAGTGCATGTCCGTCTATTAAGATGAGCTTGTAGGGCCGGGTCATAAAATCAATATTTCTTTACGATAGCTCGATAAGCGAGCGGCTGGCGGCACTGCAAAATCTGGCTTTCCTCACGATGTTCCCGGACCTCATCCAGGTCTATCCTGGCGATAGCG
>DAOTYA010000268.1:0-18777 GCA_034435075.1 Anaerolineae bacterium
AACCGACTCTTTCAGCCCTGATGGTGGCTCGATTGCTAATGTACAAAACGCAACCGGTCAGGGTTTAGTTTTGTGCTGCCCGAAACCAGAAGTAGCTGTCGAAAACAGGCTAAGCCATACGGAGAGGTGAAACCGGGTGCGCTTACAGCGGGCTTCGGCATAAGCTAAAAATGCACCGTTGCACAGCGCCATGCTCATCGGTTGAGCAGGTGCAGCCCAGGCCACGGCCTGATACGAAAAGGGGTGCCATGCTGTCAATGCAGCTACTGCCATGGCTGCCCACCCGCTGAGCCCTAAACGACGGCTCAATGCATAGGCTATGGCGACATTCAGTATATGCCAGCCTGTCTGGCCAGCATGCAACAGTGACGCGGCTAAGGTTTTATCTGCCCCCAGAAAAAGTCTGTTGTAGAGCACCAGGAGTGGCCGGTAGAAGTGATAATCCGGCATAGGCCGGACCAGCTCCACTATGGACTTATCAACCACACGGCCATACCACTCTGGATCGTCCCACATAAAGCCAAAACCCAGTGTATGGGCGTAAATAGCCAGGGTGAGCAGAAGCAACAGTAAAGCTGCACACTGATAGCCGCGCATCCTGTACACACTCCTCCTGGCCTTTTAGAGGCCAATACCCCGCCCGAAGTGCACAGTCCGCCATTCCATCGCATTAAAGCCAGCACGGCCAGGGAGGCTGGCCGTGCCGGCATACGCTCTTAAATGCCCAGGGATTTGTGAGCAGCGTGGAAGGCGGGCTTGAAGTTTCGAACTACAATACCTCTGCTGCTATCCTCTTCCTGGTTTTGCTCTCCGCAGGTGGCGCCACTGGCTTCAGGGATACCCCTTCGAACTCGTCAATAGGGCCATCGGAAGACGGGTTATCGCCCCGGTAGCCCGTGCCAGCCGGAATCAGCTTGCCTATGATGACGTTCTCCTTTAACCCCAGCAGCGGGTCCTCTTTACCTTCAATCGCTGCACCGGAGAGCACCCGGATGGTGTGCTGGAACGAGGCAGCGGAGAGGAAACTGTCAGTGCTGAGAGCAGCCTTCGTGACTCCAAGCAGCACCGGCCAGGCCCTGGCAGGCTGCCCACCGGCCTCGATCACCTTGCGGTTGATCTCCTCAAGGTCTAACCGTTCGACCAGCTCGCCCGGCAGCAAATCGGTATCACCCGAATCGGTAATCTGCACTTTGCTCAGCATCTTGCGGAAGATGACCTCGAAGTGCTTGTCATTGATATTCACTCCCTGCGAACGGTAGACCTTCTGGACCTCCGCCAGCATATAACGTTCCGTCTCCTCGCGGCCGAGGATGCGCAGGATGTCGTAAGGGTTCAACACTCCCTCGATCAGTTGCGTGCCTGGTTCAATGCGCTGGCCTTCCTCAACCAGCAGGCGGCCAGTAGATGGCACTTCATACTCACGCTCTTCCTTGTGTTCGTGGATCACGGTGATCGAACGGTCACTGCAGACGACCCGGCCTCCCTTCTCTGCAACAATGTACTTTTCGTCACGCCAGGAAGCCAGTGGTGTCCCCTCGCTCACCTCATCACCGTCCTCGACCAGTACTTTCCAGCCCCGCTTGATCTCGTATTCAAAACGCTCGATCTCGCTATCCACCACCACGATTTTGCGCTGGTTGCCGGAGCGGACGATGTGTACCACACCGCCGATCTCGGACATCGGGGCCTCGCCCTTGGGCTTCTTGCGAGCTTCGAAAAGCTCCTCCACACGTGGCAGGCCGACCGTGATATCGCCGCCTTCGGCCACGCCACCGGTGTGGAATGTGCGCAGCGTCAACTGGGTGCCGGGCTCACCGATGGACTGTGCAGCCACGATACCGACTGCAGCACCAACGGCGACCATCTCTCCACGTCCCAGATCGCGTCCGTAACACAATACGCAAATTCCATGCCTGAGCTGGCAAGTCAGTGGAGAGCGCACATACACTGCTTCGACATTGGCCCTGTCTATCGCTGCCACCACATCCTCGTCCAGTTCCTGGTTACGGTCCACGATCAGCTCGCCGGTCTGGGGATTCTTCACCGGTGCGGCTGCGATGCGGCCTAACAAGCGTTCAGCCATCGTTTGCCCGCCCACATCGTCGGAGCGCCGGATCCAGATACCGGACGTGGTCCCACAGTCGCGCGCGTTGATAATGATATCCTGCGCCACATCCACCAGCCGACGTGTCAGGTATCCGGCATCCGCGGTGCGCAGAGCGGTGTCTGCCAGTCCCTTGCGCGAGCCGTGGGTACTGATGAAATACTCCAATGCCGAGAGACCTTCGCGCAGATTGCTGCGGATGGGCATGGGGATAATACGGCCGGACGGGTCAGCCATCAAGCCACGCATACCGGCCAGTTGTGCGATGGGCCCGAAGCCTCCCTTAGAGGCGCCCGATTTGGCCATAATGGCGACCGAACTCACCGGGGCCAGGGCATTGGCGACCGCTTCTGAAACCTGTTCCCTTGCCCGTGACCACAACTCGATGGTGCGGGTGTACTGTTCCTCCTCTGTCAACAGGCCACGACGATACTGTCTGTCCACCTCGGCCACAATCTGCTCGGTGCTTTCGATAATGCTGGCTTTGGCCTCGGGTATTACCATATCGGAGATGGCGATGGTGACCCCAGAGCGAGTGGCGAACTTGAAACCGATGTCTTTAATACGGTCAACCAGCTCAGTTGTCTTCTCACGCCCTAACTGCTGATAGCACAAAGCCACCAGGTCTTGCAGGGCTCCCTTGTCCATCGGCCGGTTGATGAAGCGCAACTCGTCCGGCAAAGCGCGATTAAACAGGCAGCGCCCTACCGTGGTCTCGATCGGCTGAGGAGGTGGGGGTCTATGCTCGTATACCTGCCTGACCACTACAGGGGTATGGAGATCAACCACTCCCAGCTCATAAGCGATCTCCACCTCGTCCAGGTCTACAAATGGCTTGCGCGGCTCACCGGCGCGGGACGGGTCTTCCATCGTCATATAGTAAGCACCAAGGCACATATCCTTGGTCGGCCCAACGATCGGCTGGCCAGAAGAGGGTTTCAGCAGATTGCGGGTAGAAAGCATGAGCTTGCGCACCTCTTCCACGGCCTTCTGCGAGAGGGGCACGTGCACGGCCATCTGGTCACCGTCGAAGTCCGCGTTGAAGGCAGCGCAGGCCAGGGGATGGAGGTGAATTGCCTTACCATCAACAAGCACCGGCTCAAAGGCCTGGATACCCAGGCGGTGGAGAGTGGGCGCGCGGTTCAGGAGCACCGGCCGGTCTTTGATGACCTCCTCAAGTACTTCCCAGACCTCAGGGCGTTTACGTTCGATCACACGCCTTGCAGCGCGGACATTGCTGGCGTAGTTATACTCCACCAGTTTGCTGATGACGAAGGGGCGGTACAACTCCAGTGCCATCTCCTTAGGCAGGCCACACTGATGGAGTTTCAACTCGGGGCCGATGACGATCACAGAGCGGCCCGAATAATCCACACGTTTGCCCAGCAGGTTGCGTCTGAAGCGTCCTTTTTTACCTTTGAGCATGTCGCTCAAGGACTTCAGCTCACGGCGTCCGCGACGGGACAGCGCCTTGCCACGCTGGCTGTTATCAATCAGGCTATCCACTGCTTCCTGGAGCATGCGCTTTTCGTTGCGCACGATCACGTCTGGGGCACCGAGTTCCAACAGGCGCTTGAGGCGGTTGTTGCGATTGATGACGCGCCGATATAGATCGTTCATATCAGAGGTGGCAAAGCGCCCACCGTCAAGCTGTACCATCGGTCGCAGATCGGGGGGGATGACCGGCAAAACGGTCAGGATCATCCATTCTGGTCGGTTACCGCTTTTGCGCAGTGCCTCAACGACGCGCAGGCGCTTGGTCGCCCGCTTGCGCTTCTGCTTGGAGGTACCATATCGCACCTCGCGCCACAGCTCGTCAGCCAGTTTGTCCAGGTCCAGATTGCAGAGGATCTCATAGAAAGCCTCCGCTCCCATCCCGGCCTTGAAAACCTGGCCCCATTGGCTCTTTAATTCCCTGTATTGAGGCTCGTTGAGGAACTGTAGTTCGGCCAGAGAGAGCAGCCTGTCGCGCTCTGCCTTGAACTTGTTGCGCACGGTGCTTACATCGAGCGCCAGTTGTTCCTCAATGTGGACGATCTCTTCCGCGATTTCCTGGCGCAGATTTTCCAGTTCTTGCTCCAGCGGAGCGATCTGTTCATCCTGCCGCGCTCGTACCGTGGCCTCCAGCTCGCTCAGGTAGTCCTGCACAATTTGACTGAGCAGAACCAGATGTTCCCTGCCGACGAGTGCATCTTTTTCTACAACCAGGCTTCCGTTAAGCTGAAACACCACCGGGTCGGCCTGTCTTTTACCCTGGCTTTCCTCGAGCTGTCTTTGCAGCGCCTGAGCCTCTCGCATCACCTTTTCGGTGGCTTCAGCCAGCTCTTCATCCAGGCGGGCCTTAATTTGCTCAATCTGCTCGCCGGCACGCGCCTCTTCCTCGGCCAGCCTTGCTCTTAAAGCTTCAATCCTCTGTTGAGCCGCTGAAGTCAATTGTTCTTCCTTCTCATGTTGTTCCGCGTCCAGCCGTTTCAATGCCCGCTGGCGGGCTTCCTCGTCCACGCTGGTGATGACGTACTGGGCAAAATACAGGACGCGGTCCATATTGCGCTTGGAAATGTCGAGCAGGATGCCGAGATAGCTGGGGACACGGCGGGTATACCAGATGTGCGCCACCGGAGCGGCCAGCTCGATATGCCCCATGCGCTCGCGCCGTACCAGCGCACGGGTCACCTCGACGCCGCACTTTTCGCAGATGATGCCTTTGTAACGCACGTTTTTATACTTGCCGCAGTAACACTGCCAGTCCCTGGTCGGGCCAAAGATGGCTTCGCAGAACAGGCCATCTTTCTCGGGACGCAGGCGGCGGTAGTTGATCGTCTCCGATTTGGTCACTTCTCCGTAAGACCAGGAGCGAATCTGCTCAGGTGACGCCAGGCTGATACGCAGGGCACGAAAATCCTGCGCTTCCAGTTCTTGTTCGTCTCGATCGGGCACTGTCCTCATTATGTTCCCTCTACAATCTGGTATACATCCTGGTTGTCAGGCCGACTTCGGCCGTCCTGGGGGCGGCTCTACCTGTCAGCCTTAGTGCCTATCCGAAGAACGTAACCGATGCGTCCCTATGCGTCGGCATAAGCGGCATAGGGATGCCGCTTGTACGGTTTTTCGGATAGGCTCTTAATACATCTGGTAGTTACATGCACAAAAGAAGCGCATGAGCCTGCTTTGCCTCAGCGCTTCATCAAGGGATCAAACTCATTTGTGGATGGCAATATTATAATGCCTCCTGGTGTTTTGTCAAGCTCGACGGCCCGCTGGTTGTCCCAAGATTGTAGGACAACTGCGAGCAGTTGTCCTACAAAGCGGCCAGGCCCGACGAAATTGGGACACACTCGGCCGGCCGCAGAGCTACGGCGAGCTGAGCAGTACGGCCAGGACGGTAGCAATCAGTACTACCAGCACGCCCGCCACAATAAAAGCGACCGCTGTCCGGTCGGCCTGGTTGCGGAAGCGGCCTGTAGCCCACAGGAACAGCCCCACCGCAAGTGCAATACCGCCAAGTACACCTGCTGTGTAGGTAAACGCCGTGCTCATCAGGGCAGGCAGGTCTACCCGCACGATCAGGCGGTTGAACAGGGCCAGTGAGTAGCGACTCCCCAGAAACGAGAAGCCACAACCGCTGCACATACCCACAAGTAACAATGCAACGCCTTTGAGCCGCCCAATGCCCCGCTCCAGCCATACCGTGATCAGTCCCAGCACTATGAGAGCCAGTGCAAAAGTGAGGACGACAATAGATATAAATTCGACCACGTCAGTACCTCAGAATAGGGTGAGTTGTTCTGCTTCTACAGGAGGAGGGGACTCGGCGAGCTGGGCTGCCTGCCGCAACAATTCCGGGATACGGCGCATATCTTCCTCGACAATGCGGCGCAGGCTGGGCTGGTGCAGCGCCGCAGCCGGGTGATACATCGGGTAGTAGACCACTCCGCCGATCTTGCGCGGCTGGCCATGCACGTCCGAGATGCGAGCTTTGGGGAAGGCGCGTGCCATTGAGAAACGACCCAGAGTTACCACCAGTTTTGGCCTGACCAGTTCCAGTTGTCGGTCAAGGAATGGACGGCAGGCTTCTATCTCCTCCGGCAGGGGGTCGCGGTTCCCCGGCGGGCGGCATTTGATAACGTTGGCAATGAACACCTCTTCCCGCTTCATTCCTATGCTTTCCAGGAGCTCGTCCAGGAACTTACCGGCTGCCCCAACGAATGGCCGCCCCTGCTGGTCCTCGTGGAAACCGGGCGCCTCGCCGATAAACATCACCAGGGCATTCTGCGGACCCTCGCCCGGCACCGCTCTGGTACGTCCATGATGCAGGGGACAACGGGTACATCTGTTGATTTCCGCTGCCAATGCCTCCAGTTCCGACACTCTATCCTCCCAGGACAGAAAGTAACCGTATAGCCCTCGGCCGATTATAGCCTATACCTGAGGTTTTGTCCAATGTGCTATTGCTCGTATGCAAGTGCAACACGCGTTGCGCCCGGCGTCGTCACGAATGGCTACAGTTTGGGACAACTGCTCGCAGTTGTCCCACAATCTTTGCGTCACCTCTGGCTCGGCTGGTCTTCAGACGTGCCCAACGATGTGAATGGCCCAGGTTCTGTCCGATGTGCTATTGCTCGCGCGCAAGTGCAGCACGCGTTGTGACAATCTATCCATTTGCCCTGCTTAAAACATCCTTCACGCCAACCTGTAAAAACAAAAACTGCTTCCGCAACGCACGGTGCAGCCCGGCCAGTCGTGTGCGATAAGTGCTCTGCTGTATGTCCAGTTCCATTAACCAGGCGTCCTCTCCATCTCTATAATAGCCATGGCAGACGCCTGTGTAGCGGAAGCCGTACTTGCGATACAGGTGCTGAGCTATGTGGTTCGAAGCGCGTACTTCCAGGGTAACCAGGCGTACATTGAGTTCAAGAGCTTTCTCCAGTGCGGTCAAGAGCAACAACTCCCCCAATCCTCTGCCACGCCAGTCAGGGTGTACGGCGATGGTGGTGATGTGCGCTTCGGAATATTCCAGTCTGAAGCCGATGAAGCCAATGACTCGCTCTTCCTTGCCAGCTGGCAACAGTGTGTCACGGACACGTTGCAGCCAGCCTTGTGGGCGGGAAGGACCATCCTCCCGCGCTCCAGGTTTCAACAGGGTGTAGAAGAACGATGATTGGGGATGACTCAACTCATAAAGGTACGAAGAGGGGAGCCACGGTGATGAGAATGAGAGGCGATCAATGTCTGCCACCATTGGTACATCACGCGGCTCCATCGGGCGGATAATGTAAACCTGTTCCTGTTCCATCAGACAGGGTGTTGTAAGTACAGGGGTACCAGCGTGGCCGGATCATCGCTTTCGCCCCGCAGCAGGCGCCGCCAGGCGATCTCGGCCAGAAAGCCGGCACGTCGCAGTCGCGCTGCTGCCGGCAAGATGACAGCCAGCCCACCGCTTGCGTTTAGAGCCTCTATCCCCACCCGGTCTATTTCACCGCAGAACAGGGTAGGTGTGTGCAGCCTGGACGCCAGCTCGGACCAGGTGGTAAGGCGCGGCGCCTCCTCCAGTTTCCATCCTTCCCCTTCACACCAGCGGTAGATGGCAATACCTATACGTCCCCGGCCGGCTTGAAGTACCGCGCATAGAGGCCGCGTGTCCCTTCCCTGGGCTGCTGCCAACACGTCAAGCGTGGGCACGCCGAAAAGCGGGAGGTTACGCGCCAGGGCCAGCCCTTTAGCCAGTGCCATGCCTACCCGCAGTCCGGTGAACGAACCCGGGCCCTGAGTCACTGCAATGCCGCTGAGCTTCTCACTTTCTGCTTTCACCTGTCTCAGCGCCGCTACCAGGCGAGGCGTCAGCTCAACCGTGTGATTGCGTGGCGACTCCCAGGTATGCTCGACCAGCACGCGTGTCCCATCATGTAACGCCAGGCTGGCGTATTCAGTGGCCGTATCAATGGCAATAAGGAGGCCCATCTTGCCGGTACTCATATCCCCGCAGCCGCGTGCCGGAACTTCAGGAGCAAGTCTATATGCTGCCTGCCCTGAGCCGTGAAGTTGAGCAGGCGTCGTTCCTCCCCGGCTTTACTGCCGGCAAAATCCAGCCTGACCCAGAGGTGCTCCATCGGCACCAGCTCACGCATTCGCTCCGCCCACTCGATGACGAAAACAGCATGAGCATCTCCCAACCACTCTTCCACCCCCAAACTGATGGCCTCTGGCGGTCCGGAAACGCGATAGAGGTCCACGTGGTACAGCTTAAGCCCATCCCCTGGCCGCGCGTACTCGCGGACGAGCACGAAGGTGGGGCTGATCAGCGGCTGAGTCACGCCAAAACCCCGCCCTATTCCCTGAGCAAGACAGGTCTTACCTGACCCGAGAGGTCCCTCCAGGCAGATCACAGCGCCCCCCTCCAGCAGGGCACCCAGACAGATACCCAACCGCCGGGTTTGTTCGGGACTGTCACTTGCGAGTTCGAGAGACTCGTCTGCAGAAAGCGCACTCATCTGGTGTGAGCAATGGAGAGGTCTACCAGATACCTGGGTCAAAGTGTTGCATGCACGTCGAGGTATTATACACGCTTGCCTGATCAAGGCAAATGGTGGCGTGAAAGCTCTGACAACCATTCATAGAGAGCTCAATCAGGCTGAACAGTATCATCAGGCCGGACAGGCTGCACCGGTACGTTTTCAGTGTCCTCTGCAGCACCTGTGGCGAGCCGATCTTCAGGGCGTCGGCGGTGCAGGCGGCGGAGCGAGAGTTTGTAACGCTGACGCAACTGACGCGGTGTCAGCCGTTTGCCGCTCTCGAAGTAGGCAATCGCAACCTCCCCTATGGCCATGGTGCCAAGTCCGGTCACAGCGGCGCCGACAAGCCAGCCGGGACCTGGTACCAGCTTGCCGGCCTCGGCTGCCAGGTAACGCAGCATTATCCCACCTGCCACCGTGGTCAGCAGTTCACGTGCGTGGTGCACACTAAGCGATTCGCCATATATGGCACCGATGCGCAGTACCATGCGTGCCTGAGTGGCCAGCAGGAGTGGAATATCCATACCAGGTATCGGCTCGGCCGCAACGAGCGCACCGAGCAGGGCGGCACTGCGCGCCACCCCGTGACTGAGCTGATGGCGGTAGCGGGGCAGGGCACGCCCTAATGCTACGGCTATTGGGGGGTGTGCTTCGACGATCGCCGGCAGCAGTCGCTCGGCTACACCAACCCCTGTACGGGCCGAGATCGGGATCACCGGAGCTCCCAGCTTGCGCTCAGCATCGTCCTGTACTTCATCCAGGTCGCGTTTGATCAGGTCAATCTTGTTCAGAGCCACTACCAGGGGGACACGAGCTGCCCGCAACGACTCGTAGAGATCGTAGTCCGACTGGTGTAATCCCGCTGCCCCGTCCAGCACCAGCACCACCACATCGGCTTCTTCAGCCGCGGCGCGGGCGATGGCTGCCCGGTCCACTCCACCCACCTCCCCGAAGCCTGGGGTGTCCACCAGGGTAAACGGTCCGATCTCCTCGGTGACCAGTTCCTTTGTAGTACCCGGCACCGCCCTGACCTCCGATACCTTGCGGCCTTTAATAAGGTTGAACAGAGTTGACTTGCCGGAGTTCACCGGGCCAACGATAGCCAGGCGGGCGTGGGTCTCCTGCTCTACCTGGAGCAGGAGTTTATCCCATTCTATCGCTTCAAGCAGACGGCGAAGGTCGGCCAGGCGTGTGGGGAGTGAGGATTTGGTCCTGCGCATATGTTTTACCGTGGGAATATTTGTCGTGGGGGATTATACTTGCGGACGGTGGTTATGGCAAGTTGCCATCTACGGGCAGTGACTGTATGGGCAAGGAGTGCCTCGCCCTTACAGTC
Organism: Anaerolineae bacterium; assembly: GCA_034435075.1. Taxonomy (GTDB): domain Bacteria; phylum Chloroflexota; class Anaerolineae; order B4-G1; family B4-G1; genus JAOAAG01. Next base: position 9,950 of record DAOTYA010000268.1, read on the forward strand.
ACCACTTTAACAGTCGCCTCGAATATACGGCTCATGGGGAAGGTAGCGCTCGAAGAAGTCAAGCACGCGGCGCAGGAATTCCTCCGGGTACACTTCGCTGGCTTTGGTGTGCCCCACGTCAGGCAATCGCCACAGTTCCTTAGGTGTGCCTGCGGCAGCAAACAGTGCATCGAAGTCAGAACAGTAATGGTCCAGATCGCCGTGGATGAACAGGATAGGACGTGGAGCGATCTTGCCCACATGGCGCACAGGCTCGTAGTTGAAAAGATTCACTCCCAGGCGGACTGAGGTTATGGCGACGATAATCCAGGCCAGCGGCGCCGCCAGCCAGCGCGGCAGTCCGAGCTCGATGCCTCGCCCCGCCAGGGCCGTACGCAGACGCGCCGGCCCTCCGTCGGTTACCACGGCCTGGATGTCCGGGCACTCTGGCGCAGTAAGTGCCTATCCGAAAAACGTAACCGACGCATCCCTATGCGTCGGTATAAGCGGCATAGGGATGCCGCTTGTACGGTTTTTCGGATAGGCTCTAAGCATGGCAGCCATGCCTCCATATGAAAAGCCCAGGAGGCCGATACGCCGCACCCCCCGGCTTTTGAGGAACGCCACTGCGCTCTGCACGTCCCGCCGTTCCAGATAGCCAAACGTCGCCAGCCGCCCCTGGCTGCGGCCATGGGCGCGGAAGTCAAATAGCAACACGCCAAATCCGGCCTGATGCAGCGGAGGTGCTCTGTGGACATCCCAATCCATGCTGCCACCGTGGCCATGCAATATGATAACTGCACGATCTGAACCGGGTGCAGGGATCCACCAGCCACGCAGGATCAGGCCGTCTGCCGTCTCGAAAGAGACCTCCTCATAGTCCAGGCCGTACTCAGAAGGCGTATGGAGTGCGCTCAGGCCGTGGCGACGGGTCAGATAGCACGAAAGGACCAACCCCGTGCCCAGTATCAGAAAGGCCGGGATGAGAAGCCAGAAGAATGCGCTCATCTTCGGGTCTGACGCACGCCCGCCAGGCTCACCACGCTCAGGGCAAAGAGGAGCGCGTAGCCGGCGAAAATGGCGAAGTATCCCAGGCCAGGCTGATAAGTGTTAAGATAGTCGGCAACAGGCCCGCCGATACCCTTGCCGATCATTCCGGCGCCCGCACCGGCCAGGTTGGAGACACCCAGGTAACGACCGGCCTCCTCTGCAGGAACCAGCCCGGTGCCTAATGCCCAGTTGCCGGTCATAAACAAGCCTGTGCCCAACCCGATCACGATCCCCACCACATAAAGCATCTCCATACTGGGCAGCCAGATAGTGGTCAACACCGCGCCGCCACCCAGGGCGGCCAGCAGTCCGCTCAGAGCCACCACGCGCCGCTTCCCGAAGCGATCGGCGATCCATCCTCCCACCATTGCCGAGAGCAGGATAAATAGCCCGATAACTGTCATCAGATTGCCGTTCATGGACGCCGCCTGTTCGGCGCTGACATCGAAAGCATACATCAGAAAGAACGGTAAGAAGCCCTGAAATGAGGTGGCAGCAGCCAGGAAGAGCAGGCGGTTAACCACCCACCAGGTAAAAGGGGAACGATTGAGCGCATCCCTTCCCAGGGTGGCATATGCGCCCGACCATACACCTGCCACCACCGCCACCACCATCGCCACAATGCCACCGATACCGACCGCTATCGCTGCGGCAGCGCTCTGGCCGGCGAAAGGCCATGCTATAAGACCTGCCAGTCCGCCGATGGCTCCACCCCCGATCACGCCAGCGATCCCACCCAGGGCGATCCCGGCGAGCATCCCGAGCACACGCAGCATGGGGATTTTGAACGAGGCAGTCGGCTTCTCACGGAGTGGTCGCTCTTTCACCAGCAGCACGGTGAGCAGCATTGTTGTCACCAGCACAGCAGCGGTGGCAAAGACCGCCCACCCCAGTTGTCCTTTGCCGACGAGCTGAGCGATGGTGAAGCCGACCAGGATAATGGGGACGAGTTCGAGCACGGCTTTGACCGCGGAGGAGCGTCCGCGGTACTCTTCCGGTACGAGATCGGGGATGAGGCCCTGTAGCGGGCCGTGGGAGACGTTTGCGGAGAACTGGATCAGGAGCGTGGCCGCCAGCAGCATCCAGAAGTTGCCTGCGAAAGCGAGAGCCGCCAGGAACAGAAGATCGAACATTGTCCCCACAAAGATGAAAGGCCGACGCCTCCCCAAGCGGCAGGTAGAGCGGTCGCTCAGCAGGCCGGCCGCCGGCTGAACCAGCATGGCGATGACCAGCCCTGCTGTGCTGATAAAACCCAGGGCCGTATTTCGTCCGCTTTCCGGGACGAACAATGCCAGCAAGTAGGGGGTAAAGACTGAGCCGACGGCGGTGTTGCGCACGTTCAGGCCGAGCCAGAATATGTTTATCGTGATGTGGTCGTACCAGCGCATTTTACTCATTGCACGCTCCTGGATGCACACCATCAAATGTAATGCAACTCACGCGCTGCCCTCTTCAGCTCATCGCGGAACTGTGGGGCAGCGATGTTGATCAGCGCCTGCGCCCGCTGACGGATTGTTTTGCCGTACAGGTCGGCCACCCCGTACTCGGTCACCACGTAATGGACGTGGTAGCGTGAGGTGACGACCCCGGCCCCCTGCCTGAGCATCGGCACGATGCGGCTGATCGTCCCCCCTTGTGCCGTAGACGGCAGCGCAATGATCGGCACCCCTCCCTCGGAACGGGAGGCGCCATAGATGAAATCAAGCTGTCCCCCCACCCCGCTGTACAGCTTAGTCCCGATGGAGTCAGCGCACACCTGACCGGTCAGATCAATCTCGATGGCCGAGTTTATCGCCACCTGTCGGTAATTCTGGGCGATCACAAAGGGGTCATTCACGTACTCGGTGCGACGCAGCTCGATGAGCGGGTTGTCATGGGCCCACGTGTAGAGCCGTCTTGTCCCCAGCATGAAGCCGGCTGTAATCTTGCCCACGTTGATCGTCTTGCGAGCATTGGTGATTACCCCTCGCTCCACCAGGTCAATCACACTGTCGGAGAACAGCTCGGTATGGACGCCCAGGTCTCGCTTATCGTGCAGGAAGTTAAGCACTGCGTCGGGGATTTCACCTATTCCCATCTGCATGGTTGCCCCGTCTGGTATCAGCTCTGCAATGTACTGACCGATCTTTATGTGGACCTCCGAGAGACCGCCCTCGCTCATTGGCAATTCCAGCAGCGGGTAGTTGACCGGCACGATGTAGTTAAGGCGACTGACGTGGATGAAGGAGTCGCCCAGGCAACGGGGCATATGCTCGTTGACCTCGGCGATGATGATGCGAGCCGCCTCAGCTGGCGATTTGGTCAGCCCGGTCTCGATCCCGTACGAACAGAAGCCGTGCTCATCAGGCGGCGAGAGGTGGACAAAGGCAACATCCACAGGCAGAATGGCACGTTTAAAGAGCAGGGTGAACTCTGAAAGGAGCACCGGGGTGAAATCGGCCCGTCCTTCCTGTACTGCCTTCCGCACGTTTGGACCGATGAACAGCGCGTTGGCGCGGATGCGCCCTTCCATCTCCGGTGCCACATAATCGCTCGAACCCAGGGTGAGGGCGTGACATATCTCCACGTTTTCCAGTTCACCGGCGCGGGCGCGCGCGACCAGCGCCTCGAGCAGCTTCTGGGGCACGCTGCAGTTCCCGGTCAGGAAGATACGGTCGCCGGGACGGACGGCCCGCACGGCCTCCTCCGCGCTGGTGACCCGGCTCTCGTAGGTTTTCATCCAGCTCATCCCCACCCTCCTGTTCCCGCGTAGAATGCCGCAGCCAGGGCTTCGTTCACAATACGGCCGTCTCTTACAGCGATGCCGCGGCCCAGGGCCGGCATGTCCTGCACTGCCTGCTCCAGTCCCACCTCAGCCAGATGGCGCAGGTAGGGCCACACGGCGTTGTTGAAGGCGTGCGTGGCCGTGCGTGGTACCACGCCGGGTACATTTGGCACGCAGAAATGGACCACTCCCTCTTCGATAAAGACGGGATCGCGCAGGGTGGTGGGGCGGCTTGTCTCCACACACCCCCCCTGGTCTATGCTGAAATCCAGGATCACTGCCCCTTTTTTCATAGAACGGACCATCTCCCTGGTCACAACGATGGGTGCCCTGGCGCCGGGTGACAGGATCGCACCGACCAGTACCTCAACAAAGCGAGCGACGCGGGCAATGTTAAAGGGATAGGCAACCATTGTGGTGACCCGCCCGTTGAACTCCCGGTCTATCTCCCGCAGCCGCTCCAGCTCGCGGTCGAGGACAAAGACGTCAGCACCAAGGCCATAGAAGGCACGGGCAGCGTTAGTGCCCAGCACCCCTGCTCCGATGATGGCAACACGGCCCGCCGGGATGCCCGGCACCCCGCTGAGCAATACCCCGCGCCCGCCGTAATTGCTTTGCAGAAAAGTGGCGGCCAGTTGTGGGGCCATCCGGCCGGCCACTTCGCTCATTGTGCGCAACACCGGCAACGTGCCGTCGTCCTGCTCAATCGTCTCGTAGGCAATGGCCGTGACGCGCTTTTCGAGCAGGGCCTCGATGCGCTGATGGCGCGCTGCTGCCAGGTGCAGGAATCCGGTAATGATCTGCCCCTCGCGCAGCCAGGCCATCTCCTCTTCAGTAGGGCGCCCCACTTTCAGCACCAGGTCTGAGCGTCCGTAGACCTCTTCGCCGGAGTAGACGATGCGCCCGCCTGCCCTTTCGTAGTGGTAGTCAGAGAAGCCGGCGCCTATGCCGGCATCCTTTTCCACGTAGCAGACGTGGCCGGCCCTGGTCAGCAGGTCCACGCCATAAGGGGTCAGTCCCACCCGCAGTTCCAGATCGCGTCGCTCCCTGGGAATTCCGATGTTCATGTTGCTCCTCCCCTGAGGTAACTGTCGCCTGCAACACAAGCCGCACCTCGATCCAGCGCCTGGTTATTCAATGGCAGCAGGGCACGGTGTCGCTCTGGCAGGTGTTGCTCGAGTGCCTGCTTGACCGCCGTGATAGAAAGCACATCTATGGCTTTGACCAAAGCCCCCAGGCAGACTACGTTTGCCATCCGGACATTACCTAACCCGCTTGCGATGTCGGTGGCCGGAACGTAGAACACGCGTATATCGTCCCGCTCGCTCTTTTGCGGGATGAGAGAGCTGTTGACGATCAGCACACCACCTGGTTTCACCGCCGGCTCAAAAGTCTCCATCGAGGGGATATTGAGCACAATAGCCGAGCTGGGGCGTCGAACTAAAGGGGAGCCGATCTCTTCGTCGGAGATGACCACGGTGCACCTGGCCCTGCCACCGCGCATCTCCGGACCATAGGAGGGAATCCAGGTCACGTGGTAACCGTTATCCATGGCGGCATAGGCCAGCAGTTGTCCGGCAAAGAGCGCTCCCTGTCCACCAAACCCGGAGATGATGATTTCTTCCTGCATTTGACCTCCTGCGATCACATTAAGGCGCGCACGCTATCGCTTACCCTGGTGTCGCCCAGGGGATAGTAAGACACCATATGCTCCCTGGCCCAGTTGAGTGCCTCTTCAGGTGTCATGTGCCAGTTGGTGGGGCATGTGGAGATGATCTCGACCATGGAGAAACCCAGGCCGGCGAGTTGGGTTTGAAAGGCCAGTTTGATCGCCTTCTTAGTGCGGCGGATGGTGGGGACATCCAGCACTGCCTGGCGGGTGACGTAGGCTGCGCCTGGGAGGACGGCGATCAATTCCGCCATTTTGATCGGCCAGCCCATCGTCTCCACATCCCGGCCGGTAGGCGAGGAGGTCGTGCGCTGACCGGGCAGCGTGGTGGGTGCCATCTGCCCACCGGTCATACCGTAGACGGCGTTATTGACGAAGATAGTGGTAAACAGTTCACCCCGGTTGGCAGCCTGGATAATCTCGGATGTGCCGATGGCCGCCAGGTCACCATCGCCCTGGTAGGTGAAGACGACTTTGTCCGGGCTGACGCGCTTCAGGCCGGTGGCCATTGCCGGCGCCCGACCGTGTGCCGCCTCGGCCATATCTACGTTAAAGTAGTAGTAGGCCAGCACCGCACAGCCCACCGGGGCGATGCCTATTGTCCGCTCCCGTACCCCCAGCTCGTCCAGCACCTCAGCGATGAGACGGTGAATAATGCCGTGGGTGCAGCCTGGGCAGTAATGCGTATGTGCCGGCGTCAGGCTGTCCGGCCGTTTGTAGACCAGCTCCATCCCCTCCGGGATACTGAAGTCCGCATCCATGCTCCGCCTCCTTACATGTTCTTCAACTCAGGCAGGATTTCATCGGGCAAGGGAATTACACCGCCCATTCTCCCATAGAAATGCACCGGACAGCGGCCCTCCACAGCCAGCCGCACGTCTTCGACCATCTGCCCGGCGTTCATCTCGACAACCAGTATGCCGCGTACTCGCTCGGCCAGCCGGGCCAAGCGGGTACTGGGGAAGGGCCACAGCGTGACCGGGCGCAAAAGTCCCACGCGCATGCCCTGGGCCCGTGCCTCCCGCACCACCGTCTGACAGATGCGCCCCACCGTGCCGAAGGCAACCAGCAGCAGCTCGGCATCGTCGGTGTGGTACTCCTTCCAGCGCACCTCGTGTGAGGCGATCAGTCCCAGTTTAGCCTGCAACCCCAGGTTGATCCGCTCCAGCGTCTCTGCTCCCAGGTAGAGCGAGGTGATGATGTTCGGTTTGCGCCCTTTCGCACCGGTCAGCGCCCATGCGGGGCGCTCCTCGGGCTTGCGTACCGGGCGCATGGGTGGCAGCTCCGCCGGCTCCATCATCTGGCCAATCGCCCCATCAGCAACGACCATGGCGATAGTACGGTACTTTTCCGCCAGGTCGAACGCCAATACCACCAGATCAATTGCCTCCTGAACGCTTGCTGGTGCCAGGACGATCATGTGAAAATCGCCATGGCCGGCCATTTTCACCGCCTGAAAGTAATCACCCTGGGATGGCTGTACGTTTCCCAGTCCAGGCCCACCACGCATGACATTGATCACCACTGCCGGGACCTCGGAGCAGGCGATGTAAGAGAGTCCTTCCTGCATCAGGCTGATGCCCGGGCTGGATGAAGAGGTCATCACCCGAACGCCAGCGCAGGCTGCGCCATAGACCATATTAATGGAGGCAATCTCGCTTTCGGCCTGGAGAAAGACGCGCCCTTCCTGGGGCATACGCCAGGAGAGGTGTTCGAGCACCTCCGTCTGGGGCGTGATGGGGTAGCCGTAGAAAGCCTCAAGGCCGGCCCGGATAGCTGCCTCAGCGATCGCTACATTTCCTTCGATTAATTCTCTTGCCATCTCCGACCTCCTACACGGCTGTTGTAGCCAGTTTAGATTGCCGCTTCTGGCGGTAGACCGTGAAGACTACATCCGGACAGACGAGTGCACACGTAGCGCACCCAGTGCATGCCTCGGGATTTGCCACTTCCACTGGCGTGTATCCCTTAGGATTAAAGCGTCCCTCTGCCAGCCGCAGGACATGTTGAGGGCAGAACGTAACGCACAACCCACACCCTTTGCACCGATCTTCGTCTATCACAACGATGCCCTTTGCCATAATTCCCTCCTTGAAATCAGCCATACGGGCCTGAGTGCTACTCCGCGCGTAACTCCCAGGCTTATTGAAATCGCCCCCTTCGGGCGCTTCGCGCCAGTTGTCGGCCTGCGCAGACCAGCGCGTCGGTGCAGACTGACCAATGACAGCGGGTCTCAAAGGGATGACTTCCAGTCACCGCTTTAAGACACCTCTGCGCGATACTTTCTTACGGACAGTTCATCGTAGGGTGCGCGCCGGCCAGGACAGTTTTCTCTGGGGCACAGCATGCAGCTCTCGAAGCGTTCCTCAGTGGCGAAGCGGAGCCCGGAGACGGACTTGGTTGGTATCATCACCAGGCTGTCTGAAAGTCGGACCCCTATATCGCGTTCGGTATCGCCAAGCAGCGTGAACAGCGGTCGCTGCTCTTCGATGGGCCAATCCGGTAGCGAACCCGGTGCCATAGACGAGGTCTGCCCGGGACGGAAGGTTTCCTCTATATGCCTGTGAATTGCATGCAATGCCACCTGCAATGCCATCTCGCATATCGCCTCACCCCAGTAGCGGTGCAGCAGGTCCCCCATTCCTCTGGACCACTCTGCCAGCTCTGTCCCGCAGGTAGCGACAAAGGCGAACACCCGGTGTGTGTGTTCCAGGTTAATCCTCAGCACGCGGCTGGTGAACCTGATGCCATCCACAGTCACCCAGTCGTCACCCCGGGACTCGATGAAGGCGACCCGGTACAATCCTCCTGGCCTGCCGATTCTCTGTGCCTCCTCTACCAGGTGGGCCAGTTCACCGGCGTACCTGCTCCCCTCACTGACGCGCAATTTACGCATCAGGGTCTGGATGTTAATCTGCAAAGGTATCTCGTCCAGTACAAATCTCACACGCTCCCTCCGTGATGTTCAGCTCTCAGGCACGAAATGCCTGTCCGAAAAACTGTGGGGCGGCTTTCCGGTCCGCCGCCCGGACAGCCTGATGGGCTGTCCTACAACTTCCTTATGGGCTCTAAGAACCTATCAGAAAAACCGTACAAAGCGGCATCACTATGCCGCCTATACTGACGTGCGTCGGTTAAGATTCCCGGATGGGCTCTAAGAGCCTATAAAAACCGTACAAGCGGCATCCCTATGCCGCTTATACCGACGCATAGGGATGCGTCGGTTACGTTTTTCGGATAGGCACTAAGAGCAATACGGTTCAGTTAAGCAAGGAACGTCCCATCTCTTGACATTTGAGGCCATCGGTGGCATCTTTCAGGTCAACATCACACGCATTAGGAGGTCTTTGTATGGGATTTAGTTTA
>DAOTYA010000269.1:0-9314 GCA_034435075.1 Anaerolineae bacterium
ACCGACGCATAGGGAAGGGATGCGTCGGTTACGTTTTTCGGATAGGCACTAAGAGCCTACCCGAAAACCGTATAAGCGGCATCCCTATGCCGCTTATACCGACGCATAGGGATGCGTCGGTTACGTTTTTCGGATAGGCTCTAAGACTCAGGGGTGCGTATAGGGCCGACAACAGCCCGCAGCGCTTCCTCCGCAATGGCCCCGCGCCTCAGCATTACGGGCGGGGACACCGTGCAATCGAGAATGGTGGAGGGCACGCCGCCGTGCACCGGCCCGCCGTCGAGGATCAAATCTATTCGCCCCGCCAGTTGTTCCTCGACCTCCTGAGCTGTGAGAGGGCTGGGCTGTCCCGAGATGTTGGCGCTGGTAACCGCGAGCACACCGTGTACACCCTTTATCAGTGCAAGAGCAAGCGGGAGGTCTGGTACACGCACTGCCACCGTAGGCCCCTGGCTCACTATGCGGGGCACAAGCTCGCTTTTGGGCAGCACCAGCGTCAATCCACCGGGCCAGAAGTGGCGGGTCAGAAGATTGAGCTGGTGCTGAAGCTGGGGGGTGACCACAGCCACACGCTCAAGCTGGCCGGCGTCGGAGAGTAGCAAGGGGATAGCCCTGTCGGTCGGACGGCGCTTGGCCTCATACAGACGGGCCACAGCCGCGGTATCCCAGGGCCTGGCTGCCAGGCCGTACACGGTGTCGGTGGGAAAGGCGACCAGTCCACCGGCTTCCAGCACCTCGATGGCACGTTGCAAAGCGTATGTGCTACCTGCGTGAATGATCTCCATAAGCGTCTCCCGTAAGAGCTGTGCCCCGTGCATTGCCTCTGGCCAGCGAAGCAAATACCCCGCCCAGACAGAGAACCGCGAAAATACTGAATGCCACACGGGAGGCGGCCAGAAACCGCGTATAGACCTCCGGTGTGATCGCGACCTCTCCTAATGCCAGGGCAAACACCAGCATTACGATGCCCTGACTGACCGTCTGCCCGACCGAGCGCATCGTTGCCAGCGTCGCCGAGGCCACGCCGTAGAACCGCCGCTCGACTGCGCCCATCACCGCGTTTGTGTTGGGTGAGGAAAAGAGCGCAAAGCCCATACCCAGCAAAAGCAGGCAGCAGATAATGAACCCCAACGCCGTATGGCTGCCCAGGGAGGCCAGCAATGCCAGCCCGGCCGTCGTTATCCCCATTCCCGCCGAGGCCAGCACCCGTGCCTCGATCCGGTCGGAAAGCCAGCCGGTGAAGCACGAGCAGAGCGCCATCACCGCCGGCTGGGCCAGCAGAATGAATCCCGCCTCTTGTGCTGTAAGCCCCTTGATGTACTGGAGATACTGGCTGAGCAGAACACCGACCGCAAAAGTGGCACTGTAGTTGATCAGCGCAGCCAGGTTGGAGAAGGCAAATATCCGGTTATGTCTGAACAGGCCCAGGTTCAGGATGGGGTTGGCCACTCTCATCTCCCACCTGGCAAATATCACCAACCCCACCGCACTTCCGGCCAGCAACATGACTCCCGCCAGCGCAGGCAACTTCGAGAAACCGAGCATCAGCGCCACCAGTGACAGCCCGTAGATGATGGCGCCTGCAAAGTCGAAGCGCGTACCTTCTTCCTCTGCCCACTCTCCGCGCAGTTTCCACACCGTCAGCACAAGCGCGGCTGTCCCAAGCAGAGCGACGGCCAGGAAAATGCTGCGCCAGCCCAGTTGCTGAGTCAGCACGCCGCCCAGCACCGGCCCCAGCGAAAGCCCCAGGTAAGTCACGGCGACATTGAGACCGAGCGCCTGACCGCGCTCTCCCGGTGGAAACACTGAGGTAATGATCGCCACACCGGTGCCGAAAATCATCGCCGAGCCAGGTCCCTGCAACGCCCGACCCCAGATGAGCCAGGAGGCAGAGCGCGCCATACCGCAGAGCAGCGAGGCCAGGGCATAGATCAACAGACCGCCGGCAAAGACCTTCTTGCGTCCATACAGGTCGGCGATCCTGCCAAAGGGCACCAGGAACACCGCAGCCAGAACAAGAAAGGCGATGTTAACCCAATAGCGCGAGACAGCATCCAGAGCGAACTCGCTCGAGATCGCAGGCAGCGCCACGTTGACGGCAGAACCGACGAACGGCGCCAGGAACGCAGCCATTGCGGCAACGACAGCCGCAACACGCTTGAGCGAAGGTGAGGTCATTGAGCTATCCATACCACAGCCGCATATATCGGTGGTCCAGACTACCTGTGGCCTGTATCCCAGACCGGCGCCCGCCTACAGGCCGCCCTTATGGGCATCAGTGGCGTGCGCCGGTGTGGCCTCCACACCAGGCCGCTCGCCGGTGACAACGCCAGCGAAAGAGCCCAAAGGTACCTCTATGAACAGCGGACGTTTGGTGCTCTCGGTCATCTGTTCTGGCGGGATGCCCTCCTCACGGAAAAGTTGCCTGATCAGTCCGGCACACGTCTTGCCTCCGCACGCTCCCATTCCGGCCCGGGTCACACCTTTAATGTGGTTCATATCTCTGATCCCGGCCCGAATCAGAGAGCGGATGGTGCCGGCCGTCACCCGCTCGCAACGGCAGATCACTTCATCATCGGCCACGTGTTCCACATAAGCATGTAGTGGTTGTGTGACCTGCGGCTCCTGCACGCGTATGCCGGCGATATAGCGGGCAATCCGGCGCGGCGCCCGTACCTTCACCAGCAATGCCCGGTCGGCGAACCTGGGCGCCCGCACGTCCATCACTTCTACTTCTCCCAATTCCGCGCCCTCTGTATCGAGCACCGTCACCTGGCTCCCCTGGTGGACGGTATCGGGTGGAAACTCGTAAGGAATGGTCACCGTCGGGAACTCGGGGTCCTCCCGATAGTCTACCAGAGTGATCGCCAGTCCCGGGCATATGGAGACGCAGCGTGTACAGCCCGTACAACCCTCTCCGACATACTCCGGCAGGCCGCGGATGTCGTCCCCCTCTATCACAATGCAACCATCAGGGCAGATCGAAGTGCAGGGATTGCAGGGTATTTCCTGCGCACAGTGCAGCACAGGGAATACGCCGCTTTCTGTAGCTGGTATATCCTCAGTGACAACTGCACCAGGACGGGATTTGAGCACCTCAGCGGAGCGGTACCAGGCGGCAGGTATCTCTCCAATGTCCCGTCCCAGGCTGCGCGCGATCTCCAGCCCCCGGATGCGGCCGGTGAACATGGCAGCCGATGCCTCGGCGATCTCCTCGGCGTCCCCGGCTGCCCAAACCGGTAAGCCGAACTCGCGGGCCTTGTGATAGAACTCGTTTACCGGGTCAAGTCCAACCGCGATAAGCAATGTGTCGCAGGCAAAGGTCTTTTCTGTACCCGGAATGGGCCGCCAGTGCTCATCCACCCTGGCGATGGTGACGGATTCGACCTCTTCCTCACCGTTGGCGCTGACGACAGTGTGGGAAAGATATACGGGCACCCCCATACGCACCAGCTTGTCCTTATGCACCTTGTAACCGGAGCATTCGGGGAGTGCCTCGCACAGGCCCACGACCTGAATCCCGGCCTGGAGGGCATGATACCCTGCGATCAGGCCCACATTCCCACCGCCCACGATGAACAGGCGTTCGGCCGGTCGTACCAGGTCCCGGTTGAGCAGGGTCTGAAACGCCCCTGCGCCATAGACCCCCGGGAGCGTGTTGCCCCTGAAGGCCAGGGCCTTCTCACGGGCACCGGTAGCCACCAGCAAAGCGTGAGGGGCGACGGTCACGTAATGCCCTTCTCGCAAGATGCCCGCCCTGCGATCTGAGAAGACAGCCAGGGCAACAGCATTGGTCCATACCTGTACATTCTCAAAACTGCGTACCTCCTGCTCTAATCTGGCAGCGATGTCTATGCCGCGGGTGCCGGCGTAGCACTCCTCAATCGAACCGAAGAATTTGTGGGTCTGGAGCACCAGTTTGCCCCCCAGGCGATGCTTATCGTCAACGATAAGCGTGCGCACACCCGCCCGGCCCAACTCTATCGCCGCCGCAAGGCCCGCCGGACCACCGCCGATAATCAGACATTCCACCTCAATGGCGGGAATAGGGTGCATTTCGGGAACAGCGGTGACCTCTGCCAGTTCCGGCAGGCCGGCAAGAGGGACGATATGCATACCAGGCCTGACCCGGGTCATGCACGCCTTGACCGGCAGCCCATCGGCGACGACCGTACACTGGGCGCATTGCCCGTTGGCACAGAAGATACCCTGGGGCGCGCCATCCTTGTGATGGCGACCGAAGATACGCACCCCGTTGGCAAAAAGCGCCGCAGCTATCGTTTCCCCCTCGCAGGCCGTTAACGTCCGCCCTTCCCATGTAAATTCAAAAGTCACCCGCTTTTCCACTGCGAGGATGGGGTGCTTATAGATACGGTGATCGGCCATTGTGTCTCCTCCTGTTCGCGGCACGCTGTGTGCTCGCATCGCCCCTGCGCAGACCATAGCGATCGCGCATTGTGCCCGCCACTTAGTGCCTATCCGAAAAACGTAACCGACGCATCCCTATGCGTCGGTATAAGTGGCATAGGGATGCCACTTGTACGGTTTTTAGGATAGGCTCTTACTCAGGGCGGGTAACTACTACCCGATTGGCCTGCCGCTATGCGCTGATTGGAAATCAGCCTTCCTGGGCACGCTGTGCCGGGCGTCGGCCTGCGCCGACGCCCCCGGTCGGCGAAGGCCGACCGCAGGCCGAAGGCCTATGGCGGGCGACTTTAGTCGGCACGTAACGCAGGCTGTCAGCCTGTATGATGCCGGCCCGGCGGCCGGCGCTACACTGTAGCGCAGGCTGAAAGCCTGTGTCCGCAGGCCTGGCGGCCTGCGCTACGTCATCGGATCTGCTGCCAGGAGCAGGTGATGCTCAAAGCGAACGGCCAGGCGGGCCAGCGGGCCCCGGACCTCCCCGACGGGCTGGTCGGTCTCATAGTTGCGCAGGCGGTAGGGGCGGGCCTCCAGGCCGCGCAGTTCCACCTCCCCCTCAAAGGCCGGCGCGAAGAAGGCGTAGTAGAGACGCCCGTCCTTGCGGATGACATGGCCCTCCGGGACGTCAAAGGCCAGGTCGTAGAGGTTCAGGTATTCCCCCTCCGCCAGGCGGTAGCGCTCATAGAGGCTCAGCCAGAAGCGCCAGTGCTCCCGTTTTTCGGGGGTGAGTTCCCAATCTTCCTTGAGGCTGGCCTTGCGTTCGGGAGAGACGTTCCAGGTGAACTTGGTGCCCGGCACGCCCCCGGTACCAATGGCGGAGGCGAAGTCCCTCCCGCCGTCGGAGAGTTCCACGTGGTCGGCGAAGACCGCCGCGCGCGGCCCCCTCAGTGCCTTGTAGAACTTGATCCGCTGCCGCACCTGGGCGCTGGACGTGGGGTCGGCGGTGACCGTCTGGTCCGTCGCGGGGAGCAGGCTGAAGGTGATGGGCGTCCCGCACGGGCAGATCTGGGTCACCCCCTCCGGGCGCAGTTGACGGGTCAGGTCAAAGATGCGGCGGTAGAGTTCGCCGAAGGCCTCAATGGACTCCACCGGACGGGCGTGGCGGTGGGCAGGGTTGTAGCACGCTGGCATCGTGTAGACGTTGTCCAGTTTATGGCCGTCAAACCCCCAGTCCTCTATGAACCGGCGGACCAGCCCCAGGGTGTACTCCTGGACCTCCGGCAGGGCGGGGCAGAGCATCGCCAGGTGGCGGTTGTTGCGGGCCACCCGGCCCTCCCGGTCCAGCACCACCCAGTCGGGGTGCGCCTGCAGGATTTGGGAGAGGCCGTAGGTGTGGCTCTCCCAGGCGCCGTGGCCGTCCTCGGCGCAGAGAGGATACCACCATATCTGGGAGAGGCCTCCGGCAGCGTGGATGGCCTCGTTCATCCGGCGCATGTCCTCCGCACCTTTGGGGAAGGTATCGGGTCGGGGGTTCCAGTCGCCGTAGGCGTCAAACCAGCGGTCGTCCAGGGTGAACCAGCGGATGCCCAGCGCGCGGGCCACCGGGAGCACATCCAGCACGTCCTGGGGGCGGACGTCAAACTCGTAGCCCCAGGAGCACCAGGCGGGGTCATAACTGGCGCGCACGGGAGGCGCGGGCCGCAGGCCCCGCTGGACCAGCCACTCCCGATAGCGGGCCAGGGGGGCGAAGAAATCGCTGCCCTGGTGCCAGGAGAGGGCGAAAGAGGGTGACCCCCAGGTCTCGCCGGGCCCCAGCGACAGGGGCGCGCGCCGCTCAAAGGCCATTACCACCCCGCGGGCGTCGCGCGTCACCGGCATATACCACTCCAGCGGCGTCGTCTCCAGGTGCATAATGGCCAGGCCGTGCTCCCGGTTCCAGCAGTAGGCCACGGGAATGCCGCCCCCTTCGGCATCCTGCAGGTGGCCCAGATAGTTATCGCGCCGGAAACGGACTCCCAGCGGGAACGCGAAGTCCTGCCCCCAACCGACGGCCGCCCCCTGCATCGTCCAGAGGGGGTCCGCCCAGACCGACGCCGGAAGTTGTACCTCCCAGCGCAGGCGCGTCAGGGTCAGCGAGTCCTGGCCTGCATTTGCCAGCAGAAAGTGCAGACCCCAGGCGTTGTCGCCCAGGTCGGTCAGGCTCAGTTCCAAACTCAGGGTGCCGCCCTTCCTCACAGTGTAGGTCACCTGGACCTTTCGGTCCCCTGGAGTGCTGGACGCAGAGGTCGCTTCCAGAGGGGTTCCCTCTACCCAGAGCAGGACACGGCCTTCCGCTATAACCTCCCCATTGCGATGAATGCCGAAAGAGGCATCCGGACCCGGAGTGATTTCTATCATCCCTCCTCCTTTCCGACGGCAGGCGGTCAATAGAGGCCCACCGACCAGCAGGCCGAAACCGAGGGCGCAATATCGGAGAAAGTCGCGGCGGTCCAATGCTACACCTTGTGCACCTTGAACTGCGGCAGGTAGTCCTTGTGGACGGCGAACAGTTCGTTGACCATCTGCCGGATTTCGGACAGGGAGAGGACGGCGGCGGTGAGCGGGTCGTGGCAGATCGCGCGGTACACCATCACCGGGTCGCCCGCGATAGAGGCCTGCACCGCCATCTCCTCAATGCCGCTGGAGAGTTGGGTCAGCAGGGCGCACTCCGGGGGAAGCGCGCCGACGTGGAACGGGTGGAAGCCCGCCCGGTCCACCAGTACGGGCACCTCCACACAGGCATCCTGGGGCAGATTGGTGATGAGGCACGTATTCCGCACATTCCCGTTGAACCGGAACGGTTCACCGCCCATCAGGGCATTGATGATGTAAGCGGCGTACTCGTGCCCGCGCTGCAGGTCTTCCGCTTTCAGAGGGCGTTCCAGACGCTCCTGAACCTCCTGTTTCCAGGTCGCCTCCCGGCGCTGATATTCCTTCAGGATGTAGGCATACTCACCGGGGTTCCAGTTCGTGCCGTGGGTGCAGTACTTCTCAATCAGGTCAGGGCGTTTGCGGAACCACCAGTTGTACTCCGAGTTGTGGCCGCTGGACTCGGTGGGGTAGTATCCCAGGGCCAGGAACATCTCGTTGCGCACGGGCTCGGCGTTGTAGATTTCGGGGCGCTCCGTGACGGCCTGGTAGATGAGGGGGTAGGCGTCGTTCCCCTTCCACTGAAATTTCAGGAACCAGGCCATATGGTTGATCCCCGCGCAGAGGTAGTCCACCTCCTCGTACGGCGCGCCGATCCAGTCGGCCAGCATCATCGCGGTCCCCTGGACCGAATGGCACAGGCCCGTGACGGTGATGAAACTCTGCTTCTGAATGGCCGAGACCAGCATCGCCATCGGGTTGGTGTAGTTGAGCAGGACGGCATCCGGGCAGTACCGCTCCATATCGCGCACAATTTCCATCATCGGGTTGATCGTGCGCAGGAAACGGAAGATGCCCGCAGGCCCGCGCGTATCCCCCACGTTGAGGTTCACCCCGTATTTCATCGGGATTTCAATGTCGTGTCGCCAGACCTCGGTGGAGCCCGCCAGGATAGTTGTCAGGACGACATCCGCGCCCTTCAGGGCCTCGGCCCGGTCCAGCGTGGCTTCCACCCGGGCGGGGTATCCTCCGGCCGCGATGAGTTTTTCCACCCCCCTTCTGGCCCACTCCAGCCGTTCGGCGTTGATGTCCATCAGAGCGAGGGTCGCATCCTGCAGGAGAGGGAACGTGAGGATATCGCGTGCCAGGCTCCAGGTGAATTCCAGACTTCCGGCGCCGATAAAGGCAATCTTTGTCATTGGATCCTCCTTAAGGACAGGGCCATTCGCTGGGGTCTTTCTCCGGCTCAAATCCGGGGTTGATGCGCAGGCGGCCCAGAGAGCGGTCGGTGACGTAGGGGATGTAGCCGCGGGCCCGCGCGCGGCAGTAGGCATCGGCAATCTGCTCGGGACGGGCGGTGTAGTCAATGGTCAGGACCAGTTTCCCCGCCGCTACCCACTGGTCCAGAATCGCCTCGCGCTGGGCCGTCCATTCGGGCGGACTGGGTTCGTGGTCGCGCGGGTAGCCGTAGTAGAGGTCCTCCACGCCAATACCGGTCATCGCTTCCATGTAGTCGGGGAACATCGGGCCCAGTTCCTCGGCGTTCTGCGGGAAGACGCCGAAGCCCGGGCGTTTCTGACGGGCGTACCGGGTGAAGTCCAGGATGAAGTCCACCATTTCCCGCGCCGCCGTCGCGCGGCCCTGCTCCTGATAGTACCAGTAGGCGTCCACCCGGTCCAGGTAAACCCCGTCAAAGTTGAGGGCCAGAATCCGGTCCAGATACGAATCGGGGGTTCCGTAGATGATGCGCTGCCATTCGGGGTCCCAGTAGTGCACCCAGTAGTCCCCTGCCCAGGTCCCGTCCGGAGCGTCCAGCCAGGGCGGCGGATTTTTGGCCCAATCGGGGTTCCAGTACCAGCGGTAGTTCTCGGTCTGCCCGATGCTCATGTAGCAGAGCACGATTTTGGGGCCACCGGGGGAGTTCTTCAGGGCCGGAACGACGTCCGGGGAGTTGCCCGCGATGGAAATCGGCACCACCACCAGGTCAAAGGCCGTCTGGCCGATGCGCTCCGGGTCTACGTGCTGGAGTTGGTACAGGAAATCGTGCACCGCGTGCCAGTCCGGGCCCGCGGGCGGGCGCGCCCGGCAGGCGCTGCCCAACCAGGACAGGGCTACCAACAATGTCAGCCAGAGAGTCCAGCGTCGCATACTCTCTCCTATTTGAAGCCGGAAAAGGTGAAGCCCTGGACAATCCAGCGCTGGAAGTTGACGAAGACCAGCAGGATTGGGGTGACGATGAGCACCGTCGCGGCCATAATCAGCGCGGGCTGACCCGTGTAGGTGGAGTTGAACCACGTCAGGATCACGGGCAGGGTGCGGACTTC
>DAOTYA010000270.1:0-35674 GCA_034435075.1 Anaerolineae bacterium
CACTGAGACACCCACAGGTGGCTCAGTGCCCTCTGCTCCGCCGGACTGTGGTCCGGCGGGCGCAGGCTGAATAAATACCCAGACTTTGCAGACACTGGCCACACTGAGACACCCCAGCTGGCTCAGTGCCCTCTATTCAGCCTGCCCGTGCTGTGCCGGGCGGACCACAGTCCGCCCGGACCAGACTTTGCAGACACTGGCCACACTGAGACACCCCCAGGTGGCTCAGTGCCCTCTGCTCCGCCGGACTGTGGTCCGGCGGGCGCAGGCTGAATAAATACCCAGACATTGCAGACACTGGCCACACTGAGACACCCACAGGTGGCTCAGTGCCCTCTGCTCCGCCGGACTGTGGTCCGGCGGGCGCAGGCTGGATAAATACCCAGACATTGCAGACACTGGCCACACTGAGACACCCCAGGTGGCTCAGTGCCATCTGCTCCGCCGGACTGTGGTCCGGCGGGCGCAGGCTGAATGAATACCATTTAACCACGTGCTACCACGCTCAGGAAAAGTCCAAAATTCACCCGTGCGCAGTATAAGTGCCGTCCGGGCAGGTTGTCCGGCCTGCCCCACCATGCACATTCCTTGCTTGCGCCTGGTCCGCTGTGTGTTAAAATCTGAGCCATGCGGAATGCATTGCGCATCCTGATACCTCTACTCATCACAATTCTTATAAGCTCCCTGCTTACGGTTGCGGGTCGTCGTATTGAGAGTGTCCTTGCCCAGGAGACCGACCCGGTAGCCCTCTGGCTGACATCACTTAACCGGGCCCGCCTGGATAACGGACTGGTCCCTTACAGCCTGTCCAGGCTGCTGACCGCTGCGGCACAAAGACACGCCGACGACATTGCAGCCCACGGCACGAACCCAGATGACCCCCATCGTGGCAGCGATGGATCGCTGCCGCATCAGCGTATCGCGGCGGCCGGTTATGCAGCCTGGACCTCAGAGACCGGCGAGCTAATCGCAGGAGAAAGCATCTGGATTGGCGAGGTCGAGGAGGGCCTGACCACCCTGTTGCAGGAGCCTTCAGAGAGCGCCGGACTCCTCAGCGCTCTCTACCGGGAGGTTGGCATAGGCGTCGCTGTGGACGCTGCCGGGCGGCGCTGTTACGTGCTCACTTTCGGTGCGCGGCCCAATGTGCTGCCCATCTTCATCAATGACGATGCCCCCAGTACCGACGATCCTCTGGTAGCGCTCCACCTGAGCAACGAAGAGGCCCGACCTGGAGGACAGGGTGCAATTTTTATGGGGAAGGCAATCGAAATACGTGTCAGCAACGAGCCTGCTTTTGAGGACCTGCCGTGGCAGCCCTGGGAGCCATTTGTCCCCTGGACCCTGCCGAACGTGCCGGGCGAGCACACCGTCTACGTGCAATTCCGCGACGCGGCCGGCCGTACTGCTGCATCCGCCGATACCATCGTGCTCAGCGTGGGCACGGAGCCAGTGTCCGAGGTAACCCATGAGCCTGTTATCTTACCCACAACGTCCACTGAGGTACCATCGGTGCCAGCCATAGTCGAAGAGGGCGCGACGCCCGTACCCACAATGATCGCTGTGACGCCACGGCCGCTCCGGCCCTCTCCCACTCCCCTGGCCCAGATGCCATTCCCGTTCACCACCCTGTTCCCTACCTGGACACCCCTGCCCACGGAGACCCCCCTTTTCGCAGAGCAGGACGCTGTGGAGATAACGCCATCCTGGATGACGAAACTTAAAGAGCGAGGGGTCACCCTGCTCCTTACTCTGCAGATGGTGGTTTTGGTACTGGGGGTTTACAAACTCCTGCGCCGGGGCTGAGAGGGTTTCACAGTGAGCGAGCGAGGCCCTATCGCCATCTTTGATTCTGGTGTGGGAGGACTCAGCGTGTGGCGTGAGATCGCCAGCCTGCTCCCCGGCGAGGATATCCTCTACCTGGCCGACCAGGCCCATGTACCATATGGGACGCGCGCGCTGGAAGAGGTACGTGCGTTTTCAGAAGCGATCGCCGGCTTCCTGGTGGAAAAAGGCGCGCAGGTTATCGTCCTCGCCTGCAATACCGCCTCTGCTGCTGCACTCCACCATCTGCGACGTGTCTTCCCACAGGTGCCTTTTGTGGGGATGGAGCCTGCGGTTAAACCTGCCGTCGAGAGGACACACAATGGCACCGTAGGCGTAATTGCCACCCCGGCCACGTTCCAGGGGGAACTCTTTGCCAGCCTGATAAACAGGTACGCCGGTGGTGTGCGGGTACTGACCCAGGCCTGCCCGGGGCTGGTAGAAGCGGTCGAGGCCGGGGCACTGGATACCCCCGTAACAGAAGCACTGCTCAGGCAGTACCTTACCCCCCTGATTGAAGCAGGAATAGACCAGTTGGTGTTGGGCTGCACCCACTACCACTTTCTGCGCCCCCTCATCGAGCGCATAGCAGGGAATGGGGTAATGGTGATTGATCCCGCCCCGGCAGTGGCCCGTCAAACCGCGCGCGTCCTCGCACAGCAAGGAAGAGCAGCGGGCCCGCGTGCATATGGCCGCCATGTCTTCTACACCAGTGGAGACAGGGCCACCTTCGCGGCACAGCTCGAGCAGTTGCTGCCTGTCAGCGGCAATCCATGGGATGTGCGCGTGGTGCGCTGGCGCGAGGGGCGGCTGGAATCAGATGAGTAACGGCACCATTCCGCAAACAGATCAGAGGGACGAACGATCCCCTGTTGGCCTGCCCCGACAGACTTCCTCTATTGTCCGTTCTGCGCTGCTGGTGGCCTGCCTGTTCGCTGCGGATAAGCTGTTGGGTATCGTGCGTGAGGCAGCGGTGGGGCGGGCTTTCGGCACGTCAGCGGTGCTGGATGCCTACTTCGCGGCTTTTGAGGTGCCGGAAGGGCTGAACACCATTGTCACCGGCGCCGCTCTGACGACAGCGCTGATCCCCGTGCTAAGCAACGTCATCTGCCACTCTGGACGTCAGGAAGTGTGGCGCCTCTTCTCCTGCGTGATCAACTGGGTGCTGATCGTCACGGGCCTGGCCTGCATGGCTGCTGCCATTCTGGCCCGTCCCATCATCCTGGCCCTGGCGCCCGGGTTCATCGAACAGCCGGCCCAGGCAGCGCTGGCGACCAGGTTAATGCGCCTGGTGCTGATCCAGACGCTCGTTTTCAGCGCAAGCACGGTGCTCACCGGCACGCTTGAAGCACACAAACATTTCCTGCTCCCTGCGCTGGGCCCCATGTGTTACACGGCAGGACGGATCCTGGGAGCGCTGGTATTGGCGCCACGTTGGGGTATCTTCGGCCTGGCCTGGGGAGGGATAGGAGGTGCGCTGGCTCACCTGCTGGTCAAACTCCCCTGGCTGGTCCAACACAGAGCGCACTGGATGCCCGTGCTGTTCCATCCCGCGCTTCCCGGGCTGTTACGGCTGATGGGACCACGTGTGCTGGGCATGGGCGTGACCTACGTCACCTTTGTGCTGCCCACGACTTTCGGCTCCTTCCTGCCCGCGGGTGCAATCGCTGCCTACGAGTATGCCTGGAAGTTGATGCAGTTGCCGGAGACCATCCTGGGCACAGCGATAGGGACCGTCGTATTCCCCACACTGGCCGGGATGGCCAGTCGGGGGGATGAAGATGACCTGCGACGCACATTTTCCTGGGCGCTGCGGCTGATCCTGGCGTTGAGCATACCGGCCGCGGTGGGACTCGTTGTGGTGGGCCGACCTTTGACAGCGTTGCTCCTGCAGCGGGGTGTGTTTGACGAGCTGGCTACTGCCCGGGTTTATCAGGCGCTTCGGTTCCTTGCGCTGGGGCTGGTGACTCACAGCGTGCTGGAGGTGGTGGCGCGTGTGTTCTACGCCCGGCGGGACATGTGGACGCCGCTGTGGGCGGCGTCGTGTGGCCTGGCACTTAATGCTGCAGTGGGGTGGGCGCTGCTACCGTATCTGGAGCAGGGCGCCATCGCGCTGGCCAATGCCATGGGCGCCGGCCTGCAGGTAGTCCTCCTGCTGCTGGCCGCAAGACGGCTGGTGGGAAGAGCCGAGGGATGGAAATTGGGCATCTCATCAGCACGCACCATGCTGGCCGCAACAGTGATGGGTGGAGCGTTGATTGCTTTCCAGATGCTGCTGCCTGGCGCAGGATCGCTGGTGACAGGCGTGGGCAGCGGATTACTCGGCGTGCTCATCTATGCCACGGTGGCGGTCATGTTGGGCAGTGAAGAGATACGCATGCTACCCCGGCTGTTAGTAGAGCGAAGTGGGCAAAGAGATTGCCGTACCGGGGAAGGTGACAGTCACCTCTGACTGCCTGAATAGCCACCCTGCGCCTTTGCACAGTTGACGTATACCCTGTCTGCAGTATACTTAAAGCCTATCCGAAAAACTGTACAAGCGGCATCCCTATGCCGCTTATACCGACGCATAGGGATGCGTCGGTTACGTTTTTCGGATAGGCACTTAGCCAGACAAGGGCCGGCCGACGGGTGAGAGGCCTGATCTGTTCAGGCAGTGACTGTAGGGGTGAGTTGTATTGTATCGGGCCGGAATGCGCGAGGTTGAGACTATGGACAAAGACGGTAAATTGCTGATAGTTGAGAATCTGTGGGTACAGCGCCCAGGCACAACGGTTTTGCGCGGCGTCAACCTTGTCATCCGGGAGACAGAGGTCCACACGCTGGTCGGACTTAACGGCTCAGGAAAAACCAGCCTGGCCCTTGCGCTGATGGGTGCCGAAGGGTACAGGCCCGAGCGGGGCTGCATCGTCTTCGCCGGCCAGGATATCACCAGCCTGCCGATCACCGAAAGAGCACGCCTGGGCATCACTCTGGCCTGGCAGGAACCGGCCCGTTTCGAGGGCCTGCCTGTAGCCGATTACCTGGCACTGGGGATGAAGAAGCCATCGCGGGAGCGCATCGAGGAGGCACTGGAAGCGGTCGCGCTCTCCCCGCAGGCCTACATGGCGCGGGCGGTGGATTCGGCCCTCTCCGGTGGGGAAAGGAAGCGTATCGAACTGGCCGCTGTATATGCCATGCGACCCCGTCTGGCCATCCTCGATGAGCCGGACTCCGGGATTGATATGCTTGGGTTGGAAGAAATCGCAGCATTGCTCCGCCGTATGTCCGCTGAGGGCATCACAGTGCTGTTGATCACACATCGGGATGAAATGATCAGCGTGGCCGATGCTGCCTCGCTGATGTGCGGTGGTACTGTAGTCAGCACGGGAGTGCCCGATGTGGTGCGGGAATATTTCGCCAGACACTGCCGGCCACATGGTGAACGCCTTGGCAGCCAGCCCTGGGGTGAAGAAGCCAACGGGATGTATCGGCGGGTGGTCACAGAAAGGGTGTGTGATGAAGGATAAAGTCGCTTCGCTACTGGCTCAGCGAGACCCGGCCTGGGCTCGCGAGTTCGAGGCCATCATCAAGGCTTATGAGCAGGCGGGGGGCAAAGCTGACCTGCTCCGGGTGCCCAGGGTGGCCAGCGCCGTGATCAGCAGTAATCATGTGCTGGCAGTAAACCTGGTTGAGGGAGTGGATATCCAGGCCGAGGAGTTAGAGCAAGGCGTGCGAGCATATATCACGGTCGCTCCGGGTACACGTGTCGAGTACCCTGTCCATCTCTGTTTCGGCATGGTCTCGGAGGAAGGTGTTCAGGAGATCATATCCACTTTTGACATCGGGCCCGGGGCAGAGATCGGCTTCGTGGCCCATTGCACGTTCCCTAACGCGGTCAATCTCAAGCATATCATGGACGCAAAGGTCTACGTCGGGCCAGGCGCGACAATGCGTTACACCGAGGGGCACTACCACGGCCCCTACGGCGGTATCGAAGTGCTCCCTGCGACCCACGCTCAGGTTGACGAGGGGGGGAGGCTGGAAGTTGAGTTTGACCTGGTACAGGGCCGGGTAGGGCGGATGGAGATCAACTTCGAGGTTGACGTCGCAGCCTATGGTGTTGCCGAGCTGGTGACAAAAGCCTACGGCTCAGGCGACGACGAGATCATCATCAATGAGATCGTGCGGCTCAACGGCAGGGGAGCGCGTGGCCTGACCAAGACAAGGGCTGCCGTGCGCGACCGCGCTACCAGCGCAGTCTACACCACCGCTGAAGGCAATGCCCCTGAAGCAGTGGGACATATGGACTGCACCGAGATTGTGCGCGATACCGCGATAGCACGCAATGTCCCCACGGTCGTCGTGCGCGACGAACGCGCACGTGTAACGCATGAGGCAGCCATCGGCAGCGTGGGCAAGAAAGAACTGGAGACTCTGATGGCTCGCGGATTAAGCGAAGAGGAAGCGGTGGACATTATCATTCGCGGGATGTTGCGGTAGCAAGGTATGGTCAAATCAGCGCGCAAAAGTAAGCTTTTTCTGCTGATATTGCTGCCCTCGCTTATCCTGGGAGTGACAGCCCCGGTGCTCGCCCAGGGTGGCGCAACCGTCCGACTGGTCTACTTTTATCGGGACGACTGCCCCCATTGTGTTACCGTCCTCAATGAAGTACTCCTCCCGCTTCAGGCAGAGTATGGTCAGCGCCTGGAAATGAAACTGGTCCAGTTCCACGATCCCACCAGGACAGGGGAAATTGATCCCCAAAAATATGCCATGCTGCTCCGGGCTGAGGAGATGTTCGGTGTGACCCCAGAAGAGCGCGGCATCCCCATGCTGGTGGTAGGAGGAGAAGTGCTCATTGGGGAGGATGAGATCCGCGAGCGTCTGCGCTGTGTGCTTGAAACATGCCTGGCCGGTCAGGGCACTGCCTGGCCGGACATCCCCGGCCTGGAGGCGGTGACGCCCTATGGTCAGGGTGGGAGCGTGTTGAGCCTGCAGCCACCGGTGATAGCAGAAGCTGAGGCCTGCACATCAGACGCACCGGTGTGCGCCCCGGCCGCTCCCCCGATTTGGGTGGCCTACTTCTACCAGGTGGGATGTCAGGAATGCAGCCGGGCCGAGTCCGATATCCAATATATGCGTAGCCTCTACCCCCAGATGCTCGTCGAGGAGTTCAACATCAACGAACGGGTTGACCTGGCCCGCTGGATGGCGGCACGCATCGGACGGGAGAAGGACCTCCACACCCCTGCCGTCTTCATCGGCGACGATGCGCTCATCGGCAAAGAAGAAATCACCCCTGACAACCTGAAGCGAGTTCTGGAAAAGCATCTCTCCGGAGGCGCAGAGAGATTCTGGAAAGATGCAGAAGTGCCTGAGGTCAGGTTGCCCGAGGTGATGACCGTGGTGCTCGCCGGGCTGCTGGACGGTCTGAACCCGTGTGCTTTCGCTACCCTGATCTTCTTCATCTCCTACCTCACATTTACGGGGCGTAAAGGGGCGGCTGTACTGACTGTGGGCGCAGCTTTTGCGCTGGGGGTCTTCCTGGCTTATACGCTGGTCGGCATCGGGCTTTGGCGGGTATTAAACAGGGTGCCGTCGTACACCGTACTGGGGCGGTTGGTGATCGGCCTGACGGCGTTAATGTGCGGAGCGCTCGCCGTGCTGAGCCTTCTCGACTACCTGAAGGCACGCCGTGGCGGGATTACGGACATGGCGCTGGTGATGCCAGAGGGGTTGCGCAGGCACATTCACTCTATTATCCGGCGTTCCGGTAACGTGCGTGTTTTCGCACTGGTGGCCCTGCCGGTGGGGATGGTGATCTCGCTGCTGGAGCTTGCCTGCACCGGGCAGGTTTACCTGCCCACGATCATCTTTGTGATGAGTCAGCCGGGGCTGAAGGTA
Organism: Anaerolineae bacterium; assembly: GCA_034435075.1. Lineage (GTDB taxonomy): Bacteria > Chloroflexota > Anaerolineae > B4-G1 > B4-G1 > JAOAAG01. The sequence goes on from DAOTYA010000270.1 coordinate 7,708, forward strand.
CGGGCGCTGTCGTTTCTACTGCTGTACAACCTGATGTTCATTCTCCCGCTGGTAATAGTGTTCATACTCGCTTACCTGGGCACCAGCTCTCTGCGGTTGGGGCTTTTTCTGCGCCATAACACGGCGACGATCAAACTCGGGACAGCGCTCCTCTTCGCTGCGCTGGCTGCCTGGCTGGTGGTTTCCGTGGTGATTTGAAAGCTACTCTCGCGCTGCCAGCCCGGCCACCAGCAGATCGAGTGCAATATCAGCTTCGATCTCACCGCTCTTGACAGCCACATCAATGTCCAGCAGGTGGCGATACACGCTCTCCAACTGGTCGGCGGTGAAGTAAGCCTCCTGATCGTATAGCTTGCTCGCGGGGAATGGGTGCAGCTCAAGTATCCGGGCAGCCTCGCGCGAGGATAGCCCCCTGGACTTCAGTTCCTTGACCTGTAGCAGGAGTCGGAACTGACGTGCGATCATCGCCAGGAGTCCCAGAGGATGCTCGCCTGCCTCGAGCAACCGGTGTAACGTATAAGCAGCGGAACGTCCATCGCGTCGCCCCAACGCATCCACCAGGTCGAAAACGACGGCTGCCTGTACGTAGGGCACGAGCGTTTCCACATCCTGGAGTGTGATAGGGCGCACTCCATTGGTGTAGGTGACCAGTTTGACAATCTCCTGATCGAGCAGGCGCAGGTCGGCACCGACCACAGCAGCGAGCTGGTGGGCTGCCCTCTGCTCGATCGTTCCCCCGTACCTGTGCACCCGCTTTGTGATCCAGCCGGGCAGCTCTTTGCCATCAGGCGGGTTAAACTGCCTGACATAGCCGCGCGCTCCTTCATGCACCAGCTTCAGGACGGGATGAGTGGCCGGTAGCGTTTCGCGTTCTATGAATATGAGACGCGTCGTTTCCGGCAGCCTGGGTAGGTAACCGCATAAGGACTCCAGGTAGCCTTTCTCCGGGCGGGCATTCAGCCGCGTCAGCAGCCCCTCCACGATGACCAGCCTTCGCTCGGCCAGGAACGGGACGGCATCACAGGCATGTTGCAGCTCAGCCAGGGAGACCTTTTTGCCGTCCAGGTGAACGGTATTCAGCGCCACCACATCCGGTGGGCCGAGCCGTCGCTTCAGATCGGCCACCGCCTCGGCACAGGTGAACTCGTCCGTGCCGTGGAACACGTAAAAAGTGGGGACTGTCCCGGTCATCGAATTCCTGAAAAAGGCTGGCTGGTGCGCACAAAGTACACGGGAATACCCGTCCTATTTTCCTGCACCACGCCAAGCACGCGGAGGTCACCGATATCGGCTTTGGTAGTCACCAGAGACTGAAAGAGCGGGGCAACGAAGCCTGCCATGATGATACCCAGTGTCGCCACAGCGCAGACCAGCGGCAGGTAGGCAAGCCGTTTCAGGAAGTTAGTCTCGCGCCGATTCCGGCTGCTGTCCAGGACTATAAACGCTCCCAGCCCGGCAAGTCCCCCTGCCACGACATAGTTCGAGCCACACTGAGGGTGAATTGCCATGTTGCGCTGGCCAGACCTCAGTCGGAGCAACCCCTCCTGAGCGGCGGAGAGCACTTCTCCGGCTGAGAGACTGCCATAGATATAGAATCCCCATAGCGACGCCCGGCCCATAAGCTTTAAGTGCGGGTGGCGTTCACTGAGGACATGAAGTGTGGCATGCTCCAGAGCATGGTTGCGACGCACACGGGAGAGCAGGGGCAAGTCAACTAACTTCGAGAAAGGGCATATTACTTTCTGCTCCATAATCACCTCCCGTTGCCAAATGATACCACAAATATTCCCGGTAAGCCAGAGCAGCTTAAGTGCCTATCCGAAAAACGTAACCGACGCATCCCTATGCGTCGGTATAAGCGGCATAGGGATGCCGCTTGTACGGTTTTTCGGATAGGCTCTAAATGCCTGGTCGCGGGGTCCGCGCCTCACAGTTCCTCCAGCTCTACGCCGGGCCTATGTCCACAGGCAGCAGGCTACCCAGGCTATGGCCGGTCTCTGACCGGGCCACCCAACCCGGCGGTTATTTGGCCGGATTACGGCATCCACTTCCCATCGTGGCAACGTCGGGCGCGGTCTGGAGACCGGCCACAGTGTAGGGCAACTGCTCGCAGTTGCCCTACAACCGACGTCGTCACGACCGGCCATAATCTGCCTCGCTCCCTTCTCGTGCAAAAAAGTGATACCCACCCCACAAGCATGTCCGCCTTGCCCCGGAGGAGTGGACAGTGGTATAATGGAAGACGCCCCGGCCTGCATCAGCCAGGCCAGGGCCAACCGGCAACGTCTGGCGGCCAATCGGCCAGCGCAGGGGGCAGAACGTGGTTGTATGGGTGAACATGTGCGAGTCTGGTGCTGATTGTGCGTAAGAGGGAGCCTGTACAAGAGTAATGCCAGGCCCTATGGAAGTAGCGGAATATATCAAGACCCAGGTTGAGTCTCTCCCTCACAAGCCGGGTGTCTATATTATGCGCAATGCTGGCGGGGAGGTCATTTACGTAGGTAAAGCGGTAGACCTGCGCAACCGTGTCCGTTCTTATCTGCACTCCTCGGCCTGGGTAAACCCCAAAGTACGCGCACTGGTGGCTGAGCTTGCCGGGCTCCAATTCATTGTCGCCGACTCAGAGCTGGAAGCCCTGATTCTCGAGGCCAATCTGATCAAGGAGCACCGCCCGCGCTACAATGTGCGCCTTAAAGATGACAAATGGTATCCCTACATCAAAATTACGTTGAGTGAGCCGTTCCCCAGGGTGCTGATCACCCGCCGCATGGAGCAGGACGGCAGCCGCTACTTTGGCCCTTATACCTCATCTGCCAGTGTGCGTCAGACCCTCGACCTGTTGCGCAAATCCTTTCCCTACCTGAGCTGTGGCAGGGAAATCACCGGTCGTGATGCTCGCCCCTGCCTCTACTACGAGATAAAGCTATGCCTGGGTCCCTGCATCGGTGCTGTGACGCAAGAAGAGTATCGAACAATGATCAACGGCCTGGTACGCTTCCTGGAGGGACACAGCAACGAAGTCATGGCAGACCTGGAGGCGCGGATGCGGGAAGCCGCCGAGAGGCTGGAGTTTGAGCGGGCAGCCTCTCTGCGCGATCAACTGCTGGCGGTACAGCATGTCGTCAGCCAGCAGAAGATCATCTCGCCGTCAGGTGGTGACCAGGATGTGATCGCATTTGCCCGCGATGATGGCGACGCATGCGTGCAGGTCTTCTTTATCCGTGGTGGCAAGCTGCTGGGGCAGGAGTACTTCGTACTGGAAGGCGCCCAGGACGAGGATGAGCGGGAAGTGATGGCCGCTTTCCTCAAGCAATTTTACGAAGAGGCTGCTTACGTGCCGGGTGAAATATTGCTTCCCGAGCAGATCGAGGAATCCCTGATCATCGAGCAATGGCTGCGGAGCAAGAGGGGGGCAAAAGTGACGATTCAGGTGCCACGGCAGGGACAGAAACGGGAGCTGGTGAAAATGGCGGCAGAGAACGCTGCCGAAACGCTGGCGGCGCTGCGCGCCCAGTGGCGGGCAGATGCTCATAAACATGAAAAAGCTCTCGCCGGGCTGAGGGAGGCGCTGGAGCTGCCCGTTCACCCGGTGCGCATAGAATGCTACGACATTTCCACCACGCAGGGAGTCGAGACTGTGGGCAGCATGGTTGTGTTCGTCCACGCAGTGCCACGGAAGTCGGAATACAGACGTTTCGTCATCCGTGACCTCGAAGGGCAGGATGATTACGCCGCCCTGCGTCAGGTTCTGCAACGCAGATTCCACCGCTGGCAGCTCGCCAGCTCGGGGGAAGTACTGGGAGCCAGGGACATCAAAGGCTGGGCCAGGTTGCCGGATCTGCTGGTTGTGGATGGCGGGCCTGGACAGGTGGGGGTTGCGACCGAGGTGCTCAGGCAATTTGATCTGGAGGGGCGGATCCCCGTAATAGGCCTGGCAAAACAGCGGGAGGAGGTTTTCCTGCCGGGCAGGTCGGCCCCGCTTGTGCTTCCCCGTGGCTCTCAGGCTCTTCTGCTTTTGCAATACGTGCGGGATGAGGCACATCGCTTCGCCATCACACACCACCGCACGCGACGGCACAGGGCAGGGGTAGCCTCGCAGCTTGACAGTATACCCGGCGTTGGGCCGGCGCGACGTGCTGCGCTGTTACGCGCCTTCGGTTCCATAGACGCAATCCGCGCCGCAAGCGTAGAACAACTGGCCGCCGTGCATGGCATACCCCTCAGCGTGGCTCAGGCAATTAAGGAAAATTTGTAGGGGTGTGTCCCAATTTTGTCGGACCTGGCCACTTTGTGGGACAACTGCGCGCAGTTGTCCTGCAATTTTGGGATACACCCATCTGTAGAGCTGGCTACATCCGGGGGGTTTACTGACAGGAGTCACGCAGTTGCAGCCAGTCTGGCCAATGGGACGGACTTTCCAGCCTGTCTGGACGGACGGTCTCCCTACCCCGCCTGCTCGCGGTACGCGCTGGGCGACAGGCCAGTTTCTTTGCGGAATACTCTGCTGAAGTAAGCCGGGTCGGTGAACCCAACCTGGAGAGCCACTGAGGTGATGCTGTCATCCGTGCGACGCAGTATCTCCCTGGCCTGCCTGATGCGATAGCGGCTCAGATACTCCCATGGTGAAAGCCCCAGTTCCCGACGGAAGATCTCGCTGAGACAGTTCTCGCTCACCCCAATGGCCCTGGCGATCTCCCACCTCGACAGGGGACGGGCATAATTCTGATGCAGATAGGCCAGGGCCCGCTTGACCAGGCCGCTGGTGTGTGGCGGCAGAGCGCCGTCCCCGAACAGCATTCTTTGCACCAGGGCTATCGTCTCCTCCTCCGACAGAACGTCCTTGCTCTGGAAGGTAACGAGCGCATGCCGCTCCAGTCGCCGGATGTCCTCAAAGGTGAGGGTTCGGGCGCTCAGAATGAGCACCGGCACCTGTCGGGTTTGCCCGTTGTTCCGCATCCAGTCCAGCACTTCAAACCCATCCATCCCCGGCATCACCAGGTCCAGGATCACCAGACAGGGGGTTTCCCGGCCCATGATGTTCACGGCAGCAGCACCGTCGGTGGCGGTGTAGATGAGGTATCCCGGCAGTCCTCTGGCCACCACGCCCCGATACGTCTCGCAAGCCTGCGGGTCGTCGTCCACGATCAGAATCGGCCCGACGGTCTTGGAAGGGCACAGGCCCTCGATCGCTTCCAGGAGTGTCTCCCCACTCACCGGTTTGGTGACCAGACTGGTCAGTCCGGTAGCTATGTTCGGCTGCTCACCCACTCCTTGCCCGTACAGGATGAACGGCGCCCGTTGCAGTTGCGGGTAACTGCGCAATCGCTGGATCATCACCCAGTCGGCAGGGGCCGCACCAACCAGGTCCCAGACCAGCGCGGCCGGCCTGATCTCCGTCAGCATGGCGTGCAGATCGTCGCCGGCCTGCAATCGGCGGATTTCCAATCCCTGACGCTGGCTGAATTCGACGATTTCGGCCGCTGGTTCGGTTCGGGCTGAAATCCACAGCAGAACCGGCTGGGCCGCCTCCGGTGAGCAGGCTGGCTGGTCACCCAGGTTTGGCAGTGGCAGGTAGATATGAAAGGTGCTACCCTGTCCGGGTTGGCTTTCGAGCGTCATCGTGCCATTGTGCAAGGCTACCAGTCGGCGGGTGATCGAGAGTCCCAAACCAATGCCCTCGACACGCCGGCGGGCCTGCTCCACTGTTACGAATGGCTCGAAGATGCGCTCCTGCAGCTCCGGCGGGATACCGATGCCGGTATCCTGAACCCAGATGTGCAGGTGCGGGGGTGCGACCTCGGCGCCCAGCACAATCTGGCCGTTCTCGGTGAACTTGTGCGCGTTGCTCAACAGGTTGAGCAGAATCTGGCGCAACCGCACGGGGTCGGCCTGAATCATCGGCAGGCGCTCGGGCAGTTGCAGACGCCAGGCCACTGTGCTCTGGGGAGCCAGGCTGTCGGCCATGCTGCGAAAGACTTCTTCCAGAAGTGGCCGGGGGTCAATGATCTCGGGATGAAGGTCGAGTTCGTCAATCTCGGCGCGCGAGAGGTCCAGCAGATCGTTGATCACACGCAGCAGGTGTTCGGCGTTTTGGCGGACGTGCTCAAGGTCCTCCAGTAGAGACGGCGGGAGATCGGCGCCATAGGGGTTCGGCGTGCTGAGCGCGGCCTGAATGTAGCTGAGGGCTACGTTCAGCGGGGTGCGGAGTTCGTGGCTGACGTTTGCCAGCAGGCGGGTCTTGAGCCGATCGGCTTTTTCGGCAGCGGCCTGAGCCTGTAGCGCCTCGCCGTACAATCTGGCGTTGCTGATGGCGATGCCCAGTTGGTCGGCCAGAGATTGCAGCCCTACCAGTTCCTGGCGTGTGCGCAGGGTGGATTGGTTGCTGTGCAGGTCGAGCAGGCCGATGACCTTGCCACCCAGATGAATGGGCAGGATCACGCGGGTACGGGTGTCGGGCCAGTTGGGGTCAGGGGGAAAGCGGGCGCTGCGACGTGTATCGGGAATAAAGATCGCTTCGTTGCGCATCAATGCCTGGCCCAGCACACCCGCTCTGGTTAGAGGGATGCCGGTCTGGCTCCCCTGGGCCTGGTCGGCCTGATCCAGGACCAGCAGTTGCTCTTGCTCTACCCAGTGAAAGATCTGGACGCGGTCATAGCCATAGTTGGTACGAATCAGGTTAGCAATCTCATGAGAGAGCTGACGATGGTCCAGGATTGCACCTACCCGCCGGCTGATCTCCAGGCTCGTCTCCAGTTGGGTCAGGCGCTCCTGCTGCTGTCTGCGCCTGACACTCATCGCGCGGCTGGACAGATTGGCGAGCGCGACCAGTTTCTGTGTGGCCACCTCGGCGACGTCAGGTGCCGCAACCAGCCTGGCACGGTATCCGAAGTGACCAGGCAACGGCTGGCCCAGCGCGGCCTGATAGGCCAGATCCAATGCCTGTTTGCCGAGTTCGTCTGCACGGATGTCCACTGTTGCTGTCATGCTTCCGTCGGCAATCGCTGCCAGGGCCTCCGGCGTGCCCCCGATGCCGGCGATCAACGTGCGTGGGCCAATGAGACCGAGCTCCCGACCTGCATCTCGAGCAGCCAGTGCCAGGTGGTCGGAGAGGCCAAATATGGCGTCAACGAGCCCGTTGATCTGCTGCAACGCCCGGTACACTTCTGAGTAGACTTGCTCAGGCAACCCGCGACCAGCAATGGTGATGTATCTCGGGACGACGTGGGGGTAACTCTTGAACGCCTGGCGCACTTTGACGATCATGCCTTCGCCGCTGTCTTGACAGCCTGTGCGCTCCAGACTGTCTATCGCCAGCACGTGGCTCTGATCGGCCAGCCTTTTGGCCAGGTAACTGATGCCCATCTGCACAATTTCGTACAGGCCGGATGGTGAAGTCAAAAGCGGGTGACGGGCCGATGTCTCACTGAGCAGGATGAGGGGAATGCCCGATTGCGCTATGCGATAGGTCAGCTCTTCTGGCAGCGACCAGGCGATAAGCGCGTCCAGTTCCAGGGCCAGAAGTTCTTCCAGCAGAGCCTCATGTTTCTCATTGGGAAGCGCCTGCGGGTCGTCCATCAGGCTGATCGAGATCAGGTCGAGAGGGAGCTGATCGGCCCTGGCGTAAGCGGCCTCTCGTACCTGCACCCAGTAAGAATCGTTCGGATCAATCGCTGCACCGACGCGCAGGGCATGAGGCATGGGATTTCTCACCTGAAAAGCAATGGTCAATCTGATCAGGCCGATTGAAACCGCCCCCTTCAGGCGCTCAGCGCCAGATGTCGGCCTGCGCCGACACCACCCGGTAGCATGGCAGGCACCAAGCCAGCAAAAGTTGACCCCAATGGCCGCAAGCCCCAAAGGGGTGTACGGGCCAGATGCGTCTGGCCCGTACAATCACAGCCTGAACAATTATGATTATAGCCCAACTGTGAGACCCGTACAAGCGGCGATTACCATCGGGTGTCCGTCACTTTTTGCACGAGACGTGGGCGAGAGCAGGGTGCGGCCGGTCTGACGACGTCGGTTGTAGGGCAACTGCTCGCAGTTGCCCTACGCTGTGGCCATTCGGCGGCGTCAGATGCGGTCTGGAGAAAGGCCTGAGCTGGCGGATGCAAAAATATGACGGACACCATTACCCACCTACCGGTGGCAGAGACTAACAGCGGGTCGCCGACCAACCGCGGATCAGGTGATTTATTCCTTCAACCCTGTCAACGCACCTCCGCCCCCGTTTGTGCCCGTATGGCGGCGATCTCCCGCTCGATGCGCCGCTGGCGTGCCCAGATGGAAAATACCAGCGCAAAAGTAAAGCCCCAGAAGACACCATACGCTGCAACAAGATACACGGGCATGGGATCACCTCCTTTGTGGTGATTGCTCCGCGGTATGCCACATATACTCCTTCAACTCAGCCAGTGCCTGGCTGGCCTGCTCAAGGCGCATGCGTTGCCTTAGCAGTGTAAAATACAGCAGCGTGAACGCCACCAGCGACACCAGCAGAGTGTGTACCATCTTCACCGTCATCGCCATGCCCCCGCCTCCGGTCAGGATGTCCGGGTGGATGCTGCGCCACCAGCGGATGGCAAACCATGAAAGCGGTACGGTGACGAAGGCAGCAATCCCATAGACCGCAGCGAAACGCGCTCTCTGTTGTGGATCCTCGATCACCGTACGCAGCATAAGGTAGGAGACGTAGATCAACAGTTGCACAGCCGAGATCGTCAGACGTGGCTCCCAGGTCCAGTATGTGCCCCACACAGGGCGTGCCCACAACGACCCGCTGACGACTGCCATAGCGATGAACGCCAGCCCGATTTCGACCGAGGAGAGGGCCAGGATGTCCCAGCGCCGTTCCTGTCGTGCCAGGTAGACGATGCCAGCCATGAAGGTGACAAAGAAGCCGAGAAAGCCCACCCAGGCTGAGGCGACATGGAAGTAGAAAATGCGCTGCACATCGCCCATAGTTGCCTCGCGTGGAGCGTAGAGAAAGACCATGCTCAACGCAATGAGTACCCCGGCGCTGCTCAGGACAGCCAGGACCAGGCCGACAGTGTCGTTGTTCTCCTGCATGGCGTTATCCTTCAACGGGAACCTAATCTTCCACGACATAGCCGAAGGTAAGCACCGAGACGGCGATGATGACCAGATCGTAGACTACCAGCAACCGCAGCCAGCCACCCACCTCTGCCAGCGTTGCTGCCTCGACCAGCCCGGCGGTCGCCTGGACGGCAGCGATAAGCAGCGGCACGACCAGCGGCAGAAGCAGGATCGGCAGCATGACCTCCCGCGCCCGCGTGTTGACAGCGATGGCCGCCAGCAGCGTGCCGACCGCTCCGTAGCCAAGCGTGCCCAGCGCCATCACCAGCAGCACGCCCGGCCGCAGCAGCGGCGCGCTGAACAAGACGGCGAAGAGCGGTAACAGCACGAGTTCCACAACCGTCATAAAGGCCAGGTTGCCCAGCGCTTTGCCGAAGAAAATCGCGCTGCGGTCCACCGGGGCCAGCAGCAACCCATCTATGCAGCCGGATTGTTGCTCGCGGGCCAGCGAACGGCTCAGCCCCAAAGTACCAGCGAAAGCCACCGTCACCCAGAGCACGCCAGGCGCCGCCGCGCGCGCCATCTCCCCCCGCAGGTCGAGGGCGAAGCTGAAGGTGAGCAGCGCCAGCACGGAGAAGACCAGCATCGCGCTGACCATCTCCCGTGTGTGCAGCTCGGCGGCGATATCCCTGGCGAAGATCGCCCAGACTTTGCGCAGGAAGCTCAAAGGGGCCTCTCTTCGGTCAGTACCCGGTAGACGGCCGCGAGTGTCGCTGGGGTGACCGCATCAGTGCGTTCGTCGTAGACCAGACGACCGTGGGCCAGGATCAATACACGCTGGCCCGGCTCCAGGCCGTGGGCCAGATCGTGCGTGGCCAGCAGGATGGTGCAGCCCTCTCCCGCCAGTTGCGCCAACAGCCCGGATAGCATCTGTGCAGCGCGCGGGTCAAGGCCGGTGTACGGCTCGTCCAGAAGCAACACCTCCGGGCGGTGGAGGATGGCACGGGCCAGTGACAGACGCTGCTGCATGCCGCGTGACAACGTGCGTACCAGGTCGTTCCGCCGCGCCGTCAGCCCGACCTGCTCCAGGAGTTGATCAATCCGTGCATCGCTGTCGGCCAGGTCGTACATGCGGGCGGCGAATTGCAGGTTCTGCCTGGCCGTCAGGTCGTCATAGAGGAGGGTGCGGTGGGAAAGGAAGCCGATTTTGCGCCGCACCTGCTCGCCAGCCCGCGCCGGGTCAAGCCCGGCGATGCGCACTGAGCCAGAGGTGGGGCGAGTCAGCGTGGCCAGGATGCGCAGCAGAGTGGTCTTGCCCGCGCCGTTCGGCCCGAGTAACGTGACGAACTCCCCCGCCGACACCGAAAGTTCGATACCAGCCAGGGCCACACGCGGCCCGAAGTACCTGGTCAGGCCGTGCGTCTCGATCATGGTTCTGTGAGTATCCTTGCTGCTTTTGACACGCCTCCCGCCGCTGACAACAGCCGCTCCCGCGATCCGTACGGCAGCTTATCGCAGTGCACTCTCCACGTCCTGCATGAGCTGTTCCGCGGTCACCGGACCGATGTGGACGGCAGCGACGTTGCCGTTCGCATCCACCACGAAAGTCTCCGGCACGCCGGTGATGCCGTAGCGACCGGCGACGCGCCCATTCTCATCCAGCCCAACCGGGTAGGTGAGTGAGAACCGCTCAATGAAATCACGCACCGCTGCTTCCTCATCGCTAAAAGCCACGCCGACCAGAGTGACACCCCGCTCGCTGTAAGCGCTCCAGACTCGCTGAAGATCGGGCAGTTCGTCTGCGCAGGGCGGACACCAGGAAGCCCAGAAATTGACCACGACCACCTTCCCACGCAACGCCGAGAGGGTCAGCCAGGAACCGTCCAGCAGGGCGATGGTAAAATCTGGGGCCGGCTGGCCGACCAGCGGACGCCCATTGCTACGACGCACCCTGCTGTTTCCGGGCCCCCACATCATCAGCGCGACAGCCGTCAGCAACAGCACGGCGGCCAGAGCGATGCCACTCAGAAGCCTGCGGCGGCCGGCCTGCGGCGCGATGATGGTCCCGGCGCGCACCGACGGCCACAGCGCCGTTACACCGCCCCCCAGTAAGACCAGCCCGCCCAGCCAGAGGAAGCTGGCCAACGGGTTGATAAAGACCCTGACCATCGCCACAGAATGGCCCGGTATCACCCCGGCCAGGACCACGTAGAGGTCCTCGCGTAGCGCAGAGTGCAGCGCCGGCACGGCCACAGTCTGGTTCTCGAAGGCCGGGTACTGCTCGAGCCGCGGCCTCAACGTCGTCAGGTGGCGCCCGTTGCGGTAGATAGAGATGGAAGCCCAGACCTCGAAATGATCGCCAGCCGCCTCCTGGCGCACCTCCTCCAGAAGCATCGTGTACGGCCCGACGCCAACGGCCTGGCCTGCGCTCAGCGCTTTCTCCGTCTCGAAGGGAGCCATACGTGTGCCGAGCAGACCGATGAAGATCAGGATCACGCCCAGGTGAACCACGTAACCGCCGTACCTGCGGCGGTCACGGCTGAAGAGGACAGCGAGTGCTGCCAGGAGTCCGACGCCGTCACGGCGGCTGCAGGCGACCGTGTCCAGTGTCAGCTCCGTCAGCGCCGCCCCGGCGGCTAGGCCGGCGAAAGCGAAACCGATCAGGAGCGGCGCGTCGGTAAAGCCGGCCAGCACCGCTATGGCCGTCATCAGTACAGCGCCGATCAGCGCCGGCAGCCCGCGCTCGCGCAGCCGCCCGAAGGTCGCCGTAGCCCGTCCCAATAGCGGACAGATGCCCAGGATGAGCGTCAATGCGGTGAACTGCGGCCCGGTCACCCCGTCGAACCAGGCCGGGCCGGCCTCGAAGCGTTGAGCGCTGAGCGCCCCGGTGATCGTCGGCAGCACGCTTCCCACAAACACCGACGCAGTGAGGGTGGCGAAGAGAAGCAGAGTGAGCAGGAACATCCCATCGCGAGTGAGAAAACCTTCCGTAGAAGCCGGGCCGATCAGCAAGCGCCGGTTACGGACCAGCAAGGCGAGTGAGATGGCAAACATCAGGCCCATAAAACCCAGGAAGTATGGCCCCATATTCGAGCGGGCAAAGGCGTGGACCGACTCGATCATCCCGCTGCGGGTGGAGAAAGTGCCGAAGAGGACAAGCAGGAAGGAAAAGACCGCCAGGAGCACATTCCACAAGCGGAAACCCTTCTGCTCCTCCTGCATCACCGCGCCGTGCAGGAGAGCGGTGGTGGTAAGCCAGGGCATCAGCCCGGCGTTTTCCACCGGGTCCCAGCCCCAGTAGCCGCCCCAGCCGAGCACGTCGTAGGCCCAGCGCGCGCCCAACAGCAGCCCCAGGCCGAGGAACAGCCAGGCCGTCATGGTCCAACGATGGGCCACAGCGGTCCAGCTCGCGACCTGGCGGGTCAGCAGGGCGGCCATGGCAAAGGCGAAGGGCACCGCCAGCATCACGTAACCCAGGTACATCAGCGGCGGGTGGAAGACCATTCCCGGATGGCGGAGCAGCGGGTTGAGTCCCTGCCCGTCGGGGGGCACCTGCTTGAGCAGAGAGAACGGGTTGGAGAGGAAGAGCGTCACACCGGTGAAGAAAGCAGTGATGGCGCTGAGGAAGACTGCAGCCCAGGGGGTCAAGGAACGGGATCGCGCAGACGGGCGGCTCACCACCAGAGCGGCGCAGAGCGCCTGGAGGAACGACCATACCAGCAACGAGCCTTCCTGTCCGCCCCACAAAGCCGAAACCTTGAGATAGAGCGGCAGGTCGCGGCTGGAGTGCTGGTAGACATACCGGATTTGAAAACGATCGCTCAGGAAAGCGGCCAACAGGACAAGCAGAGCCAGCCCGAGCAGACCTGCGGCGGAGTAGATGGCGTTGCGGCCGCTGGCAGCCCGGCGGGGATCGGCGCGGTGGATTGACCAGATGGTCGCGCAGGCGCCATACAGCGCAGCCAGCAGGGCCAGCCCTTCAAGGACGGAACCGATCTCGGCCAGCATTTATGGCCCCACCTGGGCAGGGATTTCCTCCGCGTAGCGGGACGGGCATCTCAGGAGGACCTGGTCGGCGTAGAAGCGGCCATCCTCTCCCAGACGGCCGCGGATGATCGCCTGGGCCTCGTGCTGGAGAAGATCCGGCTTCACATCGTCGTAGATGATCTCCAGGCGTGGGGCGGTGGGGTCGCTGACGGCGGCGTGCAGCACGGCGGCAAGCCCGCCGGCACGCCTGATCTCCTGCGGGTCGCCGGGCACCTGGACAATGGTGAAGGTCACACGAGGAATGGATGGATCATAGGAGATTGTCTCGCCCAACACCGCTCCGGAGACGGTGATATGACGCCCGATGGCCCTGTCCCCCAACGCCTGGACTTCCTCGACTGTGAGGAAGTAGTGGGCGGTGCTGCCAGTTTTGCTGACGATCAGGTAGACCACTGCGGCCACGATCAGCAGCCCGGCCGCAACTAACCTGCCCTTCCCGACCATAAATCTCTCCAGGTACGGACTATACCACGGATGAGATGGGCTGTCAATAAAAACTGTTGGCCGGTTGAAACCACCCTCTTGGGTGTCCGCCTGCGCCGACGCGCCGGCCGGGGAAGGCCGACCAACAAAGCTGCCCACCACCCTACCGCAAGGTAACTGCCTGCCCATGCCGACTGAAGCCGCCCGCTTCGGGCCTTCGGCCGGCGGTCGGTCTGCGCCGACCGCTGTTTCCGCGCCGGCACAGACGCCCAGAAAGGCCGATTTTCCGCTCGGCACACGGCGGCAGGCAGCCGGGCAGGTAATTACACCTCAAGTTAGAAGTCGGAAACCAGCCGCTGAACCAACAGGTCGGTGAAGGCCGGCAGGTCTTTCCACTCCGTGGCACAACGCACGAGCCTTGCTCCGGGTTCCACCCTGGTGTACCCATCGTCGGTAACCCGAACGGGCAACGTCTCCACCAGCAAAAGTTCCTCGCTGAAGGCCAGGTAGACGGCCACTGTATCAAACAGCACTGAGCTGCTCACATCGGGATCAATCCCCCTGGCCCAGGAGACATGGCGCGCCCATATGCGGTAGTTCTCCATCAGGGCACGTATCAACGGGTCATCGCAGTCGCGCACAGCGCGGTAGCGCTCCCCCTCAAGCCGCACCAGAGCACAGGTATCCAGTGGGGTGATGGTGATCTCCCAGGGTGCAGCGAAGACGGCCTGGCAGGCGTGGGGATATTTGACCACATTATACTCGGCGTCCACCTGTGGCCTGCCATCGTAGCCCCGGCGGATGCTGCCATGCATCCCGACGAAACGGGCCCGTTCTGCGATCGCCGGCTCACGCTGAAGCGCGGCCGCGATGTTGACCACAGGCCCGATCGCGATCAAAGTGACCGGCTCCGGCGAACTCATAACCGTGTCCACGATGGCCCCCACACCGTCCTCATAAACGCGGCCCGGGTAGGCCGACAACTGATAGTCCGCCACCCATTCTGCCTGGGGCTTTTCCGCCTGTTCCAGAGGGATACCCACGCCGACCGGCACGTCCGTACGCCCGGCACTCTCCAGCATTTTGGCTATGAGACGGGCGCGGTAATGGGTGTCGCCGGTATCGCTGACAACGAGCCTGAGATCAAGCTCAGGCGACCTGAGTAACATCGCCAGTGCCCAGGTGTCATCAATGTCTGTGCCTATATCGGTATCGAGTATTACGGGAATCATTTTTGCTCCAGTCTATAGTCTATGTTTCAGTCAATATGCTCCGTAGCTCCTGCAATTCCTCCGGAGTGAGTGTGCGCCACTCACCCGGCTGCAGATCTCCCAACCGCAGTGTGCCTATACGCACGCGAATCAGGCGGAGCACCGGATAGCCCAACATAGCCCCCACGCGACGGATCTGACGCTTGCGCCCCTCCCGCAGGATCACACGTAACCAGGTCTTGCCCTCTGCTTTCTCAACGATGGTGACCTGTGCCGGCGCCGTAAGCCGTCCATCGAGAAAGACCCCTTCCCGCCATCGCTCCAGCGCGGCCTGGTCCGGCTCACCCTCGACCAGCACGAGATACTCTCGCTCATGGGCGTACCGTGGGTGGGTAAGCCGATTGGCCAGCTCTCCATCATCGGTGAGCAGGAGCAGCCCCTCGCTGCGCAGGTCCAGTCGCCCCACCGGGAAGAGATAGCCCGGAAGCGACACAAGCTCCCTGGCGGTAGGGAGACGGCCCGAGCCGTCTCCCTCGTCGGAGAGCACACCTGGCGGTTTGTTAAGCATCACGTATGTATGCTTCCGCCTCAGCCTGAGCGGCTTTCCGTCCACGGTGATCAGGTCGCGGCCGGGATCGGCTTTCTGGCCAATCCGGGCCGGCTGGCCGTTAACCAGCACGCGGCCCTGGCGGATCAATTCCTCACAGGCGCGACGCGAACCAAAGCCTGCGCGAGCCAGTATCTTCTGCAGCCGCTCTTCCATCGTCGGAAGCCCCGCTTTACTCGACCGCGTGTCCTCTGTCACCGATGGTCAGCTCCACTATGTTCGACCTTGCGCCGCTCTCCCCGTTCCAGTCCACCAGGCGTTCCCCGTCGCTGACGGTGACCTGACAGCGGTAAAGGCCCGGCGCCACATCGTCCTCCCAGAAGACCCCGGAGCTTTCGTGAGGCTGTACGTTCTGATGTAGCGTGAAGCCGGGCAGCCACTCGCTTTCCAGAGTTGGGTCGAACGCCGGATCGCCCACGAGCATCAGGGTATCCACAAAGAGGGCAAGCGTGTCCGGCAGATATTTCTGGACCGGACGTGCCATACGGATGGTATGTTTGCCGGCGCCCAATGGCAGGTCTGGGATCGCCAGCCACGTCCACTCGCCGAGCAGGTCACCCTGGGTGTACATAAACGTATGGATGTTACCGTCAACACTCAGATGAAAAGGGTACGGGTCAGGTGTGCGGCGGAGGGTGCGCACCCAGAGCGTGTAGGTTCCCGACACAGGGGTGGTGACTGTCACGTAAGCACTCCCCTGCACCAGCCGGTCGGCCAGGTAACCACGCCCACGGAAGCCGGTGACGTAGCGCCAGTCCTCCTCCCATCCATCATCGCGCTGCATATCCTCCGCCTCCACGACAAGTGCGTCAGGGCGCAGCCGCCGACACGCCAGCACGGCCTGGGCCGGTCCAGATGCATCTTCCATCCACCATTGCAGGCGAACACCTTGCCAGGTATCTGAGAGGTTAACCAGGCGCACCCGTGGTGCGACGCATCGTGCTGCCTCGATATCGAACCTGTCCACCACGTAAAGATCGAACCAGCGCCCCTCCCGCTCACGCTCCCAGTTCAGGCAGCGCTGGAGAGTATGCAATATTGAGCCCAGCTCATCCTCCCGTGTCTGAAACTCACGGTGCGCCACAATCGCCACATTACCCGCGTACAACGCTTCACGGGAGAGCGTGGGGAGGAGTTGCTCATACGCGCCCACCCAGATATGCTGCTCAATCTGATCGGCGGGCAGTTTACGACGCGCTTCCAGCAGGGCCAGCGGATACTCGAACTGGATGGGGTCGTCCGACTCGGGGAAGTAGGGCACATACACCCGCCGCCCCGGCGCAACAGCCTGCGTGATTATGTCCGCCAGCTCGCGCCGGATGCGCCGGTCATCGCGGTCGTGCAGGTCGTTAAAGTAGATGTAGAGATTGAGCACGATCAGCCCACCCAAAGCCAGCCCTGCCAGTGCGATTCGGGCGGGGCGAAATGCGTCCGGGAGCGCCGCTGCCACCTGGCGCCAGGCCAGGAGCGCGGCCACAACGATCAGGATGTAGATGGCAGGGACACCCGGGTAGAAAACGCGCACGTAGGGCGAACCGGTAAAGATCGGCACAGGGAAAAAGAGCAGCGCGAACCAGAGTGCCGCCAGAGCATATCCTGCCCGACGGATGCCGGCCAGAGCCAGCAAGAATCCCAGGAACAGGAACGGCGTCAGCAGGCTGTTAAGGACCGGTCCAGAACGGTCGAACAGAAAGTCACCGTATGGCTGCTGCCAGAAGTTCTGGAGCAGTTCCAGAGAGTTGGCCAGGAGAGCCCCGATGAGGTTGTTGCGCCAGTCAAAACGTCCCGGGTCGTAGTACTGCATGCGCCCGATCAGATACTCGGCGACGAAGGGCGCGGTGATGGCGACAGGCGTCAGCAGCGCTGTGAGATGTTCCACCCATTCCCGCTGCGAGGCCCGCCGATCGGCCAGCGCGACGACAAGCCACATCACTGCCACGACAGGCAGTGGTGCAAAGGTATCGTAGGTGAGCAGGCCAATCGCCAACGCTACGCCACTCAAAAAGGAGTATAGCGGCCGACGCGCGCGCCAGCCGTGTACCAGGAGAGCCAGGCCTGCTATTGCCCAGAACTTAACGTGCGCCTCGACCAGCGCCAGGCGGCTGGCGCTCACGTCTATCAGTGAGACAGCCAGCAACGTGGTCGCCAGAAGCGCGGCTGGCGCTCCGAACAATTCCCGTACCAGCCAGTAGAAGGCCAGGCTGCCCAGTACGCTGAATGTGGCGACGGCGATGCGCGCTGAGAGCACACCCGGCCCCAACAGGCGATGAAAGGGGAATTGCATATAGAAACTCACCGGCATAGTGGGATAGTGGTACTCGGATTGAATGGTATGCCGGCCATCTAACATCACCGAGACGACCTCGATGGTCCATTTGGCTTCGTCCCCTTCGATACCGTATGGGATGCGGGAGAGGGCGTAGAAGCGCGCGAAGACGGTGAGCGCCAGCACAAGCATCAGCAGTATCAGCTCTGTCCTCTCCACACGCGGAGCGGGAGAGAGTACCTCCTGCGATGCAGCGCGGAAGAAAAACAGCCAGGCGACGAAACCGGCAAGCGCCAGTCCATAGAGCGCGGCAGCAGACGAGAGGCGTCCTTCCAACAACAAGAGCTGACCCTCCAGTGCCAGCACAGGAAGCGCCAGGAGCGTTACCGCGCGGAGAGCCTGAAGTCGGCGCCCGCTCCGCCAGCCGACCAGGCCCAACCCGGCCAGCGCGATGGCAGCGACGGGTGGCCAGAGCACGAGCCAGGCGGATATGTGCTCGCGCAGAAAGCGCCAGATGCGTCCCAGCCCGGCCAGGGGTGGGTGTTCGACCGGGCCGGTGACAAAAGAGGGAACCACCTGGCGTGGTGTGACAGCCCAGACATACGCTGCCACAGCCAGCAGAAGCAGCCCGGCCACCAGTTCGTGCCGATGGACGGTCGCGTACTCACGGAGCGGACGGAGCCAGGGGAGACGCTGGCAGCCCGGCCACTCACGCCTCCGGCGGAAACGACGCCAGGCCCAAATCAGACCGACATCCACCAGGATAAGCGCCAGGAGGATGATGATATATCGAATGGCGAACTGACCGGGTCCCATGCCACCGCCAGGTGCAGTATTGAGGATGGTTGTAACTGCGTATGTTGCAGGATCGGTATGCCTGACATTATAGCACAGAGTGTGCCAGGTGGAAGTGTTGGCAGTCTCGGGCCGGGCCACGGCCCGGAGACCGGTCCGAGCCGGGGGAGTGTACCAGATGGAAATGTTTGCAGGCATGATGCCACGCTGGCAGGCTTTCTAGCCTGCCAGCAGCCTGGAAAGGCTGCTCCGCGTATCGCCACAGGAATGCGGGCGGAGAATGACCCCCCGGGGCTATCCGCATCACCTCAGATGCCTGAGAGCTTAAGCGCTGCCAGCCGAGGGGAGGCTCACAGTGAACACACTTCCCTGACCCACCTGGCTTGTTACCGTTATAGTTCCTCCCTGTGCTTCGACGAGCGATTTGGCGATCGCCAATCCCAGGCCGGTATTCGAGCCAGAACTGTCACCTTTCACCGGCGAGAAGCGCTCGAAAATGTGGGGGAGCCTCTCGGCTTCAATGCCGGGGCCGCGATCGCGCACGCTCAGGAGTACCCGCTCGTGCTCCAGGGCAGCGCTGACTGTCACCTCGCCCGCAGTATGTTTCAGCGCGTTATCTAACAAAATCAACAAGATTTGCTTGAGCGCGTCCCTGTCAGCCAGGACCAGTATATCGGAGCCGGGGTTACAGATGATTTGCCTGTCAGGGTCCAACAGGCTGGCCTGACGACATACTTCCTCCAGGAGAGGAGTGACCTGGATGGGTTCTCTCTGGAATGAGCGCCGGGCCTCTGCCCGGGCCAGGGTCAGCAGGTTATTCACCAGGCGGATCAGCCTCTCACACTCGTCTTCCATGTCCGAAAGGACCTCTGCCCGGTCCTCGTCGCTGATAGGTGGCTCGCGACGCAGCAGCCCCAGGTTGCCACGCAGGGTGGTCAGCGGTGTGCGCAGTTCATGGGAGACATCAGCCACGAATTGTTGCTGTTGCTTATAGGCCTGCTCCAACTGGGCCAACATAGTATTGAAAGTGGTCGCCAGTTGTCCCAATTCGTCATTCGGCCCGCTATACTGCACGCGACGGCTCAGGTCTCGCGCGTCCCCGATGGCTCTGGCTGTTTGGGTGATGCGATGGATCGGGCGCAGCACAAGGCCAGCCATAATCCACCCCGACACAAACGCAAAGAGCACCGCCACCGCGCCGCCGACGATCAGATTTCTGCGCAGTGTACTGAGGTAGCGTTCCTGATCCGCCACGGAACGAGCGACCTGAACGATCTCGACAACCTGGCCTCTCACCACCACGGGCATGCTGTAGGTCAGGAATTTCTCATTCTCGATGGTCACCCTCTCAACCCAGGGTTTTCCTCGCCTCAAGGCATACAACCCGACATCGCTGACAGGCAGGGTAAAGTCCTCCAGGTTTTCCGAGCGGATAAGCACCCGGCCATCAACATCAAGCAACTGTGTGTATACAGCCCGGTTACCCGCCCTGCGAGGCCATGGCGCTTCCTCCATGGGGAACGGCGGGATAAGAGGAACCTGTGGTCCTCTGCCGTAACCCATCATGCGGTGGGCCACCACTAACTGCCCCCAGTTGGCCAGGGCACGCTCTTCTCTACCGTAGGTATATTGTGCCTGCACGTTATAGAGCGCTGTACCGAAGCCGGTCAGGGTCAGGGCCAGAATTGCCGTGTACAACAGAGTCAAACGCAGCCGGATTGACATTGTTACTCCTCACGCAGCACGTAACCCACACCACGCACGGTCTGGATGAGGCGCACTTCACCGCCGGCTTCCGTCTTCTTGCGCAGATAACCGATATACACTTCAAGTACATTATCGTCGCCGCCGAAATCGTAGCCCCACACTTCCTGCAGGATTTGTTCGCGCCGCAGCACCTGGCGGGGATGGCGCATCAGATAGTGGAGGAGGGCAAACTCGGTCGGCGTCAGGTCGAACCGCCTGTCGCCGCGCCGCGTCTCGCGCGTTACCGGGTCGAGCACAAGGTCGGCGTAGACGAGCGGCCGCCCCTGGTCTGCTGCCACAGTACGGCGACGCAGCAGGGCACGGATACGTGCCAGCAGCTCGGCAGGGGCGAAGGGCTTGACCAGATAATCATCGGCGCCGCTCTCCAGGCCCTCTACACGGTTTTCGATCGCATCGCGCGCCGTAAGCATCAGGACCAGGGTATCATCGCGCGCTGCCCGCAGGCGCTCCACGACCCCAATGCCGTCAAGACCGGGCATCAACCAATCCAGCACGATAAGATCAGGCTGCCACTCCTCTACCTTACGCAGTGCCTCCCGCCCATCGGTAGCAGTGGCGACATCGAACCCCTCGTACTGGAGGGTCCGGCTGAGCATCTTGAGCAGTTTCTGGTCATCGTCTACAACCAGTATGCGCGCCATAACCGATTCCTTACCCTCTGCGTATCTACTCGGGCAGCGGGGGGATCCAGCGGCTCGCCCCACACGGCCACGACTGTGTCCTTGCGCAGGTTTTGATTATACCATGATTATGGGTTCTCTACCTGAGAATTGTATTAGGGGATGCTGAGAAGATTCTGAGAGACAGATGAGGGTCAACGGAGGCGACTGATCCGGCCGTGCTGACGCCCCTGCAGGCACGTGGGGCAGTTTCCCCGGACATCAGGCCGGCGACAGGCTGGCTTGCCCTTCTGGTCGCTTCAGTTTTTTCTCACGCCCAGGCCGATCAGCGCATCATTTACCGTCAGCCAGCCGGTGCCGGGAAACAGCCGTGCCACCTGGGGAGCGAACAGCGGTGAGGCGGCCAATACCTCTGGTGCATCGTCGGCAATTACGCAGCCCTCACTGAGGATCACGACACGGTCGGCAGCAAGAGCGGCAAGCTCAACGTCATGGGTGACCAGCAGCACACTTACCTCCTCGGCCTGCCACTCGCGCAGCAGGGCAAGAAGTTGTCGCTTAAGCTGATAGTCCAGCCCACGCGTCGGCTCATCCAGCAACAACAGACCGGGACGGGTCACGGTCACCGCGCCAAGCGCGACACGCTGACGCTGGCCGGCGCTGAGATCGCGCGGGTATGAACCTGCCACTTCATCCAATCCCAGGCGGGCCAGTAGCACAGCGGGTGGGACAGGCGGGGCGTCCTGCAGCCCATGGTTACGCAGCGTGACCTGCAGTTCGTCCAGGACGCTATCGGCAAAGAGCATGGCATCCGGCTCCTGCGGCAGGTAACCCACGTGGCGGCAGATCTCGGCCGGATGGCGGCCGGTAACGGGGCGGCCATCCAGAACAATCTCCCCATGCTCCGGCCGGAGCAGTCCCACAACACACTTGAGCAGCGTGGTCTTGCCCGATCCATTGCGTCCCATCAGCACCACCAGTTCACCAGGCGCGATCTGGAGGTCAATGCCGCGCAGCACCTCCCTGCCATTATAGGCAAAATGCAGGTCTCGGATGTGCAGCCGTGAGCCGGGGCGGCGGAGTGGCGCAGTGCGTGGCGTGTCTGGAGGGAGCGGTAGCCTGGCAGCGAAGGCGCGCCCTTCCTTGATCGTCAACGGGAGCGGTGCCCATCCCAGGGCCTTGCCCAAAGCCACTACCGGGGGCGTCAATTCCATCTGCTGCAGGACCTGACGGGGTGAGCCTGCCAGAACATTGCGCTGGCTTTCCGCGTGCCCCGGTATGTAGACCAGGCGGTCTGCGTAGGGCAACACACGCTCTAACCGGTGTTCGGCCAGGATAATGGTAAGCCCCAGGTCCTGATTGAGGCGCACCAGGGCCTGGAGCACATCCTCAGCGGACTGTGGGTCCAACTGGGAGGTTGGTTCGTCCAGCACAAGGATGCGCGGACGAAATACCAGCGCTGCAGCGATAGCCACCCGCTGTTGCTCGCCACCAGAGAGCGTGTCCAGAGTGCGGCCACGCAGCGGAGCCAGGTCGAGTAAATGCAGCACTTCCTCGACCCGTACCCGCATCTCAGCCGGTGGGACGGCCGCGTTTTCCAGCCCGAAGGCGATCTCATCCTCGACCCGGTCCAACACGAACTGGCTGCGCGGGTCCTGGAAGACAAAGCCAACGATGCGGCTGAGCACCTGAGGCCCCTCAGCGATGGGGTTGTGACCGGCAACGGTGATGCGTCCACTGATCCTGCCGCCTGTAAAGTGAGGCACCAGCCCATTGAGGCAACGCAGCAGGGTGGACTTGCCCGCCCCCGAAGGCCCGGTCACAAGTACGAATTCACCTTCGCCGATACAGAGGTTCAGGTCGTTCAGCGCCGGCCTGTGCGCACCAGGGTAAGTATAGGTAAGGTTTTCAATCTCTATCATCGGACGAGAACCCTCTTTTGACCACTATAGCGGGGACCAGCAGCCCTAACAGTCCCAATCCGGCAACCGCGTTGAACGGCGGGGGTGACAGGCGCGGATAGGGGGAATAGTAAAGAGCCTTCCGGTCCACGCAGGGCAGCGGCGCGAACAGAAGGGCCAACGTTACGCCGCATCCCAATGCGACAAAGCCATCGCGGAGAGTCCAACGGTGCATCCGATAGCTGGTATGAGGGACAGACCGGCCGGTCTGCCACAACAGTCCGGCAATCACTCCTCCCCCGGCCATCATCCCACTCACGGCCACCAGCCGCCACTGCGGCAACAGCAAAAAGACCAGCCAGCCCGCAAGCATCACCATCAGCCCAACCAGCAACAACATCTGGAGGCGTAATGAATGCCTGCGGTTGGAAAGTGCACCGTACCCGCGGGCGACCATCGCTTCGGCCAGCCCGATGGCACGTTCCAGCCCACCCATCAGCAATGGCAGGATAACAGGCAGCCAGTCGCGCAGGCCGCGCATGCGGTGACCGCGCACCGCCTGGGCATCTCGAATCTCATCCAGTTGACGCATCATCTGCGGGATAAACGTCAGGGCAATGGAGATCACGACGCCCGATTCGTGGAAGGCTCGTGGTGCAAGCCGCACCAGATCGCGCACCGGCGTCACACGGTTAAATGTGGAGAAACTGCTGAAGATAGCCGCAAGCACCAGGCCATTAGTCGCGCCATAGACCAGTGCTTCGAGCGTCACCGGTCCGCCGAGCAGTGGCAATTGTGCAGGCAGGGAGAAGAGCACTGTATCGCCCAGGTGAGCGGTCAGTCCGTTGAAGAGCGCGCCCAGCACTATTACGATGGCTCCGAAGCGGAAAGAGGAGGGCAACCCTGTGCTGCGATGCGGTGCGCAGACAAGTTCCACCACCGCTGCTATCAGCAGCGTCAGTATGCTGTAGAGAGGATTGCGCACCCGGGATGCCGTTACGAGCACCGTCAGTGCCCACAGAAGCCACGTCCGCGCGTCAGGCATCGGTACACACCTCAAAGTAGAACCTTTGCCGAAAGCGGGATAGCGCCCTCAACATTGCCGGCCCCAGCAGCAAGAGCAACGTCACATTGCCCGCCGCCCGTGCCGTATCCCATACCAGCGAGGTGACCAGGTAGAACGCCCCGTAGCGCCTGAGCGTTTCCCAGAGGCCAAGCCCTGGCGTCCAGGTTTGCTCCGGTGCTCCAACCGCCCACGGCCAGAACCAGAGGTTCACAATCGCGCCGTAGAGCAACCCCCAGGCAAAGCCGAAGACACACAGAATCACAAATTCGAGCTTTTCTTTGACGCGGGGCGCAGGGTGCAGGACGCGGTGTACCATATGTGAGAGCCACCCGGCGGTCATCCCGGTCCAACCGGCGGTAAACATCTGGTACGGCAGCCACGGACCAACGCCTCCCGTGATCAACGCTGAGGTCAGCAGGGTAAATGCCCCCATCAGGAAACCAAAACGGCTGCCGAAGACGTACCCGGCCAGTATGATCGGGGCAAAGATGGGCGAGAAGCCACCTGGCCCAGGAACGGCATTCTCTACAAAACGTAGCACGCTGGCGATGGCCACGAGCACCCCCAGGAGCGCCACCGTCCTGGCACTGATTTCCCGCCCCTGTAGCTCCACCAACAGTGCAACAACCGATAATCCCACCAGGGCTACGGTGACCAGAGGGGCATCCTGACTATGGGCCTGTCCATAGGACTGGCGTGGTATCTCCACCAAAAACGGGTATATGAAGGCCAGCACGCCAACCGCCCCGCTTAGAACGTAAATTGTCCCGCCGATGATCCGCCGGGCACTCATCTTCCCCGTCTCATCAATATAACCAGCAATGCGATCAGCAGGATAGCTATCGTGCCGAACACCACATAGTGCGGGCGTGGGGATGCCTGAGCTACGGCTGAAGAAGAGGACTCCCCCGTGCCCGGCGCCTGGGTGATCGGTTGGGGCAGGGCAACGGTTGGCAACGGTGTATATGTGGACGTTGGCCCAGGCGGCAAAGGCGATGGAGATGGCGAGGTCGCGGCCACCGTAAGCTTTGGTGCAACGGTCGGCGTGGACGAGGGTCGCGGCGAAGGAGATGGTAGCGCATCCGAAGCGCCCCCTACAGGCGTGGCTGTAGCTGTCACAGGCGTGGGAGGCTTTGTCCCGGTTGCCGGGGGAGTGCCGATCACGCCCAGCATAAGTGTATGAATCTGCTCGCCCGTCGCGCTGACAACGCGCAGGCGGTATTCCTGTGGTACGGTCGGACACACCTGCCGGCTTCCGCTGGCGCTGACACGCTCGCCGTCCAGATACACCGCCAGTGCATTGGATGTATCCCAGCGCACGAAAGTGCAACTGCCTGCTGCGATAGGGTTGGCATCCAGTCTGAACCAGACCATAGGAGTCGGGGGCGGCAGGGTGTTGGTGGGCTGGACAGGCGTGTTGGTAGCAGGGACAGGCGTGGCGGTGGGAGGGATGGGGGTGGCAGTGGGCAGCGGCGTGTCGGTTGGGACCGGCGTATCCGTGGGCAGCGGTGGGCATATCTGTTCAAAGGGGACGACCGGTGGTGGTGCACCGTCACTCCACCGCCACCCTTCGACGTCGCCATTGTGTACCCTGTGTAGAGCTGCGCCGACATTGGAGTAGACCCAGTTGCCTCCGCTCAGATGCCAGTAAGTCCAGTAGGTGCATGTGCCCCCCTGGCACTGACAGAAGCAGTTATCACTGCCACATCCCTCACCATCAATAGCGCAGATCGCGACCCCCATAGCGGATTCGTAAGCCGTCACGCTCAGACCAGAACGCTGGAGCACATCGTAGCCGCTGATCTCGCCCTCCGTAAACTCGATGCAGCGGGTGATCGTGGCGCCATTGCCGTGCACAACGACCAGGCCAACGCGGTTCGGTACCTGGGCCCGGGCACTATGGCTGCTACCCAGAGTGAGTGCACAGATGAGCAGCGTTACCCAAAAACTGATGCGTTTCATAACCCACTCCTGGATGGATGACCGTCACCCCCAATCCGTGCTTCAGGAATTTCACGGGTTATGGGACAGGCTTTCCGGTCCCTCCGGAAAGCCTGTCCCACGCGCCGCAGATGACAGTCACTTCCCCTACTCGCTGCCCTTTGTAACCAGGGGCAGATAGCCGGCGTAGCAATTGTACGTCCAGTGCGCCAGCGGGCCGTATGGCCGGTGCATCAACGCCGGGATCGCCTCCTGGGTGGCATAAAGCGAGGGGGCACCCCACGCGGAGAAGCTGCCATCTTCGTTCTGCACGGACAGCAGGTAGCTGCAGCGCAACGTCGCGCACCAGTTTCCGACCGGCTCATGCCCGGCCGACAGAAGCCCCTGGAGCACAAAAGCGGTGGTATCCACGTCGCTGCTGCTGCCGGCCTGGTAGCCGTAGCCGCCATCGGCGTTTCTGGCGCTGGCGATGAACTCCAGAGCATCGCCTATCTCTTTCGCACTGACCGGCTCGCCCGCTGCCAGCAAGGCCTGGACAACGAGCGCTGTATGCTGGACCTCACTGGTTTGACCCCACTCGTTCCAGGCCCACCCGCCGTCATCTTTTTGCACGCTCTTGAGAAACTCCACGGTATTGGTAGGGATGTCCTCGCCCGCTGCGTACAGCCCCAGCACAGCCCAGGCAGTATCCCCACTACCGTTGCCGTACTGACCGGTGGTTGGGCTGTAGAAAGCTGTAATGTTCAGCGGCAGATTTATACCCAGGAAATCGGTCACCGTCTGACCGGTCCACGCCGCCCCAACGGTGAGTTTACCGGCCGCGGCAGCCGAGGATGCAACATAGGCGGTCAGTGCTGGCGTCTGAGAGGCCAGAAAGTCGAGCAGGCTGGGGTCTCCCCATTCATCCGGATCATAACTGGCAGCACCAAGCGCGACGAGAGCGCGCACAGAAGCACCCATCTTATTGAAACCGTCGTCATAGCTGCCATCGCTTTGCTGTTGGGTGCGCATCCATTCCAGCGCATCAGAGGCCGCGACGTAGACCGGCGCGGCCGGCACCTTACCGGTCAGCCCCCAGTCTCCAAAGTTGGAGGCATTGCGGAACAGGATGACATCGCCATCCTTCAGCAGGGGCGGTGGCCAGGATTCATCCCAGGCGGTATTTTTCCATTGCCCCTGTGCCCAGAGGTTCAGGGTACAAAAACAAGAGGAGGCAGGACACCCCTCCCCGGCTATGTTGCACACAGCGTCGCCTGTATGCTCGACGGTAAACCCTGCGGCCTTCAGCGCGGCCACGCGGGAGATGGTGCCGGTCCAGGTGATTGGGCGGACGGCGGTGCGGCCGTCTGAGAACTGGACCACCACGTGTGCTCTATTTACCGGATCCTGGGCCAGACTCTGGCCAGCCGGCAGGCCGAGGAGCAACAGGGCGACTGCCAGCAGTCCGGCAGCAAGCGGCAATACCACAACAAACCAGCTTTTTTTGCTGATATGCACTTCTGGCATTTTTTCGTCTCCTTATGTGGGAATAGGATGGAAAGAAAAAGCCCTTACCCTCACGGTAATTGGGGAAGGGCCATCTTAAAGAAAAAGTCCTTCCCTCGCGCTGGCTGGGGAAGGACTCTCTGGTTTCTGATGCCCTTCATATACCACCCCCTTTCCGCGAAGAGGTTTACGTGGCCAGGCAGAGGCGGGTAATCTGGCTTGAACGCGGAGACGCTCCGTCGTTCCTACAGTTGCGGGACAGCGCCGGACTTTGACCGGTCTTTCCCCATTGTGCCCCTGGCATCCGGGCTTTGGGGCACCTCTGCCGTAGCAATATGCGATTGTCGGGTAGCAACACAAACAAAGACCCGCAGGCGTAACTGCCTACCCCTGCGACTGAAGTCGCTCACTTTGGGCCGCAGGCCTTCGGTCGGCCTGCGCCGACCGCTGTTTCCGCATCGGCGCAGGCCGACGCCCGGCGCCGCAGGCGCCCGTATAAGCTCGATTTCCAATCGGCACACGGCGAGAAAGGCAGCCGGGTAGGTAATTACAAGCAATCTCCCTGGCTGTGGTGGGGATCGCCTGGCCTCTTCGGGGATTTGCAATGGCCGGCGACACCCGTGTCCTGCTTCCGAGCAGCTCTATTTAACGGACACTCCCACCCAGGGTCTGTTCCAGAATCTTGCAAGCCTCTCCGGCCTTCATCGTCAACAGCTCAAACTTGAAATTGCCACGGCTGGTTTCAATGTTCATTGTGGGATAGGAGGGACGCGTCATTTCATCAGAGTTGCCCATTCTCAGA
>DAOTYA010000271.1:0-10857 GCA_034435075.1 Anaerolineae bacterium
CAATGGTCGGCCTCTGCCGACCGGCGCGTCGGCGCAGGCCGACGCGCGGCGCGCAGCGCCCAAAGAGGCCGATTTCAATCGGGCGGCATCCGGCGCCTGACTCAGAGTGTCAACCAATTATGAACATCCCGGATTCAATCCCAGGTAAATAAGTGCGATTACACCCAAAATACAACCAGGAAAGGAGGAAAGGAGAATCGTGGAGGAGAAAATTTTTTCAGTGCGTAAGATCGTTCTCTCTGGCGTTCTGGCGGCCATAGCTATTTTGTTGGGATGGACACGCCTGGGCTTCATCCCCGTGCCCACGGCTGCGGGCCACGCCACCATCATGCACGTGCCGGCAATCATCGGCGGGGTTATGGAGGGCTGGATCGTCGGTGGCCTTGTCGGCACTATCTTTGGCATCTTCAGCTTCATAAACGCCACTGTGCCATTGTTTAAAGACCCGCTGGTGGCTATTTTGCCGCGTATCTTCATCGGCGTCACCGCTTTCTTCGCTTACGCGGGGCTGAAGAAAGTCAATGAATACCTGGCACTGGTCGTTGCTGCCACTGTGGGCACGCTTACCAATACGATCCTTGTGCTTGGCATGGCCGTGTTACGGGGCTACATGGCCCCAGGGGTAGCGCTGATGGTCGGCGTGACCCACGGCGTGCCGGAGATCATCGTGGCGGCCATCATCACCGTCGCGGTGATCGTGGTCTGGAAACGTATCGAGATTGGCCGTGCTACAGCCAGGATGTAGTTCCTGGGGTAGCCTGTAGTGGCCGGCACCGTACTTGTGTGAGGATGGTGCCGGCCATCATTGTTTAAGAGGGAGCACTCCATGCGCCTGAGTCAATTGTTTGGCCAGACTTTGCGTGAACCGCCTGCGGATGCCCAGGTCGCCAGCCATCGCCTGCTTCTCCAGGCCGGGTTCATCCGCCCGCTGGGAGCCGGCATATTCAGCTACCTGCACTTGGCGCGGCGCTCCATGAACAGGATCGAGAACATTCTGCGCGAAGAGATGGACCGTATCGGCGGGCAGGAGATCACCATGCCGGTGGTACACCCTGCCGGGATTGGGAAGGAAAGCCGATGCCTGTATCAGCCCGGTAGCGAGATAGGGCGCTTTTATGACAGGAACGAAAGGGAGCTGGTACTGACGATGAGCTATGATGAGGTGGTAGCCAACCTTGTGCGTACCGAGATACGCTCGTATAAACAACTCCCCCGGCTCATATATCACATTCAGACCAGGTGGATGGATGACCCGCGCCCACGTGCTGGCCTGATCAGGCCCAGAGAGTTCACTATGAAGGATAGCTACAGCCTCGATACGGACTGGGAGGGACTTGATCGCCAGTATCGTGCTCACTACCAGGCCTATTACAATATTTTCCACCGCTGTGGTTTGCCGGTTGTCGCGGTCAGATCCGATGTCGGCATGACGGATGAGCAAATGGCCCACGAGTTTATATACCTGACCCCTATCGGTGAGGACTCGCTGCTGACATGCAGCGGATGTGGATATATAGCCAATCGCCAGGTAGCCAGGTTCCGGAAGCCACAGCCGCCGGATGAACTACCCAGGCCCATCGAAAAAGTGGCTACACCGGGCGTGACCACCATCGCAGAGCTGGCCGATTCCCTGTCCATACCCGCGTCCCGCACTGCCAAAGCCGTCTTCAGAGTGGCCACGTTTGGCGTGGGGCAGATGAGCAACGAAAGGCTTGTCTTCGCCGTTGTGCGGGGTGATATGGAGTTGAACGAGACGAAGCTCGCCAATGCGTTGAAGGCATGTGCACTCAGGCCGGCCCGCGATGAGGAGATCATACAGGCCGGTGCCATTCCCGGTTATGCTTCTCCCATTGGCGTCCGGGACGCGATAATCGTCGTGGATGATCTGGTTGCCAGTTCACCCAACCTGGTGGCCGGCGCGAACGAGGAGGGATACCATCTGGTTAACGTGAACTACGGTCGGGATTATCGGGCCGATCTGGTCACGGATATTGCTGCGGCTGGGGAGGGACATGCCTGCAACGAGTGTGGTGTTCCCCTGCGTGCTTCAAGAGGTGTGGTGACAGGAAATATCTCAAAGCTGGGTACCGGTTACTCTGAGGCAGTAGGCTGCCTGTTTTTTGACCGGGACGGACAACTCAGACCGGTAGTTATGGGCGTCTACAGCATCGGCGTGGGCCGTTTGCTGGCCTGCATAGCCGAGGAGCATCACGATGAGATGGGATTGTCCTGGCCAATCAGCGTGGCGCCGTATCAGGTCCACCTTGTCACATTGCAGGGAGGCGAAGAGGTAGGTGCACAGCTCTACGCCAGGCTGTGTGATGCCGGCATCGAGGTACTGTACGATGACCGCGATGAAAGCGCAGGTGTCAAATTCAATGATGCCGATCTGATAGGCGTGCCCGTAAGGTTGACGGTTAGCAAACGCTCGTTAGGCGCGGGAGGAGTCGAATTGAAGCTTAGACGCAGCACCGACCGGAGTATCCTGCCAAAGGATGAGGTCGTGTCGCGTGTGAAGGCCATCATCGGGGAGTTGAATAACGAGAGCGCTGCGCATTTAAAGCGATGCCCTTTTGAGAGCGCGACAGGCTTACGCGTCTGATTTGAAATAACGCCTGGGAGCTTCAGTCGGAGAACCCGACTTAAGCTTTTACGCCGGCGCCTTATGTTTGCGGCTAAAGCCAATACGGTTCATTTAAGAGAGAGCCTTTCATAATTCACCTCGTGAAAGCCAGGACCTTTGACCGGGATGTAGCCAGCTCTGGTCGCTGGTAGCGAGCAGCGATCACAGCCACGGCCAACGTAGCGATGTGGACCTGGAAGGCATAACGGGTGACAGCGATAATCCCTTGCACCTGGAAATCCTTCAGCCCGAAGTAGCGCTTCAACCAGGCGAAGGTTTGCTCAAGGTCTTGCTCTGGTGCCCACTGCAAATGTGGGATGCATTTTGCGACGATTTTTGCTAAAAGCATTGGAATTCCTCCATTCTGTGTGAATGCAGATTACCTGTCACCAATTCTACACCAGATGGCTGAGGGATTCAACCGCTATTTTTGATTTATGAAAGGCTCTCTATATAGGGAAATATCCGTGTGAGATTACTATATCTGGCAGTTACGAGTGGCTTCTTTCTGCTTCTAACACCTGCCAACGGAGCTTTTTCTCTCCAGCGTATTTGTGCTATAATGTTCTCGAACTCATACGCAAACGGCTGCCGTACCCTTGCGTAAAGTTTTTCAGAAGGTAACCACCGGGCAGTGTCGGCAGAGGGGCGATCCGGTGGATCGTCCCAACCGGCGCGAGAGCCCAGAGAGGGCGATTTCAATCGGCCTGATAGTATTAACTTCCAGGGAGGATCATATGGTAGATGCATACGGTAAAGTACAGGAGAGCCGCTCCGGCCTGGAGAAATTGCTCGACGTTATCCCGGGGTGGAGTGGCTATCAGGAGCGCCAGAACCGCCGCAAGGCCGATCAGGTGCTGCGCCAGACGCTGGCAGAAAAGTTGGCCGCACAACGCCGCAAGCTCGATACGGCGCAGAATGAGCTTATCGCTCACGGCAAGATCGAATTTGTGGACGATGTGGGCAGCGCGGTAACCCGGCTCCAGACGTTTATTGACAGGGTGCGCTTTGCCACCTATGGCTACTCGGGGCTTTTCGACGCCATCAGAATCAATCAGGATGATCTTGAACGAATGTATAACTTCGATGCTGCTCTGTTCGACTACGTCGAACGACTGGATGCGGCTACAGGGCGGCTGCGGGAAGCTATCTCAATCGGCGAGGGAATAGCCGAGGCAGTGCATATCATCCAGGAAATCTGCCGCGAGGCAAATGATGCCTTCGATCAGCGTGAACACGTGATCCTGGGCAGCCAGTAAGTGCCTATCCGAAAAACGTAACCGACGCATCCCCATGCGTCGGTATAAGCGGCATAGGGATGCCGCTTGTACGGTTTTTCGGATGGGCTCTAAGAATCCGGGAGGTAAGGTAAATGGCCAGAGTGTTCGATGTCATCGAGTTTGTGGATGAGAGTGGGATGGAGATCGTGCGCCGGATCCCCGAACGTGGCTCCGGTGACTTTCGTATTGGTTCCCAGGTGATTGTGCGCGACAGTCAGGCAGCGGTCTTCTTCAGAGACGGCCGCGCACTTGATGTGTTTGGCCCCGGCGCTCACACCATTACCACCGCCAACATCCCGCTTTTGATTAACCTCATAGGCAAGGCCTTCTCCGGTCAGTCCCCATTCAAAGCTGAGGTCTACTTCGTAAGCCTGCGCGAATTTAATGATCTCAAGTGGGGCACCCCTGACCCGATTACAATCAAGGACCCGGAACTGGGGATGGCCAGGGTACAGGCGCGTGGCACCTACGCAATCCAGGTCACCGAACCACAGCTATTCGTCAACAAAATCGTCGGTACCCAGGGCATCTACCGTACTTCTGATGTACAAAACTTCTTCCGTTCAATCATCCTGACCAAGCTGACTGACATTGTAGGTGAAATCAAGAAATCAGTTATCGAGCTGGCGGGGATGGCGGAAGAGGTGACTATGGGGGTGCGCGCAAAGGCCGCCGAGGAGTTCGCTGCCCGGGGCGTAAATCTGACCTCCGTATACGTCGAGTATATCGGGCCGACCGAGGAGACGGCTAAGGCCATTGATGAGCGCGCCGCGATGGGCGCTATCGGCAATATGCAGGCTTATATGCAATTCCAGGCTGCCCGGGCAATGCGTGATGCAGCAAGGCAGCCCGCAGGCGGAGCCGGGGCCGGTATGGGGCTGGGCGCTGGCTTAGGGATGGGCATGACGATGGCGCAGATGATGACACAGAGTATGCAACAAACTGCTCAGCAGCCATCCGTTGCTCAGTCCGCCCCCGCCACCCCGATGACGGCGGACGAAATCCGTGCCACGCTCGATAACCTCGACAGGCGCCTGGCAGCCGGCGAAATCAGTGAAGCCACCTATCAAAAGCTGTACGCCAAGTGGGAAGCGCGACTTAGGGAACTGGGCGGCTGATTCAGGTGAGGCCCTCGGGATTCGTCCTGAGGGCCTTTTACGTTCCGACCGGGACGATTACTTCGAGAGGAAAGGTAGAAACGTCTGTTGCGCCCATGGCACGATGGTACGGTTGATCCTTGAGGCCGGATCCCCAAGCAGAGTGAAAGTATCCTGCAGCTCAGGGTACAGGCCACTGGCAGCCAGGTTCATTTTCCCTGCCATAGCTGCTTCGCCTGGTGTCAGCACTCCTTGAGCGAAAAGTGCCCTGAAAAACCCCTCCGCGAGATAAGAGTGTCCCGTGCCGATGCCCAGGCCGGTCTGCCCCCAGGTTGCCAGCGCTCCGCCATCCGTTAACGTGACCAGTGCCTCGTCCAGCACCGGCTCTGGGCGGTGGAAGGCGCTGGTAAAGCAGCTCATCTCCACCACCACCGGTAAACGCCGGCCGTTGGAGAGGGCAGCAATATCCTCCAGATGGAAGAGACGCTCCACCGCCCACTGATGCCAGGAGGCATGGCCGGTGAACTGGACGAGCAGCGCTCCCCGGTTCCAGTCGTTCAATATAGCGGTGTGCAAGGCCTCCGCCTCAGCAGGAGGACAGTCGCTGGCTGAGGGAGAGGAGCCAGAACAGTAGCGCCTGGTGACCGTGAATGGGGTAGTGATGTAAGTAGCCGCCTTATCAGAGGAAGCGGGGAAGTCGCCAGCGCTGTCCTGATCATCGGCTACCAGGACGGCATAAGCGTTCCAGCCGCCAGGGAACGGGTTGGTCTCGTATTCAATGAGCTTGCGCACCGTCTCCTGGGCCTCGACGGCGCTTTTTACCGGCAGCCGCCCGATAAGCACATCGGGCAGGTTATCATTGCCATCCACACACGCGTAACGGTTGTCCGCAGCGGTCTCTCCGGCCCATGGATCCACAGAGGCCAGGTAGGGTGGAATAAACGTGGGCGGGGTATCGGCCCGATATTGCCTGGGGTCAAATGTGCCGTCGCCCAGGAGCAACACGTAGACGGGACGGGGTGTCCAGGTAGCGTAAGCATCGGCTATGAAAGCGCGTATGGCCTCAGGGTCGGGCCGGCCGTCGCCGTACACATCATAAACACCCAACACGTTAGCGATGAAGGTGGCAAGGCCCTGGTCACGGCGCAGACGCGTCAGCCAGGTCGCGGCTTCACTGAAAGTCGGGTGAGTTATGATGAGATACTCAGCGCCTGTGGGCCCCCCGCCAGTTGTCTGGAAACCGCCAATGTCGTTGCGGGCACGGATGCGCTCTGGAGTGCGGATGTCACTTGCGGCAACGATGATATAGCGAGAAGAGCCGCTCCCTGGCTGAATGCCCGCGGTGACGGTCCTCCCCTCTACCCGGAAATCCGTCAGGCGTATCGGGCGAAGCGGATCGGTGACATCGTAGATAAGGTAAGGCCCATCATCTGCCATAGCAATGGTGCAGGCTGTTCCCGCCGTGCCGGCGTCGCGTAAGACCAGTGGCAGGTAAAGCTGATGGATAAGGGCCGGCAGGACCCCACCACCGGCAGAAGGTGGAGAGATGGTGAAGAATAGCTCACTCACCGGCTCGAGACCGACGGCATAACGTACGGCGAAAGAGTCCAACCAGACACCCTCCACACTGACGCCAGGAATGCCCGGCAGAGCGAGAGCCAATGTGTTGGTGCGGGTTAACAGGCCGGCAGGGATGGCAAGTGTGGCGGTGATGGCTTTCCTGCCGTCCCATTCCACCTGTCCAAGTGGTGTACCATTGATGAGCACATCCACCCGGTGGTCCGGGTTGGCAGCCACGGAGGTATACCCAATGAGCCACAGAATAAGGGATGCCGGTTGCGAAGAGTGCACGGAGACCAGCGACATGGTCATAGAGAAAGTGGACTGGCCCGGGCGGCGCAGGTCAGCCCATACCCAACGGTCGCCATCCCGGCCGGCCGGAAGCGAGCCACACAGACAATCGGGGGTATAAATGTTGTTGACCTCCCGGCTTTCTTCCGTCCAGGGTATGCCGGCTGGCGATCCTGTCGGGTCGGCATTGCGGGAGGGGATGCTCAAGCCGGGCGTTTCGTCGGCGGTAAGGCGGTAGACATCCACAGCGGTCCAGCGGCTGAAGCGTGGTTCTGCATAGAAAAGAATGGATTCACCCTCCTCAAATAAGTCATCGTCGTCGCCGAGCCACTCGAAGGCGACCTCCTCACTGCCCCGGAAGAGACGCAGGTGGCGGGGTGCGGCATAGGCGAAGCCGAAATCTGCCACCTGCTCGCGGGTGAGCCGGTAAAGGCCGGGGCGGGATACCTCCAGAAATGCTGTCGGCATGCCCCCACCGGTGATAAGATGGGGGATACTGGCTCCCTCCGCTGGAGGTAAGATCACATGCCAGGGATTGATCACCGCTCTGCGTACCTGTTCCACAATGGGATCGACTGTCCTCGGGGACGGGTAAAATGGGGGCAGGTCCACAGCGGCCTCTACATATCTTATGATGCGCAGGTGAGTTCCTTGAGGGATCGCGGGGTAAAAGTAGATGCGCGCCAGGCGTATGCCGCGCACAATGCCGATTTCCTCCAGTGCAACCGGAGCCGACGGGACAGGACGCGGTTCTATATTACCACCACTGAGAGAGTGGCCGCCATTGCCGTAGACAGCGTCCGAAGGCTGAGTAGCTGTGACAATCGGGCCAGACAGAGGGACTGAAAACTCTTCCGTAGCGAGGATATGTACTTGTGGATAAGCCCCCGGGGGAAGGGCGAGCAGGGTTGATGTAAATGGAAGGCGGGGCTGGCCAGGGATCGCTGTTTCAGCGTATCCCTTAACATCTATGGCAACCAGCCCGTCTCCCAGGGAGCGTATAAGCACTGGCGGCGCGTGCCACTCCAGCAGCAGTGCCTCTGTATCGGAAGATGAGACAGGCCGGTAGGACGCAGTGAGGAGGATCAGAACCACCAGGGCGGAGATACATTGTTTCATCGCTTTTGCTGAGCGACTAACGAACGAATATGGTGACAGGGAGTAAAACGTGGTCGCTACCGGTGCTTGTGGGCACCCGGCCTGTGGCCGGGTCGTACAGGCCCACCGCGATCCTGGCAGCTCCTATGTAGTCAGTCTCATAGAAACTCATCGGATGGACGTCAACGATCGTCTCTCCTGAAGTCCAGGTGGTGGTGGGACGGGTGCCCCCGGCAGGGGGACCGTCGTGTTGAGCAATGAGGCGTCCGTCCTCCGAAATAAGGTGCGTGAAGACCACATAGTTCATCGGACTGATTCCACCGGTACCACGCCAGTACAGTGTAAGGATGAGGGGTTGGTCACTGGTCATCTCGGCTGCGGGCACACTGAATCCGACCAATTCCGCGAAGTCACCGAAGCGCACGTGAATCTCCCCCGAGAGGGCGGCGGCCGGGGTGCTGGTTGGCTCCGGGGTGGGTACTTCAGTTGGCTCCACAGGGGTGGGAGGAGGACTGGTAGGGGGTGGCGGGACAGTGCTGGAAAGCGTCGGGGTGGCGGTCAACAGGGCGAGATCGAGCGTGGGAAGGGGCGTATTCGTGGCATTTGCAGTCGGCAGCACGAGACCGGCAGTGAGTGTGGAGGTAGGGTACAGGGCCTCTCCGCCAATGGAAAGATTGGGCACCACGAAGGTCGTGCTGACAAAGACAATCACACCTGTGGCTATGAAGACCATAATCATAGCCAGAGCACGCACAAAGTTAGAGGTGGCAGTCTCGCGCTCCAGCGTAAACAGGGCCAGGCTACGCTCACGTTGTGCAGCCATAGCACGAAGTGCGTAGACCAGAATGCCGGCTGCACAAAGTATATACACTATCCAGGAGTACTGGATTAACTGGCGGAGGAGAACGGTCATATCGCTCTCAGCACACCCCTGATCAGTGCCTCCAGCCGTGGCACCAAAAGCCTGCCACTCTCCAGGACCTCAACGTGACTTGTCTTGACTACAGGTACGCCTTCTGCGGGCAATACATTACTGATGCCGGAGAGTCCCAGGACTCGCATATTGCCGTGGCAGGCAACGATCACCTCCGGCACTGTGGACATGCCCACCGCGTCTGCTCCGATCAGGCGGAGGAAGCGTATCTCGGCTGGGGTCTCGAAGTTAGGGCCGGCCAGGCCAACATACACTCCCTCGCGCACGGGTATCCCTGCTTTCAGCGCGGCCTGTCTTGCGAGGGTGCGTAAGTGAAGGTCGTAAGCCTCCGACATATCGGGGAAACGTCCCCCCAGCTCGTCAATGTTAGGTCCACGCAACGGGTTGGCTCCGGTCATGCACACCAGCCCGATATGGTCGGTGATGATCATCACGTCCCCGACCTGCCAGGTGGGGTTCAGGCCGCCGGCCGCGTTGGTAACGATGAGTATTTCGACTCCCAGAACCTGCATCACGCGCACGGGAAAGGTGACCTCGGCCATGGAGTAGCCCTCATAGTAATGTGCCCGTCCCTGCATGGCGATCAGAGGCTGTCCTTCCAGCCGGCCGATCAGCAGTCGCCCAAGGTGTCCTTCCACCGTCGCCAGAGGAAAAGAGGGAATGTCGGCATAAGGGATGGCAGTGCTGTCCTCGATGGAATCGGCCAGGGGGTTCAATCCGGAGCCAAGGATCAGGCCAACCCTGGGTTTCAAACCGGTCCGCTCGCGTATCACTGCGGCCGCGGTTTCAAAGTGAGCATAGGAGAAGAAGTCTGTCATGTGGATACCCCGGTTTACGCAGGCTCTTATGCTCGCGGATGAGAGCGGTCGTATACCTCTCGCTTGCGGCGGGAGGATACCTCGGTGTAGACCTGGGTGGTAGCGATGCTGGCATGGCCCAAAAGTTCCTGGACCTCGCGCAGTCCGGCTCCGCCATCGAGCAGATGCGTGGCGAAAGAGTGGCGCAGCATATGCGGCGTGACCTCCCCTATGCCAGCGGCCCTGGCGTACTCTTTGATCAGTGCCCAAAGCCCCTGGCGGGTGAAGGGACGCCCCAGTCGGGTCAGGAACAGAGCTTTCTCGTTTCTATCGCTCACCAGGTACGGCCGTCCATTTTCCAGGTAATTGCGCAACGCATCGCAGGCCCGTTTGTACAGGGGCAGAATACGCTCTTTCTTGCCCTTGCCGGTGCAGCGCACTGTCCCGCTCTTCAAGTCTACAGCATCAACGGTCAGACTGATCACCTCAGCGGCGCGCATACCGGTGGCGTACATAAGCTCGAGCAATGCGGTGTCTCGCAAGCCCCTGGGGGTGTTCGACCTGGCCGGCTCCGCCAGCAGACGGGCCACTTCCTCACGGCTGAGAGAACGGGGCAAGGGCCTGGTGACCGGAGGTGAATCAATAGCCTGAGTAGGAGCACGATCCAGCACTTTCTCGATAACCAGGAACTGAAAGAACGATTTGACAGCAGCAATTTTGCGTGCTACAGTCGAGGAGGCGTACTCCCGCTTTTTCAGGTAATGGATATATTTCTGGAGACAGCTACGGTCGACGTCCTGCCAGGAGGTGATCCCTTCTCTGGTGAGGTACTCCAGCAGTTGGGTGAGGTCGTTGCGGTAGGCCGCAATGGTGTGCTGTGAATAGCCCTTGCCTGCAACTTCAAAACGGAGGAATGCTTCTACTTGCTCCTGCATATTTTAACAACCATGAGCCATAGCCTGCTGTCTGTAAACACGCGAAATCACCATTTATGTGATTATAGCACGGTTTGCACAAACTCAAAACGTCAGGCCGATCTGTAGTCCATAGGACACCCCCGGCCTGGGGTGCCCGTCATATTTTTGCATCCGCTGGCTCGGGCCGGTCTTCAGACCACGCCCGACGCCGCACGACCGGCCACAATGTAGGGCAACTGCTCGCAGTTGCCCTACAACTG
>DAOTYA010000272.1:0-7658 GCA_034435075.1 Anaerolineae bacterium
GCCGGTCTCCAGACCGCGCCCGACGTCGCCACGATGGGAAGTGGATGCCGTAATCCGGCCAAATAACCTGGGTTGGGTGGCCCGGTCAGAGACCGGCCACAGCCTGGGTAGTTACCTCCGGATAAGCTTAAACGGGGTCCACGCGGCATTCCCTACACTGAACTAGAAGGAGCAGAGATGGCTTCGATGAAGGAGCTTGTGGAATTTATTGTGAAATCCCTGGTGGATGACCCCTCCCAGGTCTATGTCTCTGAAATCAATGGGGAAAATGCGGTGATCCTGGAAGTGCGGGTAGGGCCGGAGGACATGGGGCGCGTTATCGGTAAAGATGGGCGTACCGTGAACGCCATTCGCACGCTGGTCAAAGTCCTGGCCTCCAGGCAGGGAAAGCGAGTGACACTTGAACTTCTCTGAGTACGGGTGAGGTCTGTGCGGTGAATAAGTGGGACAGCAGGGACCCGGAAGATTCGGCAGGCTCTGAGCCCCACTATTTGTCCATCGGCGAGGTGGTGCGACCGCACGGTGTCCGCGGTGAGCTGCGGGTGAGGATCCTCACAGAGTACCCGGAGCGCCTCAATATACACACCCATTTCTACCTGGCTCATCCTGCTTTTACCGAAAAGGTTTACCGCTACGCCGTGGAAAGAATGCGTCTGCGGCGGGACGTGCTGCTCCTGAAACTTGAAGGCTGCGATGATCGCACCGCTGCTGAAGCACTGCGCGGTATGCTCGTCCAGATACCGCTTGAGGACGCCGTTCCTCTTGAAGAGGGTGAGTATTACCTGTTCCAGTTGCTCGGAGTGGATGTGGAGACGGAGCAAGGCGAGTGGCTGGGCAGGATTGTTGAAGTGCTTGAAACCGGTGCCAACGATGTGTACGTCGTGCGAGGACCGCGTGGCGAGGTATTGGTGCCAGCCATCGGTGAGGTGGTGCGCTCACTCGATCTGGCAGCCAAACGTATGGTGATCCACCTCATGCCCGGTCTGTTGGGGGATGAGGAGGATGATCAATGAGCAGCAATGTCTCAAATGAACGCTACTGGGTGGGGTTCAATATCGTGCGCGGCATCGGACCGGCACGCCTGCGCGCGCTGCTCGACTACTTTGGAGAGATCGAAAGGGCCTGGCATGCCTCGCCTTCAGAGCTGCACAACGCCGGCCTCGACCGGCGTTCGCTGGAGCATCTGCTCTCTGTCCGCTCCGTGCTGGACCTGGACCGGGAGATGAAGCGTATCGCTGCAGCAGGTGCACGTGTGCTTACCTGGGAGCATCCCGATTACCCGCGTCTCCTGCGCGAAATCCAGGACCCACCACCAGTACTCTATGTCAGGGGCGAGCTTAAAAAAGAGGATGAGTGGGCAGTAGCGATGGTCGGCACACGGCGCGCCTCCGTCTACGGCCGTGAAGTTGCACGCCGCCTGGCTTCGGCCCTGGCTCAGAATGGGATCACTGTGGTCAGCGGTCTGGCACGGGGGATTGATGTTGAGGCCCACCAGGCAGCCCTTAAAGCCGGTGGGCGGACTATCGCAGTGCTTGGGTGTGGTGTGGATCGTGTCTACCCGCCGGAACACCGCAGGCTTGCGGCCGAGATCGTGGCGCACGGTGCCCTGGTGAGCGATTACCCCATCGGCACCCCACCAGAGGGGCCTAACTTTCCGCCCCGCAACCGGATCATCAGCGGCCTCAGCCTGGGCGTTATCGTGGTCGAAGCAGGGGCACGGAGCGGGGCGCTCATCACAGCCGAATATGCTGCCGAGCAGGGGAGAGAAGTCTTCGCCGTGCCGGGCTCCATCCTGAGCGAGAGTTATGCCGGCACCAATGCCCTCATCCGGGATGGCGCCAGAATCGTGCTCGGAGTGGAGGACGTGCTGGAGGAACTGAACCTGAGCATGGTCGCCGAAAAGATGGAAGCCCGACAGGTGCTTCCCTCAAACGAGACGGAGGCCATTCTTCTTTCGCACCTCTCGACCGAGCCGATTCATGTGGACGAGTTACAGCGCCAGATCGGCCTCCCCATCGCTCAGGTGACCAGCACACTGGCATTGATGGAGTTGAAAGGGATGGTGCGACAGGTAGGGGGCATGAAGTACGTTGTGGCATAGACCCGGATCAGATCTGAAGCGTAGTGAGGAGGGTGGCATTGTACCATGCACTGATTATGGCCGGGGGAGTCGGGACGCGATTGTGGCCTCTCAGCCGCCGCAATCGCCCGAAACAATCGCTTAAACTGGTAGGGGACCGCACCATGTTCGAACTCGCGGTAGAGCGTATTGCCCCCATTTTTCCGCCCGAGCGCATCCTTGTCGTCGCGGGCGCGGAACATGTGGCAGCTTTAATGGAACAGACCCCCTATCTCCCGCCTGCCAGTTTCATTGTCGAGCCGGAGGGACGCGGCACGGCTCCCTGCATCGGCCTGGGTGCACTTCACCTGCGCCGACGCGACCCCCGGGCATGTATGGCAGTGCTCACAGCCGACCATTTTATCGCCGATGTGGAGTGCTTCCGTCGCGTGCTGTCCGCAGCCGCCCAGGTCGCCGAGGAAGGGCACCTGGTCACCCTGGGCATCAGGCCCACCTATCCCTCGACCGGCTACGGATATATCAAGCAGGGGGACATGTTAAGCATGGTGGACGGTTTTTCGGTCTTTCGTGCCCTGCGCTTCACCGAAAAGCCGGACCGGGAAACTGCCCTCCGGATGCTTGAAAGCGGCGAGTACTCATGGAACAGTGGCATGTTTATCTGGCGCGTGGATCGCATTATGGAGGAATTTCGACGCCAGATGCCCGAGTTCTACGCCCGGTTGACAGAGATAGAGGCAACGCTGGGCACGGCAGATTACGAGACCACCCTACAGCGTATCTGGCCTCAGGTTGCCCGCCAGACGATTGACTATGGGGTAATGGAAGGAGCCAGGGATGTAGTTGTCATCCCTGTGGAGATCGGATGGTCGGATGTAGGCAGTTGGGTCAGCCTGATGGAACTGCTGCCGGCTGACACTGAGGGCAACATCATCATCGGGCCCCACATAGGGCTTGGGACGCGTAATACCATGGTTTTCGGCGCGGGCGGGAAGCGCCTTATTGCAACCATTGGCCTCGAGGGGATCATCATCGTTGATACGGAGGACGCGCTGCTGGTCTGCTCTGTAGAGCGGGAACAGGAGGTACGCGAACTGGTAAGACGTCTGGAGCAGTGGGAGAAGGAAGGACGCGGCCGCTGGCTCTGAGCAACGGCTATCCCAGAGACAAGGTGAGGTGTATGGAGATATATTGCTTCAAGTGCAAGGCCAAACGCGAGATAAACGACCCCCAACCTGTGTTCCTGAGCAACGGCACACCGGCAACCAGGGGGATTTGTCCGGAATGCGGAACGAGCCTGTTCAGAATGGGGCGCACCCCGGCCCACGAAGGGCTTGATCCCAAAGAACATACAGCTATCTCCTCAGCCAAAGCCAGGCTGAACGGATTGCCTAAGATGGTCATTGTCGAGTCGCCTGCTAAAGCGCGTACGGTGGGTCGCTTCCTGGGCAAGGATTACATCGTGCGCGCTTCGGTGGGACATGTGCGCGATCTCCCGGCCAATCGGATGGGAGTGGATATTGAGAACGACTTCTCGCCGCATTACATCATCCCCACCAAACGCAAAGATGTGGTGCGGGAACTGCGCTCTGAAGTAAGAAATGCCTCGGAGATTTACCTGGCGACCGACCCGGACCGGGAGGGTGAGGCTATCTCCTGGCATCTGGTCGAGGCGCTCAAGTCGGCCATCGGCCGACGCCCCGTGCATCGGGTCGAGTTCCACGAGATTACAGATGAGGCCGTGAAGCACGCCTTCGCCAACCCCCGCGCGATTGATATGCGGCGAGTGGAAGCGCAACAGGCCCGCCGCATCCTGGACCGCATCGTCGGGTATACCCTCAGCCCACTTTTGCGCGATAAGATGGGGCGGCGAGGCCTTTCTGCCGGCCGCGTGCAGTCGGTAGCCGTGCGTCTGGTCGTGGAGCGGGAGCGGGAAATCGAGGCCTTCGTACCGGTCGAGTATTGGACCCTGGAGGCGGAACTGGCCAGGCAGGAGGAACAGAAGCACTCTTTCATCGCCAGGTTGCACCGTGTACGTGGGGAGGAACCGCAATTGCCGTCCGAGTCCGTCGTGCAGGCGGTTATGGCGGAGTTGGAACACGCCGCCTTCAAAGTCACGGATGTTAAAGAAGGACAGCGGCGGCGCAGCCCCTCACCGCCATTCACCACCAGCACCATGCAACAGGAAGCTTCACGACGCCTGGGGTTCACGGCCAAACGCACCATGGCCCTGGCCCAGCAACTGTACGAGGGCATTGACCTGGGCGACGGGGCCGTCGGTCTGATCACCTATATGCGCACAGATAGCCTGAACGTCGCCGAGCAGGCACAGCGAGAAGCCAGGGAATTCATCGCCGCCACCTATGGAGCGGAATTTATGCCTGCTGAGCCACCGATCTACAAGACGAAGACGCGAGGAGCACAGGAAGCGCACGAGGCTATCCGCCCGACCAGCGTCTTGCGTACCCCCGAGTCGCTCAAGCCATACCTGGATAACAGCCAGTATCGGCTCTATCGGCTGATCTGGGAGCGCTTTGTTGCCAGCCAGATGTCACCGGCGGTATACGATACCATCGCTGTGGAGATCACGGCTCTTCCTCCATCTTCGGATGGCGAATATCTCTTCCGTGCCAGTGGTTCTACCCTCCGCTTCAAAGGTTTCCTGATGGTGTACGAAGAGGCAAAGGAGGCAGAGGAGCAGGAGGATGCAGAACGTGCACGCGAGGAAATCCCGCCCCTGGTCATGAGTGAGATGCTTGACCTGCTCCGGCTGTTGCCGGCACAGCATTTCACGCAGCCACCACCGCGCTATAGCGAGGCCACGCTGGTGCGGGCCCTGGAGGAGTATGGGATCGGCCGCCCCAGCACTTATGCCCCTATTCTCTCGACCATCCAACAGCGAGGGTACGTCCAGCGCCGGGACGGGCGTCTTTACCCGACGGAAGTCGGTACGGTTGTCAACGACCTGCTCGTGGAATACTTCCCCGAGTACATTGATGTTGGCTTCACTGCCCAAATGGAGGAAGACCTTGACCTGATCGCCGCTGGCGAGCGCAAGTGGGTGCCAGTGCTGCGCGACTTTTACGCTTTATTCTCCAGCACACTGGAGAAAGCTAAGGAGAAGATGCCGACGGTTGCAATGGGGAATCAGCCCACGGGGGA
This sequence comes from Anaerolineae bacterium, assembly GCA_034435075.1. Taxonomy (GTDB): domain Bacteria; phylum Chloroflexota; class Anaerolineae; order B4-G1; family B4-G1; genus JAOAAG01. The sequence goes on from DAOTYA010000272.1 coordinate 5,240, forward strand.
GGCATGCCCTCTATGTGGCCATCCCCTCATCTACAAGTATGGCCGTTTCGGCAAATTCATCGGTTGCAGCAATTTCCCGGCCTGTCGTTATAACCAGCCCGTCTTGGTCGGGCTGGGTGTGCGCTGTCCGGAGTGTGGCAGCGAGCTGGTCGAGAAGCGCACCAGGCGTGGCCGTACATTCTACAGTTGTTCTAACTACAACAATGACGACCCTTCTTCCTGCAAGTTCGCGCTGTGGAAACGCCCCCTGCCACAACCTTGCCCGGAATGCGGCGGGTTGCTGGTCGAAGCGCGTAAGGGATGGGCACAGTGCCACGCCTGTCAGGAGGAGTTCGAGATCGAAAGCCTGCCACAGGTATGCAGCGAGAGTGATGCGTAGACTGCTGAACCGGTTTCTGGCTTATCTGGAGGGAGAACGGAACGCTTCCCCGTACACCATCAAGAACTACGGGAACGATATAGGCCAGTTTCTGGACTATTGCTATGACCATGGTATAGAAACACCCCAACAAATAGAGCGTTCCCTGCTGCGTAATTACCTGGTGGAGCTGGACGCGACCGGCTACGCTCACTCGAGCATCGCCCGCTGTCTTGCCGAGCTGCGCTCTTTTGGCGACTTTCTGGTGCGCGAGGAAGTGCTCGAGTGTAACCCTTTCCATCTGGTAAGTGCTCCTCGTGTTCCCCAGAAGCTCCCCCAGTATCTGACGGTTGCCGAGGTCGAGGCGCTGCTGGCTGTGCCCGATGTCTCCACGCCGCCAGGTATGCGCGACCGCGCGATCATCGAGGTGTTGTACGGGGCCGGTCTGCGCGTCAGCGAGCTGGTAAACATGGATGTCGGCGATGTTGACCTCGCGCAGGCGCAGGTAAGGGTAGTGGGTAAGGGGAACAAGGAGCGGATCGGGTTGCTGGGCCGGCCGGCGGTGCAGGCAGTGCGGATGTATCTGGAGCAGGGCCGTCCGGCTCTTCTGGGACGCCGGTCAGGAAACGCGCTGTGGCTGAATCAGCGTGGTGGTCGCCTGACGGTGCGAGGGGTGGCGATGATGCTGGATCAGGCCGGCCGTCAGGCAGGCATCACCACACATATTTCTCCTCACGTCCTGCGCCACTCTTTCGCCACCCATCTGCTGGATGGTGGAGCTGACCTGCGGGTCGTTCAGGAGCTGCTAGGACACGCCAGCCTCACTACCACCCAGACCTACACCCACGTCAGCCAGGCACATGCGCGGGAGGTCTATATGCGCTCGCACCCGCGCAGCGGATTTGAACCATAGGGCTGGCAGGCCCCACGTGCAGGAATCCATACCGTATAATGCACCCGGCTCGTTGCAGCGGGCCTTTTGACCTTACAGCAGGCGGTGAGCGCTGGAGAGTGAGTAAAGCGTTTGCACCGCCTCGAACGAGCCAAACGCAACGCCTTCACTCATCGCTGCGGCTGTGCCGCATGCCACGCCCCAGCGGGCTGTTTCCTCCGGTGACAGAGCCTGTCTCATAGCCCAGACCAGCCCGGCCAGCAGCGCATCTCCCGCGCCGACAGGATTGCAGACCTGCACCCTGGGTGGCCAGGCCCGCACCATCCATTCCCTCGAGGCCAGGAGCAATCCCTCTGCCCCAAGTGAGAGCGCCACCATCTGTACCCCCTGCCCCAACAGGAAACGGGCAGCCGTGATCGCATCATCATCGTTGCGGATCTCCTGCCTCGTGACCTCCTGGGCCTCGATAGCGTTCGGTTTTACCAGATAAGGGCCTGCCGCACATCCCAGGATGAGAGGCTCTCCGCTGGTATCGAGCACAGCCTGTGCTCCCGCTTCTTGCACGGTGCGGATCAGGCGGGCGTAAAAATCTGGCGACACCCCTGGAGGGAGGCTGCCGGAGAGGATCCACAGATCGCCTGGCCGTACCCGCCTGTTTACAAGCGCGAAGAAAGCGGCCAGCTCTTCTGCGCTGATCACCGGGCCGGCTTCGTTTACCTTGATATAGTGGCCGGTTTCCTGTTCTGTGATGACTATGTTCGTGCGCGTTTCCCCTGCGATATACACGAAGTCGGTTGTGATGCCCAGCTCGCGCAGGCCGCGCTCCAGCGCCTGTCCTGTCGCCCCGCCGACGAAGCCGAGTGCCAGGCTCTCGGTCCCCAGTGCTTTCAGCGCCCTTGAAACGTTGAACCCTTTGCCGCCCCAGTCTACTCGTACGGCTGTTGCCCGTACCATCTCATTGAACACAATGTAGGGCACAGTAAGAGTGCGGTCCAAAACCGGATTAGGTGTCACGGTGACAATCATTACAGGATTTACCCGCCTGGTAACTTGTATACTATTCAGCCTGCCCGTGCTGTGCCGGGCGGACCACAGTCCGCCCGGACCAGACTCTGCTGACACTGGCTACACTGAGACGCCCTCAGGTGGCTCAGGTGCCATCTGCTCCG
>DAOTYA010000273.1:0-10266 GCA_034435075.1 Anaerolineae bacterium
TATTCATCGCTTTGCCTCCTTCCTGTGTGCTTGAGGCAAAGTTTACACCAAATGGCTCGATCGTTAAAGTACAAGCATATTGGAACATCTGTTCTATGTCGAAAGCAGGCTTAGAACCTGTCCGAAAAACCGTACGCATAGGGATGCGTCGGTTACGATTTCCGGATAGGCTCTTAGTGGTTCATTACGAGCATCTTCATCAGAGCATTGACAAGCCCTACCGTTACCGTGGCATGCATCGTCGGATGCACAGCGAGAAAGTCAGACCACATACTACCTGCGCGCCTCTGCTGCAAGTCGCATTGGCCCGCTGGACGGAGGCTTGTATCTATGTAAGGCCTGGTCATAAATCTGGTTGCCGCGAAGATCGGTTGACAAAAGCGCAAGATTCGGTATAATCTTAGCCGGTGGCCGGGCCCTGCGGGGGCGGCCTATTTTGTCCATTGAGGGAGGATATAACGTGTACGCAGTAGTCAGGTCTGGTGGGCGGCAATATCGGGCCAGCGCAGGTAGCACTATAGTCGTTGAACGTCTGCCCGGTCAAGTCGGCCAACAGGTTGAATTGCAGGACGTGTTGCTGATCGCGGGTGCCGGGGAGGCCAGAATCGGGCGGCCTACGGTCGAGGGGGCAAAAGTTGTGGCGACCATCCTGGCACAGGAAAAAGGCCCCAAAATCCGTATTTTCAAATATCGCCCCAAGGAAAGATACCGCAGGCGCATCGGTCACCGGCAATATTACACGCGCCTGCGTGTGGACAAGATCGTGGTGTAGGAGTGCAGGAAGATGGCTCACAAGAAAGGTGGCGGAAGCAGTCGTAATGGACGCGATAGCCGCTCCAAGCGGCTGGGGGTCAAAAAATTCGGCGGCGAGCTCGTGCGCGCCGGTAATATTATTGTGCGGCAACGTGGCATGCGGATCAAGCCCGGCAATAACGTGGGGATGGGCAAGGATTACACACTCTTCGCTATCGCGGACGGAGTGGTACGTTATGAGTATGTGCGCGGAGGCCGCAAACAGGTAAGCGTTTATCCGGCATAGTGGAGAGTGTTATGAAGGAAGGAATCCATCCCAAATATTATCCCGACGCGCAGGTGATCTGCGCCTGCGGCAATACCTGGAGGACCGGGTCCACTGTCCCTGTCATCCACACGGATGTATGTTCCAGATGCCATCCCTTCTTCAGTGGGGAGCAGCGTATCGTTGATACTGGCGGTAAGGTGGACCGTTTTATGCAGATGCTCGAAAGGCGTGAGCGCGTTATTGCCGAGCGGGAGCGAGAAAAAAGCCGGGTTACTTCTCCGGAGCTGCCTATCACCGAACTGGATATACCTCTGCGCGCCAGGAAAGTCTTGATTGGCGCCGGAATCAAGACAGTCCAGGACGTACTTGACCAACTAGAGAAAGGCGAGGAAACGCTGACCAATCTTAGCGGCTTTGGCCTCAAGTCGCTGGCGCTGCTGAAGAAAAGGCTGCGGGCACAGGGATTTGTCCTCCCGGGAGACGAACGCCTCGCTCAGGCAGAGGAAGCCGGGGGCGAAGACGAACTCTAAGTGCCTATCCGAAAAACGTAACCGACGCATCCCTATGCGTCGGTATAAGCGGCACAGGGATGCCGCCTGTACGGTTTTTCGGATAGCTCTAAACCTGCGGCTGATCTGCTGCGTATGGTTAACCAGGGGCAGGTGCATGACACATCTGCCCCTCTTTGTTTACCCGCGGGAGCGCCAGGACATCGAGATGCGGAGGAAACTATATGGATCTGCAACCCGGCACAGGTTGGATCGAGGTTATCTGTGGAAGCATGTTCTGCGGTAAAACCGAGGAACTGATTCGCCGCGTGCGCCGTGCCCGCATCGCCCGTCAAAAGGTCCAGGTTTTCAAACCGGCCATAGACACACGCTACAACACCCGGGACGTCACCTCGCATAACGGCCTTCAGGTCGAAGCCGTGCCGGTGGAAAATGTCGCCCAGATACGTGCGCTGATCGAGCCGGATACCACAGTGGTGGCACTGGACGAGGTTCAGTTCTTCGACGACGAGATTGTAGCGCTCTGCGAAGAGCTGGCCGGACGTGGGGTCCGCGTCATCATTGCCGGCCTGGACATGGACTTCCGTGGTGAGCCTTTCGGCCCCATGCCCGCCCTGATGGCCCGGGCAGAACAGGTAGACAAGTTACGGGCGATTTGCGTGGTGTGCGGAAAACCGGCCAGCCGTACCCAGCGCCTCATCAACGGCAGTCCGGCCAGTTACGACGACCCGGTGATCCTCGTTGGTGCCAGTGAGGTATACGAGGCACGCTGCCGAGCCTGCCACCAGGTCAGGAGGGGCAAATGAACAGCGGGATTCCCGATACCATCGAGCAAGTACTTCTGGACGAAGAAACGATTGCCAGGCGCGTGAGCGAGATGGCAGCCCAGATCAGCGCAGACTATACGGCAGCGGATGATCTGGTGCTGATCGGTGTGCTCAAGGGCGCTTTCATTTTCCTGGCCGACCTGGCCCGTCAACTCACCGTACCTCACCATGTGGATTTTATCGCTCTTTCCAGCTACAATAAGGGAACTTCCAGCTTCGGTGCAGTACGTCTGATTATGGATACCCGTAGCAACGTCGCTGGTCGCCACGTGCTCATTGTCGAGGATATCCTGGATACCGGCTACACGCTGGACTATCTTTTGCGCATCTTCCGCGCCCGCAATCCCGCCTCACTGCGCACCTGCGTGCTCCTCAGCAAGCCAGCACGGAGGCGCGTCGAGGTGCAGGTTGACTACCTGGGCTTTGAAATACCCGATGTGTGGGTGGTCGGGTATGGGCTTGACTACGCCGACCGTTTCCGCACCCTCCCCTACATCGGCGCCTTGCGCAGGGAAGTGTACACACGCGAACAAGGGTCATAAGCGATACTTTTCAGGTGACTTAGTACCTATCCGAAAAACGTAACCGACGCATCCCTATATGTCGGTATAAGCGGCATAGGGATGCCGCTTGTACGGTTTTTCGGATAGGCTCTTACTGGACCTGTTCAGGCGGTGACTGTAGGGACAGGCTTACACCCTTTGGGGCCGCAGGCCGACGCCTGGCACGAAGCGCCCAAAGAGGGCGATTTCGGTCGGCCCGGATTAGAAGCCTCGGCTGGATTTCCCGCCTGCGGGCTCGATCCCCGAGTGTTATTCAAACGGATCAGGTTTATGAGCTATGGGCATATACGAGGACGTGGAGAGAGTGTTGATCTCGAAGGAAGAACTCCAGGTCAGAGTGACGGAACTGGCGGCGGAGATCAACGGCCTGTACACCGACGATGACCGTCCTCTACTGGTATGTGTGCTCAAAGGGGCGTTCATCTTCCTGGCCGACCTGGTACGCCACCTGAAAATGCGCCACGAGATAGACTTCATGGAAATCTCCTCCTATGGCAAGGGGACGGCGAGCAGTGGCGTGGTGCGTATCCTGCTCGACCTGGAACAAAACATCGAGGGGCGGCACGTGTTGATCGTCGAGGATATTGTGGATTCCGGGCGCACGCTTGACTACATTATGCGCAACCTGAGCACCAGAGGGCCGGCCAGCCTGCGTGTCTGCACACTGTTGAGCAAGCCCGCACGGCGCGAGATCGAGATCCCCCTTGACTTTGTGGGATTCGAGGTACCGGACGAGTTTGTGGCCGGTTATGGCCTTGACTTTGCCGAAGAGTACCGCAACCTGCCCTTTATAGGGGTGCTCAAAGCTTCGGTCATGGCCTTGCCTGGCCCGGGTAGTGTACCAGGCTGATAATGCAGGCCGACGATCGGCCAGCACCCCCCAGCGCAGATGACCGCCCTGCCTGCCGGTGTAGTGTCAGGCAGCGGTTGAAAGGCAGTGACGCATGAGCCTTGAGATCGGTATAGTCGGGCTGCCCAATGTGGGCAAATCCACCCTTTTCAACGCTCTGACAAGGGCCGGTGCAGCCGTGGCGCCTTACCCGTTCACCACGATTGAACCGAACCGGGGTGTGGCGGCCGTGCCCGACCCAAGGCTGGCCACCCTGGCGCTGATGGTGGGGCCGGAGCGTGTGATACCCGCGATGATCGAGTTTGTGGACATTGCCGGGCTGGTACGAGGTGCCCATCGAGGAGAAGGGCTGGGGAATCAATTCCTCAGCCACATCCGTACTGTGGACGCCATCGCCGTAGTGTGCCGCTGCTTCGCCGAACCGAATGTGACACACGTAGATGGGACGGTGAACCCGCTCCGTGACCTGAAGGTACTGGACCTGGAGCTGATGCTGGCCGATCTGGAGATAGTCGAGCGGCGGCTCGACAAAGTGCGCTCGGCCTCGAAAGCGCGCCCCCGGGAATACGCGGCTGAACTTGCAGCACTCGAAAACTTGCGGGCACGTCTCCAGGCCGGCGAGCGGGTCGCTCTTTGGGCAGCAGAGGAAACGGCCGAGGCGTCCCTGGCACGCGAAATGAGCCTGCTGACCGCCAAAAAGCGCCTCTACGTGGCCAACGTGGGGGAAAATGACCTGCCAGACGGTGGCCCGATGGCGCGCGAGATAGCCCACCTGGCGGATGCCGAAGGGTCCCCTTGTGTCATCCTGTGCGCACAACTCGAAGCCGCCCTGAGCGAATGGCCTCCCGAAGAAGCGTCTGCCTACAGGTCTGCAATCGGCGTCCCCGACTCCGGGCTGGAATCCCTGGCTCAGGCCGGTTACAGAGTGCTGGACCTGATCACCTTCTTCACCATTGCTGGCGGCCGCGAGGTGCGTGCCTGGCCCATACCGAGAGGCACCAAAGCCCCCCAGGCCGCCGGAAAAGTGCACAGCCAGATGGAACGCGGCTTCATCCGCGCCGAGGTGATCAGCTTCGCGCAACTGGTAGAGGCAGGGAGCTGGCAGGCGGCGCGAGATAGGGGCATTGTCCGCATCGAAGGCCGCGACTACGAGGTGCAAGAGGGTGACGTGTGCCTGTTCCGCTTCAGCCAGTAAAAGTGCTGACCGGGAACTGAGGCGTAATTTCACACTGGGGGTCTTCAACGGCGCGGCATTTCAATTAGGCGAGTCACTGATTGACCCCTCGGTGGTGTTGACCTGGTTCGTGAGTCACCTGACAGCCTCCAATTTCCTCATCGGCCTGGTGGTGCCGCTTGGTGATGCCGGCTGGTTCCTTCCTCAGCTCCTGTTCTCCGCGCGTATACAGCAGATGGAGCGCAAGATGCCCGTTTACGGCCTGTTCGCGCTCATCCGCATCATCGCCTGGACCATCCTGGCAGCAACGGTATGGTGGGTGGACGAACCACACCTTTTGCTGCTTGCGTTTTTTGTCCTGTATGCCGTTGCACGCCTGGCTTCCGGACCATGCGGCCTGGCCTTTTTTGACATCGTCGCCAGGGTGATCCCTCCCCAAAGACGGGGCACCTTCTTTGGGTGGCGACAACTTGTGGGTGGGATTCTGGGATTGGGTGGCGGCTGGATCGTCAGAACTGTACTGAACTGTCCACGGCTTCCTTTCCCGCGCGGGCATGCCACTCTATTTGCCATGTATGCACTGATTTTGATACCGGCACTGGGCTCCTTCACGCTGGTCAAAGAGCCTCCAGGAAAGGCACGGCAGGCGAATATGCAACGACAATTTATCTGGGCTGCACGCGTTCTGGTGAGCAACGGACCTTATCGCGATTATCTGCTGGCGCGGATGACCATGATCCTGTCCAGCATTGCCATCCCCTTCTATACCGTGTATGCGCGGAATGTACTGGGTGCGATAGAGGGAATGGCAGGTATCTACGTCTCGGCCCGTCTGGGAGCGCAATTGCTATCCAACCTGCCCTGGGGACGCATGAGCGACCGGCGGGGAAATCGGCTGGTAATGAAACTGCTGGCCCTGGGCAACGCCCTCACCCCGCTGCTCGCCTTAACACTGATGGGAGTGGTAGCGGTCTGCCGGCTCCGAGGACCCTGGCTTCCCTACCTGGCCCTGCCGATATTCCTGCTTGACGGGCTTATGCGACCGGCCCATATGCTGGCAGGAAGCAACTTTCTGCTGGAAATGGCACCGGAAGGCGAGCGTTCACTGTACCTGGGGCTTTCCAACTCACTGCTTGGGATCGTCATATTGGCGTCAGGGTTCGGTGGGTTGATAGTGGACTGGCTGGGACTGGCCAGCCTGTTTGCCATCTCGGCGGTGCTGTGTGCCATCGGGTACCTGCTGGTGCTCAGGCTTCCCGAGCCACGCGAGATGGCAAAAGACGCGCCTGCTTCTTAGAACCTATCCGGAAAACTGTACAAGCGGCATCCCCTTGCTTCCTATACCGACGCACAGACATGCGTCGGTTACGATTTCCGGATAGGCTCTTAACACCGGGATGGATCAGAGCGGGATAATAGTGACCAGCCTCTACTCAGCCTGAACTCCCGCCTCTACGGCCCTGGCAACTGCAGCCGAACGTGTATGTACATCCAATTTTTCGAAGATCGCCTTCAGATGGCGCTTGACCGTATTTGGCGTGATCACCAGCGCTTCAGCAATTTCCTTATTCGTCATCCCTTTAGCAAGCAGCTCAAGCACTTCCCGCTCCCGGGCTGTCAGGGAGTTCAGCCCGCTCAATTCGCCGGCCTTCGTACGCGCCTCCTCTACGATGCGGAGAAAGGTGTACCGGTCGAAAGTCTGCTTCTCGACAAAGGCAAACACAGCGTGCTCAGTATAAGCCCGCTCGATGTCGGTCGGGGTAGCCACACCACTGATGACTATAGTGGGCACTCCAGCAGCCTTTGTGCTGGCAAGCAGGCGGTAGCCGCTCAATTCCTCCTCAGCCGCACCCTGTCCCCGGTCTCCCCATGTAAACGCAGAAAGCGGGGACAGGGAGAGGTCAACTACAGCCAAAGCATATCTCTCACGGCGCAGCCACCCAATAGCCTCCCCAAGACCGGAGCTGAGATGCACCCTGTACCCGGCATCGGTCAGCAGCTCAGAAAGTATGCTCCTCCAGCCGGCGTCATCCTCAACGACCAGTGCAAGGCCTGCAGAAGCGTGTACTGCAGGTTCACGCACCCTGGGTGCGGATAATCTGGGCTGAGATATGCTTTTTCGCGGCTCCGCCTGCCCGGTGCTTGCAACAGGGGCACTGGCCAGTGCCCTGGCGACCACCTCGCGGAATTCGGCGCGGCTAAAAGTGTCCTTGCGCAGGCAGGTAAACGCTCCGTATTCAGTCAGCGCGCTGACAGCAAGCTCAACGGTGGCGAAACCGGTCAGCAAAATTGTGACACAACCTGGATCGAGGCGTCGCGCCGCTTCAAGCGTGAGCAGGCCATCCCGGTTGTTGTGATCGTCCGGGTCGAGAGAGAGGTCTACTACAGCCAGCCGATGCACGCTGGTGCGCAGGCTCTCCACCGCTGCTTCCAGGCTATCTGCCACATCCACGCCAAGGCCGGCATCAGTCAGCAATTCACTAAGGATCTGTTGCCATGATGGATCATCCTCGACCACCAGAGCGCTTATTCCAGCACGGTTCATAAGCCTGCCTGCCTCAATAACCCCGCAACTCAGCATCAAGATGCAACCAATATCTGGGACACGCACTCAAGGTGTCTTGCTTAAGCACTGGCTGTCCTCCCGGCACAGGGAAGCTTCAGACGGAAGGTGGTGCCGCCCAGACCATCGCTTTCCACGGTCACCGAACCACCCAGGCGAAGCATAAGAGTCTTCACCCACCACAGGCCAAAACCTAACTTACCCGGCCGCGACACCCCACGGTCGGAGAAACTGAACTCAAAGATGCGCTCATGTAGCTCGGGAGGTATGCCCGGGCCATCGTCGCTGACGGTTATTTCCACCCACTCGCCCTGCATGGTGCCGCCTATTGTGACTGTGCCTCTCCCCTGCAGCGCGTCCACTGCGTTATCAAGCAGATTGGTGAACACCAGAACAAGGTTACGCTCTCCGGTCACCACGGGTGGAAGGCCTTCCAGGTTTTCCATGTTCACCACGATGCCCTCTGGAAGACGTGCCTCTCTGACCGCTGCCCTGACACACTCTGCTATGTTCACCGGCGATAGGTGAACGGGGTGAAGATGGGCCAGGCTTTCACGTACAGCCTCCATCGCCTCACAGGCGCTTCGTTCTATCTCGGCCAGATTGGTTGCCAGGTAAGCATCACCTTCCAGCGCGGCCTGACACTTGTCCCTGATGCCCTGGACACGTACCGGTATGGAGCCAACCTTGTTGTTCAGATGATGAAGCACGTTGGCAGCCAGATCGCCAACAGCAGCGAAGGTCTCGGCCACGGCATGCTGTTCCTGAACTGTGCGCAGAGCTTTCTGATGAGCGGCGTTCTGCACGGCCAGGGCCGCATAGTGGGCGAGGCAGGTCAGCACCTTCTCATCCCACTCCGACTCAGCGAGGCGGCCCGGCACTACGCCCGATTTGTGCACACAGAAGGCACCCAGCGGCTCAAGCTCATCGCTGGTCAGCAGTGGCACAATCATCGCCCACGTTCTGTCCTCTCCTACCGCAGCCCCGCTGCAGCCAGCACAGGGACTGTTCGCATTGTCGGTCGTGACCGGCTTCCTGGCAGCGATGGCCCGGCCAATCGGGTCGTCCTGTAGAGGGGGACGCTCTGCGCATTGCCCGATGCCACTGGCAACCTGCAAAACCAGCCGGTTGTTTTCCAGAATCCAGATCGCGCTGACCGGGGCGTTGAGCAGATCGCATGCCGATTCGGCCAGATGCTCCAAAACCTTGCGGCATGGCTGTGTGAGCAGAAGTTGTGCCGCTTCCTGAAGCGCGTCCAGCAGGCGTACTTCCTGAATGGCGATCACGGCCTGCGTGGCTAACGACTGCAGAAGATGCCTGTCCTCGTCATCGAAGGCACCGACGAGTGGGCTTTCCAGGTTTAATACCCCCTCCAGCCTGCCGTCGGCGCCGATGAGCGGCACCGCCAGCTCGGAACGCATGCTCAGCTCAGTGCTGATAGGGCGGTATATGTGCACCCATGGCTCGGCGTGCAGATCGTGGATGCATACCGGCTGCCGGTGCGTGGCGACCCAGCCGACGATGCTTGAAGTATCTATAGGGAGTTTCTCCGCAAGAGGTCGCCCCAATCGCTCGCCGGCAAAGGCACGTGTCACCAGGTTCTGACCACTTTTGTCTACCAGGCGGAAGGTGCCGTACTGGGCATCGGTCACCTCCATAGCCATCTGCAAGATCGCTTCGAGCGTCTCATCCAGGCGCAGGCGCGAGGAGATAAGCAGCCCGGCACGGCGCAGACGGTTCAGCTCATCCTCTTTGCGAGCCAGGTCGCGCCGCGCATCCGCCAACCGGCGGGCCTGGTAAATCGCCATAGCCGCCTGATTGACGAAATTCTCCAGCATCAACAGCTCCAATTTGGTGAACCGTCGGTTCTGATGGAGGTAGACGTAGAGCGCCCCGACTGCCTGGTCGGCCACTATCAGGGGAAAGCAGACCACGGCCTTGGCCCCTGCGCTCACCTTGGCCGGGTGGATTTCCAGGCCCGGCTCCTCGTAAGAGAGCACACGCCTTCGGTAGCGGATGGAGCGCATCCCCATACCATCGGGCCTTGGCACATCGTTTGGTACCGGCGCTGCCCACTCTCCTGCCGAGACGCGCGAGGCAGGGTCGAACGCTCGCTCGGTGTGATCGTAGGTATAGATCACCGCCGAGGAACCGGGCACGACCTCGATGGCGCTCTCCGCGATCAGGCACAATGTGTCTTCGACGGTGACACTTTCCCGTGGACTGATGCGATTAATTGCCGCGCCGATCCGGTTGAGATTGGCCAGGACAGCCAGCAAACGTTGTTCCGCGCCGCTCAGTTCAGTGCTGTCGGCTAATAGTTGGGCAGCGCGCATTGACTCCATACGCATATATCTCCTTCAGCGTAATTACCTGCCCGGCTGCCTGCCGCCGTGTGCCGATTGGAAATAGACTACAGGCGCCTGCGGCGACCGCTGGTCGAAAGCACAAAGTGGGCGACTTCAGTCGGCAGGGAGCAGGCAGTTACCTTTCAGCATAATTGTAGCATGTGCCCTACGCTCGTCAAGCCGCGCAGCCAGGCGCGCCTCAATACTTTCCAAATGGGTGTCGGGGTAGAGGCTCCGCCTGGAAAGTAATTATACTGGGAACGGGTAAGGACATTTAACGTAACTTGTATACTTGTACTTGTATACTGGACCTATTCAGCCTGCCCGTGCTGTGCCGGGCGGACCATAGGTGCTGTGCGGACCACAGTCCGCACGAACCAGATTTTGCAGACCTGGCTACACTGAGACGCC
>DAOTYA010000274.1:0-14928 GCA_034435075.1 Anaerolineae bacterium
TTAGTGCCTATCCGAAAAACGTAACCGACGCATCCCTATGCGTCGGTATAAGCGGCATAGGGATGCCGCTTGTACGGTTTTTCGGATGGGCTCTTACTCGCCGAAACGTACCCGCAGGTCCGGAGATTGACCAGAGATTCGCTTAAAAATCAGTTTGCACAGGAAAGCATGGGTAAAAGTATTGTCAGGGAGCATTGGCATTGTTTATGTGGCGTATCCTGATATTGTCGCTTTTAGTGGGATTTAGCCTGCTATTGGCAGGCTGTGGGGAAAAGCCCCTGCTCAGCGATGTCTCTTTCTCATCCGGGCGTATCACACCCAATGCCGATCACGACACCGATGTACTGGTAATCACTTACCATCTCAACAGAAGCGCGGAGGTCTCCATCTACTTCGATGACCAGAGCGGCAGACGTTACTACTTCCGCAACCGGGTTCGTCACGCACCTTCTGTTGGTGAGCCTTATCAGGTCTATTTCGCTGGTGTGGTGGATGGTTACGCGCTGCCAGGAGAACGTTTTGAGGGATTCTCCGTGACTAAACGTGTGCTCCAGGACGGCACTTACACCTGGGTGGTAGAGGCAGTTGACTCGAAAGGCGTCACCGAACGGTTCACCGGCCTCCTTACCATCGCCCAGGCCGATACGGCCCTCCTCGAGCTACGCGGTTTCAGCGTGTACCCGCCCGTATTCAGCCCCAATCGGGATGGCATCGCCGATCGGGCCACCATCAACGTGGATATCAAGAAGGATGTGGAGGAATGGTCGGTCTACCTTATGGATGCTACGGGAGCGCGTTACTACGTCGAGTGCGCCGAGACAGCCACACCGCGCAATGAAGCAGGATGGCATTCCTGTGATTACGATGCCGGGGTTGACCGTGGAGCAGACCCCCCTCCCGATGGGACATATACTGTGGTGATAGAAGCACGGGACGCAGTGGGGCAGTGGACCAGGGCTACCAGCACACTTACCATCGAACACGGCGGTGTGCCGCGCGGCTACATCCTGAATGGCGAGGTAGAATGGTCAGCGGGGACAATTCCGCTTGGCGAGACGCTCTATTTTACACTGACAGTCGAGAACGACAGCGTTGTTCCCCTACGTACCAGTGGCCCTCCACCTGGCACCGTTTACAGAAGCGACCAGAACTATGCCACACTGAAAGAGTACGAGCAATCGGGCGCCTTTCGGGTGGGCATCCATTGCGAGACCAGCCCGATAGATCATCCCTGGCGTTGGGCAGTCGGGGGGCCGGAGGACCTGGTTACCGACGAAGAAGGACATCTCTATCTGCCGGCCGGTAAACGGGCTGTGGTCACGGGAGGCATCCGTTTTGTGGACTATGTCAGGGCCCGCAATCCCCAGTATTGCTATGCCTCCCTCATCCACGAGGATGTGGAAATCTCTATGGTGAACTACAGGGTGGATCCAGTATTCCTGAAGATTCAGGTACCCTGAGGTCACGTTACAAACAGCAGTAGTTTTGCATTTTTAACACAAGCAGAGGCTGGAGTCAAAGCTTTAGCTGGTCTTTTCCGCTTGAAGGCTCCGCCCAACTGCTCATCTAAACCGTATCGAGTTTAAGGAGCTAAAATGAACAAAAAGCACTGGGTTGGGCTGGCAGCAGCAGCGCTGGTTTTGGCCACATTGGCCTGTAATATTGGCGTGAAGACAACGCCGCAACCACCACCCTCCCCAACATGGCCCCCAACCAACACACCCCGGCCGAAGACATCCGTGCCACCAACCGACGCATCTGTCACCGGGGCATCCCTGGAAATAACCAACGAGTCGGAAGTGGACGTATGGCACGTCTATATCTCTCCCAGCCAGGCCGAGGGATGGGGAGAGGACTGGCTGAAAGGCGATGTGATCCGCTCTGGCGCAACCTATCTCATTACGGGCATCCCTGAGGGGCTGTACGACATAATGGCCACTGATGAGAATGATAATCAGATCGAGGTCTGGTGGGATGTGCAATTTGAAGGGGAAATGACCTGGACAATTACCGGTTCAGCGTCCCTTACCATCGTCAACAATGCCAGCGAGACGATCGCTCACATGTACATCGCCCATCCCGAGGACGAGAGTTGGGGAGACGATTGGCTCGGAGACGTGGTCATCGAACCTGGTGAGGAATACACGGTTGATGGTATCCCCACTGGCACTTACGACATCAGGACCACCAACGCCGATGATGAGACCATCGAAATAGTCTACAACGTGGAGCTGGCTGGTCAGCAGAGGTGGACGGTGATGGGTCAGACCCCTCTCCCGGCTAACGCCGTACTTCGCTTCGAGGATGATTTCTCGGACAATCGGAATAACTGGGGAGGTAATGTTGAAACCGACGAGGTCTTCTACATGAACCCTGCTGCCGGCCAGTATTGTATCCTCATCAAAAGCGATAATTACACGGCATGGGAGTGGTATGAGCCCTTCCGTACCGATCAGTTCGTGGCGGAGGTGGCCTGTACAATTTCGGGAGCGGCTGACGCCAGTTGCGGCCTGGGCTTCGGGCCTGACGGTGACAACATCTATTGGTTTGAGGTATCTCCCTCGGACCAGACCCTGGCGCTGTTCGTGCTTGAGAATGGTGAGTGGCAGGATAATCTGCTGGATTGGACCACCTCCAAAAACATCATTCCCGATGGCAAGAACTACCTGAGCATGCAACGGGTCGGGGGGGTGGTTTCACTTTTCGTCAACGGCGTACTGGCGGGGGAAGTGGAAAGTGACCTTTTCCCGACCGGGCGGGTAGGTCTGGGAGGCTCAACTTATAGCGAAGGGAACGCCACCATTTGCCTGGACGATTTGCGCGTGTGGCGACTGGAATAGTACCGTGCTATGGAACCATTACCGGGTCTGAGCAGCTTAAGCGACGTCACCTGCCGGGTGGATGTATATACGGACGGAAGCTGTGAACCGAATCCCGGGCCAGGTGGTTGGGGAGCGATCATCCGGTGGGAGGACCGGGAATGGGTGCTCAGCGGCAACGATCCTGCCACAACTAACAACCGTATGGAATTGCACGCTGCCGCTGCCGCACTTGCCCTGCTGGAAGGGTTGCTTGGCCCATGCGAGGTCACCGTGCATACCGATTCTGAATACCTGCGCCTGGGAATCACCACCTGGATAGACGAATGGGTGAGCCGGGGCTGGCGCACCGCCGACAGACAACCGGTCAAAAATCAGGACCTCTGGCGCATCCTCTACCGGCTGGCGCGTACCCACAAGGTGAGCTGGCACTGGTTAGAGGGACACGCCGGCCATCCCTTCAACGAAAGGGCCGATCGGCTGGCAGCTCAGGCACGGGAGACGCGCGGTTCAGGATGGGGCATCCGGTGACAAAGCTGTCACGGCCACTGGTATGGGGGTGCGCGATCCTCATACTTGCGACTGCCTGCACCCGCCCGGCAGGTGGGTGGATCGCTCCAACACCTGCCGGAATTTCCGATGGCAACGGCCAGGGGGGCGGAAATATCAACGCTGCCGGGCCCACCGGTGGTATGCCCACAACCTCCCCTTCTCCTACTCCTACCGCTCCCAATGCCTGGACAGGCACCCCCACCCCCAACCCGACCCCGATCGGCTACGTCTTGGGCACGGGAGTGGAGTCTTACGTTGTGCAGCCTGGTCAGACACTGGGCTGGATCGCGCTGGTGTTTGGATGCACCGTCGAGGAGATCGTTGCCGCAAACAACCTGGCCGATGCAAACAGCATAACTGCCGGCCAGACACTCATCATCCCGGTGAGTGCCACAGAAGTGGGGCCATCGCTGAAACTGGTGCCGGACAGCGAGATGGTTTACGGCCCCGCATATATAAGCTTTGACCTGCCCGGTTTTATCGCTGCACAGGGAGGCTACCTGGCCAGCTATACCGAGGAGGTGGAGGGGAATGTACTGAAAGGAGCGGAGATTGTGCAACTGGTCTCCCAGCGCTTCAGTGTGGGGCCGCGTGTGCTGCTTGCGCTCCTGGAGTTACGCTCGAGATGGGTAACCGACCCCCAGCCAGCTCCCGAAACGCTGAGCTATCCCCTGGGTTATGTCAAGGAATATCACGAAGGACTTTTCCGGCAACTGAGCTGGGCTGCGTCGAGTCTCAACGAGGGTTACTACGGGTGGAAATGGCGCAGACGTGGTACTCTACGCCTGGGCGACGGCACCCGCGTGGCCATCGCGCCGGTGCTCAACCCGGGCAGCGCGGGAGTGCAAAACTGCCTGGCCGGCCTGTCCGCTTCTCTGGAGGAGTGGCAGACGCTGGTGGGTTCCTCTGGTTTCCCTGCGGTCTACGAACGCCTGTTTGGCAACCCCTTCGCTTACGCGGTTGAGCCTCTGGTGCCCCCTGACCTGGTGCAGCCGGAGCTGTGCCTGCCATGGGAAACTGGCCAGACCTGGTACTTTACCGGAGGGCCACACGGAGGTTGGGGGAACGACAATGACCGTGCCGCACTTGACTTTGTCCCGGCTGAGAAACATTCAGGCTGTGCTCCCTCGTCCTCGTGGGCTACCGCGGCCGCGAGTGGACTGGTGGTGCGCAGTGAGCACGGCGAGTTGGTGCTCGACCTGGACGGCGATGGCTTCGAGCAGAGCGGGTGGGTGTTGTGCTACCTGCACCTCTATGAAGAGGGCCGTGTGGCGGCCGGCACGTTTGTGCAGCGTGGGCAGCGTCTGGGGCGCCCTTCTTGTGAAGGGGGATACGCGACCGCGACCCATCTCCACTTCGCCCGCCGCTATAATGGCGAGTGGATACCTGCGGGCGAAGGCAATGCACCAATGACATTGTCGGGATGGGTTGCCCACAGTGACGTAATGCCCTATGAAGGTACTATGACACGGGATGATGAGGTGCGCACTGCCTGTGAGTGCTGGGAAGATGAGGTGAACGGCCTGCTCTCCGAGTGTGCACCTTAAAGCCAATACGGTTTAGATAAGCAATTGGAGTGGAGCCTTCAGGCGGAAAAAGACCGGCTAAAGCCTCGACTCCAGGCCTTAACTGAACCGTATTGACCTTAAAGCAGCATAACCATTTGAGGAGCAGAAAAATGAGGCGCGGGCAACATTATGTAGTGGCAACTCTGATCGGCGGGCTTTTGCTGCTCAGTGGCTGTGCTCCCAGGATAGTGACTGTCACGGTCACCGTTCCTCCGGAGACGGTTGTAGTCACGGCCACCCCTCCTCAATCACCGCTTTCCAGCCCTGCTCCAGCATCCAGGACACTGACCGTCTGTGTGCTGGGAGAACCGGACACCCTTTACCTGTACGGTGGCTCCTGGCTGAATTCCACCCGCCATGTCATGGAGGCATTGTACGATGGCCCTGTAGATTATCTGAATTACGTCTACCGGCCAGTGATCCTGCAAAAACTACCTGCGCTTGCCGATGGTGATGCCATCACCCGTACCGTACGCGTGCAGCGTGGCAGCCGGGTTGTGGACATAGAGGGCAGCCCGGTGACACTGGAAGAGGGAGTCGTGGTGCTGCCCTCAGGTTGCCGCTCCGAGGAATGCGCCGTCGAATTCACGGGAGAACCGCTGTGGATGGACAGAATGGAGGTCGTCTTCACCCTCAGAGAGGGTGTCACATGGGCGGATGGCACCCCTCTCACGGCGGATGATTCCGTCTTCGCTTTCAAAGTGGCATCCGACCCGGCTACGCCCGGCAGGCGTTATCTGGTTGAGCGCACTGCCCACTATACGGCTCTTGATGAAAGGCGCGTCCGCTGGATCGGCCTGCCAGGCTTTATATCCTCCACCTACTTCCTAAACTTCTTCCCCCCTCTCCCCCGCCATCAACTTGAGAAGTACGCACCGAAAGATTTGCTCCGCATAGACGAGAGCAGGCGCTATCCGCTTGGGTGGGGGCCTTTTTATGTCAAAGAGTGGATCCGTGGGGACCACCTCACACTCGAACGCAACCCCAATTATTTCCGGGCCTCGGAAGGATTGCCTCTGCTTGATCAGGTGGTGTTCGTCTTCACGTCCGGCACTCCGGAAATGGTCGCTCGTCTGCTGGCCGGTGAGTGCGATATCGGCACCCACGATGCCGAGCTTGAGCCTTCCCTGCCCCTGCTGCTGCAGGCTCAACAACAGAATCTGCTCGAGGTCGTTTTCTCCATCAGCAACGGCTGGGAACACCTTGATTTCGGCATCGTACCGGCGGCGGATTACCGCCGGCCTGACTTCTTCGGGGACGTGCGGGTACGCCAGGCAATCATCCAATGTATAGACCGGCAGGCGATTGTGAACGAGGTCACCTACGGGAGCAGCGTTGTCCCGGACAGCTACCTGCCACCAGAGCACCCGCTGTATGCCGGTGTTTATCTGCTGCACTGGGGCTACAACCCTGAGGGAGGGCAGGCTTTACTTGAAGAAGTCGGCTGGAAGGATACCGATGGGGATGGAGTGCGTGAGGCCAGGCAGGTGAAAGGTGTGCCAGCCGGCACCCCTTTCGAGGTATCCCTGCTTGTGCCTATGGAAAGCCCATCCTCGCAGCAGTCGGCGCGTATGATCAAAGCCCACCTGGCCGATTGTGGCATTCGTGTCAACCTGGAGCCGCGTCCGGCGTGGGAACTTTATGCTGACGCCCCGGAAGGGCCGCTGTTCGGGCGCCGGTTCGACTTGGCCGAGACCGCCTGGTGGTTTGACTTCGAGCCTTTGTGTGGACACTATACTTCTGCCGAGATACCCGGGGACAGTAAATCTTACGGGGAGAACGTGACCGGTTATAGCAATCCCGATTACGATGCGCTATGCCGGAAAGCGCTGCTGGCTCTTCCGGGCACCCCTGAGTATGAGACATACCATAAACAGGCTCAGATCATTTTCTCTCAGGAGCTTCCTGCAATTCCGCTGTTTATGCGGCTGCGAGCAGCCATCATCCGCCCCAATGTGCTGAACTTCGCCCTGGACCCGACCTCATCGAGCGAGCTGTGGAATATTGAAATGCTCGACATAAGGTAGAAAGGCGGCGGGCCAGGGCACAGATCAGCCAGGGCTTTGAGGGTCAGCCAGCGCTGTATCCGCGTATATTCCCCGGTACTCTTCCGGCAGGAGCGCGGCGATACGGCGCATAATCATATCAGTGTACTCACGCAGCTTCTTGCCTCGTACCGGGCCTGTTTCCGGCAACCTGAACGGTCTGCCGATCACCACCCGCACACGGGTACGACGCAGCTTGGGCAGATTGCGCTTCATCTGCTCCGTACCGACAAGTCCCACCGGCACGATCGGGACATCTGCCCGGGCAGCCAGGTAGGCCGCGCCGACCTTACCGGGTTGTAGCGCGTAGCGGCCTCTGGCCCGCGTGCCCTCCGGCGCCATTCCCAGCACCTCGCCCCGCTTCAGGACCTCCATGGCCCCGCGCAATGCCCGGCGGTCCACCTCTCCCCGCCGCACCCAGACTGAGCCCATTATCGTGAGCAGCAAAGCATAGAAGGGGTTACGCTTATGCTTGGAAGCAGCCATGGCTCTGATCGTGTGGGGGCATACTGTAAGCAACACCGGCGTGTCGAAGACCGAGAGGTGGTTTGTTACCATAATGTACGGGGGATGCTCTGGTATATTCTCCAGCCCGATGTGCTCACGGATCGTAAACAGGTCAAGAAAAAAGTTTGCTATGGTGCGTACAGTCCGGTAAACCAGATTCATCCCTGAATGTTCCTGCCTCCTTTCTGAGCTGATTTCATACCAGGCTATTCATTCCACGCCCGCCCTGCCGCGACAATGTTGAAATCAGCTGGCTCGCCGCCGAAGCAGGTCAGCTCCACCATGAACGGCGCGGTGGCCCCTGGGCCGAGCGGTTCATCCAACACAACCCCGGCCATCCTGAAACCCGTGACCTGCCCGTGCGCATCATAGGTCGTTACGATAACATTTATATCGGTAGCAGAACGGTCGGAGCTGGCGTTCTGTACCACGCCTTCCACCAGAAATTGAGCCTCCGAGGGTCGCCCCTGCGCCTCAACCACGGCGATGGGTACATACATTTCGGCCAGTGCGTTCACCGTCTCAGCGCGCAGCACGGTCACTGCCGGGCCAGCCCATCCTGTCGGCGGGACGGTGAAGAGGGCGCTGAAAGGCGAACTCTCCGCAGGGAGAATGATGTCAGATGCCACGAGGGCGGGAAGCTCGCCCAGTTTCTGACCGGCTGCGTCCAGAAGCGTCACACGCACTTGAATATTCATAATGGGTGCGGGGTTGGTGTTGAGCAGTTCCCCCAGACATAGCAGGCTACCTGCCGGCGTTTCGTACACTCCTAAGCCCCGCACCCCAACAGGCAGCGGCGTGGGCGTGGGCATCAGACCGGATGATGGCAGATCGTACTGCTCTTTAGGTGGTATAATCAGTTGCTGCCCGATTCTGAGGAACTGAGGGTTGGCAAGCTGGTTAACCTGCTGGAGCGCTTCTACGCTCACCCCATACTTGTATGCGATGGCTCCCAAAACATCCCCTTCCTGCACGATGTAGATGATGGGGGTAGGAGTTACAGTCGGGGTGGCCGTGGCGACCGGTACCACGCGGATTGCAGCCGTGGTACGCGGCGCCGGCAATGTGATGGGCGATAGAGTACTCAGCGGCGACGGGGTCGGTGACGGCACGGGCGTGATGACGGTGCCACCGCAGGCTGCTCCAAAGACTATCATCAGCACCGGCACGAGTAACGTGATCCACCGCCTCCTCAGGCGGAGGACTCCAGGTGCATAAATAGCTTCAGGTGACGGCAGAAGACCGTCACCTGAACCCCCCATTGCTCGACTCATCCTATGCCACGTCCGCTCCAGACCAGCATACGGCAATGAAATCAAGAGTGTCCCAGAGAGCTTTGCTACTCCTCCAGATCGAACAGCAGGTCCAGCAGCCTTTCTTCCAGCTCTTCTATCAGCCCGGCATCGCCGTTCGCGCGAGCCGCCTCGACTTCGGCGATCAAATCCTCCAATTCCTCACGCTCTTCCGGCTTCAGCTCGTCTCTGCTCAGCAACTGTCTGGCCCGCCTGATCAGCACGGAATCCTCCGGTTGGGCCACCGTCTCCGCCATCCATCTGCGTGCCTGGAGGATTTCGCTCTCGCTGAGGCGTGCTTTAGAAGCCTCCACGGTTATCTCTTTCTGCTGGCCGGTATAGCGATCCCTGGCGGTCACCTTCAGGATGCCGTTGACATCCAGGTCGAAGCGCACGGTCACTTTGGCCAGCTCGCCAGGTTGTTCAGGTTTGAGGCCATGAATGCGGAACTTGCCCAGCAGCGTGTTCTCTGAGGCGATCTGACTCTCCCCCTGGTAAACCGCGATTTCGACCGTGTCCTGATCGGGATAGATTGTGGAGTATACCTCTTCCTTGGTCACAGGAACGGTGGTGTTGCGGCGGATGATCACGCTGTAACGGTCCGGGATGATGCGCCCCATACGTATTTCGGCTACCTGGATTCCCAAAGAGTGGGGCGTCACGTCTACCAGGATGGCGTCTATAGGCACACCGTCAATGATGGCGGCCTGCACGCCTGCACCCAGGGCGACAGCCTCCTCCGGGTTTATTGACATATGCGGCTCTATGTCCAGGTAGTTCGCCACCAGTTCCCAGACGGCCGGTATGCGGGTGGAGCCGCCAACCAGGAGCACCTGGCTGATGTCATCCGCCGTTACGTCGGCGTCCTTCAGCACGTGGTCCACCGAGTCAAGCGTCTGGTCCAGAAGGTCATGTATCGCCTCGATGAACTCATGGCGGCTGATTTCGTACTCCAGATGGAGGGGCACGCCTTTCTTTTCCGCGATGTACTCTTCCCTGAGCCAGGCGAAGGGATGAGAAGAAAGCTCGATTTTGGTCATCTCGGCGGCGCGGAGGAGGCGCGCCCAGGCCCGGCGATCCTGGCGCAGGTTCACACCGTGCTCTTTCTCAAAACGGTCGGCAACCAGTTCTGCCAGGCGCAGGTCAAAGTCGTCCCCACCCAGTCTGGTGTTGCCGTGGCTGGCGCGTACCTCGACGATGCCTCCCATCAGCTCTACCAGTGAAACGTCAAATGTCCCTCCACCCAGGTCATAAACAAGGACGAGCTGGTCCTCGGCTTTGTTCAACCCATAGGCCAGAGCCGCAGCGGTCGGCTCGTTGATGATACGGCGCACATTGAACCCTGCGATGTGGCCGGCGTCCCGGGTTGCCTGACGCGCGGCGTCGGAGAAGTAAGCCGGTACGGTGATCACAGCATCATTCACTTCGCAACCAAGGTTGCGCTCAGCGATTTTTTTCAGTTCACGCAGGATGAATGAGGAAATCTCCTGCGGGGTGAACTGCCGTCCACCCAGTTGCACGCGCAGGTCGGTGCCCATGGAACGCTTGATGGAACGGACCGTGTTTTCCGGATACAAAATGTACTGGTTACGCGCAGGCGTCCCAACCAGCCATTGGCCGTTCGGCGAATAGCCGACCACCGAGGGGATGATACGCTCTTCGCCGTTAGGAAGCATGCGAGGCATACCATCCTGAACGATAGCAACACCAGAGTTGGTAGTGCCCAAATCTATACCTACGATCATGATTTTTCTCACCTCATAACTATTCTTCAGCCTCAGATTCTGGCCGATATACAATCACTTCTGCATAACGAAGTACCCCGGAGGGGGTACAGTAGCCCCGGCGCTCCTCGGCCACAATGGTGCCCGGTGTGCCCTCACCCACTGCGGAAGTGCCGACGGCGACGTGCAGGTAAGGGTCAAACTGATGTCCGACGGTGGGGATGGGAGTGACGCCGCTGGCCTTAAGGATGGCCAGCAATCGCTCCCTCAGCAGACGCAGGCCATCCAACCACCCGGCCAGTTTAGCCCGGTCGGCCGGCGAGAGAATGATCGCCTGGGCCGCAGTAGGGGGATCAGGCGAAGCGCGCAGCACCTCAGCCGCTCGGTCCCTCATCTCCAGGTAACGCTGCCCACTGGCGATGGCGTGTTCCAGACCGTCGAGCACCGGCAGGAAAGCCTCTAACAGCTCTATTTCCCGGGCGGCCACCCGGGCGCGGACGAGTTCTTCCACCAGTTGGTCACGTTGTTCCTGAGCAGCCCGGAGCCCGGCGAGCATTTCTTCCCAGCGTGTGCTTTGCTCTTCGACCAATGCGTTGGTCTTGAACTGGGTCTTGCCCAGGCGACGGATTTCCTTCTCTAATTCCTCCAGTGTGCTCCCGGAAGGGGCTTTAGGGCCTAATGAAGCATCTATGTCCTCTTCCAGCCGTGTCAGTAATTTGCTTAAAGTCTCCCACACTTGACGACGCTCACTCATACCTGAACTGGCCTGTAATCTGCCCGAAAATCTGTCCG
The DNA here is from genome assembly GCA_034435075.1 of Anaerolineae bacterium. Taxonomy (GTDB): domain Bacteria; phylum Chloroflexota; class Anaerolineae; order B4-G1; family B4-G1; genus JAOAAG01. The sequence goes on from DAOTYA010000274.1 coordinate 11,300, forward strand.
TCCCAGATCACCGTGCTGCTGGAGCAGCAGCCAGATATCCCCGGCATGGACCTCCAGGGCGAGCCTGCTGCCACGCTTGCGTGGCTGCCACGGAGCAGGGGGACGGAACAGGAATAGGTCCGTTTCGGCCTTTATCTCGGCGGTACGCAGCTTCTCATAAGCCGCCCTGATCAGTTTGAAGGTTTCGGGCTGCTCCTCAGGCGGGTACTGGCGCACCAGGTCGAAATAAGCCCGCTTGACTTCGCGGAGCGGGGCGCCATGTGGCAGCCCCAGCACCGCGTAAGGATCACTGCTGGTCAGGTTCGGCTTGCGTTCTGTATATGGCTCTTGTGCTATCTCAGAAGCAGTCATCATCTTACTCAAAGAAATCGTCCGGAAAGAACGGCTCATCCGCTCCAAATATTGCGCGGAGCAGCTCAGGTGGCGTGGATAATATAAGCCGGGCCATTCTGATACGTTCGATTAGCTCGTCATCTCTATCACGGCGTGCGATCCTTTCGGCCTCTTTCCAGTGGCGTTCAGCAGACCGTGTGTTGCCTTCCTTCTTATCCAGCATTCCCAGGAGCAAATGGGCCTGTCCTGGACTCTGCCCCTCAGCGATAGCCTGCTCCAGATATTCCCTGGCGATCTCCGGAGCGCCGGACACAGTCGCCATTTCACCTATGGCTGCCAGGATGGGGAAACCATCTGGCGACCTGGCGATGGCCCGTTCCAGCCAGGGCCGGGCAACCTCAGGGGGGTAGTCCCCGATGAAGTAGGAAGCCTGAGACAGGTAGAAGTCGTGCGGGATCTCGGAAACAGCGGCTTCAGCCTGCTCCAGTGTCTGCCAGGCCAGCTCCGGTTTGCCCGCATCGAACCAGGCGTGAATGACCCGGCCATACACTTTGAGGTCGTCTTTCCGCTGAGCGATGGCGCGGTCAAAATACTCCCGGGCTTTGTCCTGGTTTTTGCGGAGGTAGCACTGGCCTATTCCGACCAGTATCTCACCGTTGTTCGGCTGGTAGTTTAGTGCCTGTTGGTACATCTCCAGGGCACGAGCTTCATTCCCCCAGTACAACGATCTTTCAGCCTGATCCTGATAGAAGTCGGCCAGCAATTGTCGAGCGGCCCCGTTGTCCGGGTCCAGTTCCAGCACGCGCTGCCAGTAACGCGTTGGGTTACTCCACCAGTACCCCTGGGCACTGACCACTTCCCCCATACGCAGCAGCGCCTGTATGTTGTCAGGATGTTGCTCCAGAATGCGGGAGAGTTCGTTTTCAGCGGAAACAAGCCGGCCGTCGGTGAGAAGCGCTTCTGCCAGCGCCAGGCGTACCCCCACGTTGTCCGGGTCCCACTTAGCGGCAAGCCGATAGACGTTTATCGCCTCATCATATTCGCCGGCTTTGGAATAGGCCTCGGCAGCCCTGCGCCACAGCTGCGCCACCTGTTCGCTGCTGAGCGCGTCCGGGTGGTCTGCTTTACGTGGGCGGTGGCGCAGCGCCTCGCGCCATGTCTCGCCTGCTTTGAGCAGGTCCCCCAGCCGTTCATACACCAGAGCCAGGTTATAAAGAATACGAAAGTTGCCCTTATCTACTGCGTTGGCTTCCTCCCAGTGCCGGCGGGCTGCTTCCCAATTGCCATCGGAAGCGGCCTGATAAGCCAGATGTTGACAGGCCTGAGAGAGGAGCGCGGTGATCGTTTTATCACCTGGTTTGTGGCGGAGGGCTTCTCTGGCAGCCATTATAGCACCTTCCACATCGTTGCGCGTCATGTAGTCTTCTGCCAGCCGGTGGTATGCCTCAGCCAGATTGTTGTTAAGGCGCGGCATATGCAGGCCGGAAGCACAGGCGGTGCTCCAATGGCGACGCGCACTTTCCCAATCCTCTTCCTGTGCTGCCAGCACTCCATAATAGTAGTGTGTAATTCCTCGCTCAAGCGAATTGACCGGCGCATCGAGTGCCTGGTCCAGGGCAAGGCGGGCCTGTTCCAAATCCCCGGCATCCATAGCTGCCATCGCGCGCCAGAGTGCGGGCGCCTCCGGCACAACAGAATAGGGTCGCCTGCGGAACGCTCTGGCCTGCTTCAACATCGTCCGTTCCTCGTCGGACAGATCGGCCCAAACCGGGTCCGCAGAGGGATCCTCCCCTTTCTGCAACAACGCTATGGCGAGGGGGTAAGCAGCCCGGCCCGCAAATGTATCTCCGCTCATGCGCACCTGCCGATAAGCGCTGACTGCCCGGTCAATATCGCCCTGGCGGTGCGCAGCCAGCCCCAGGTGATAGATGTAGCGTACTTCCTGCGGCTTCAGCGCGACTGCCCGCTCCAGGTCAGCCAGGCCGGCAGAGGGATCTGGCTTCCCGCCGTATAGATAATTCAGGCCCCGCCTGAAATATGCTTCCGCCAGCGCAGAGACGGGCAACATATCGGGAGTCTGTTGCCCGACCCGCTCCCACAACTCAATCGCCTGGCTGTATTTCCCCTGGTTGAAAAGCGCCAGCCCGTTGCGCCTGAGGTCAGCCGAGCTTTGGCGTCTTGTTTCCCGCGATTTGCGTTTCTTTTTTGCCATGATCCCGTGCTATAAGCAGCCCTGATCTATACTGGGAACGGGTAAGAATTGGACATCTAACGTAACTGTTCAGCCTGCCCGTGCTGTGCCGGGCGGACCACAGTCCGCCCGGACCAGACTTTGCAGACACTGGCTACACTGAGACACCACGGTGGCTCAGGTGCCATCTGCTCCGCCGGACTGTGGTCCGGCGGGCGCAGGCTGAATAAATACCATTTAACTAAGTGCTACCACGCTCAGGAAAAGTCCAAAATTCACCCGTGCGCAGTATATCTTTTAACCTCCAGCCGATGATCAGCATAAATTGAACCGCCCACTGCTGTGACTGGGGCACCGGTGTTAGGACAGGCCATCGGCTTACCGCGGCCAGTGCAGAAGCCACCCAAAGAGGGCGATTTCGGTCCGGTTGCATTCCGATGTATAAAGGATACCACACAAATCAGGCAAGTCAAGAGCCACCGTTTTATATCAGCTCGGGCCGATCTCCACTGCATGTAGGGCAACTGCTCGCAGTTGCCCTACACTGTGGCTGGTCATGTGGCGTCGGGCGTGGTCTGAAGACTGGCCCGAGCCGGAGGGGATGCAAAAATATGACGGACACCCCGCTCCCATGGGTGTCCGTCACTTTTTTGCGCGAGAAGAGAGCGAGAGCAGGCTATGGCTGGCCGTGGCGACGAGTTGTAGGGCAACTGCTCGCAGTTGCCCTACATTGTGGCCGGTCGTGCGGCGTCGGGCGTGGTCTGAAGACCGGCCCGAGCCAGCGGATGCAAAAATATGACGGGCACCGGCCTCTTTCCCTCTTGACAGGGGGAAGGAAATCTGGTATCATCTAAACATCCTGGTAGCGTTTCCCCTATCCTTTCAGGAGATCGGCCCATGCCCCTGATTGTTGTCGCTCCGGAGCGTCTGGAGGCCACCGCCCAGACTTTTGATGCCAGAAAGGCAGAGGTGGAGAGCATTCTGAACTCCCTGCAGCAGACGCTGAACGCCCTGGATGGCGAATGGGACGGGGTGGCCCAGACCAAATTCTACGCCCGCTGGAACGAAACGGTCCCCCAGATGCGTCGCTTCGCGGAACTCCTGG
>DAOTYA010000275.1:0-18199 GCA_034435075.1 Anaerolineae bacterium
ACCGGCCGCTCCAGCAGCATCGCCTCCAGGATGGTCGTCGAGACGTAGCTGACCACCGCATCGGCGGCGCGCAACAGCCGGTGCAGGTCCAGCTCTGTGTGCGTCAGCGCCACGCGCTCCCGCAGCGCCGGTGGGATGCGTTCGGCGTAGAAGGAGGCCGACTCGCCCGGATGCACTTTGACGATCAGGTGCGTGTCGGGCAGGCCGGTGAGGGCTTCCAGAACGCCGGCAAACATGAATGTGTTGATGTAGCCGGTGGTATACACCACCCACCGCCGCGCCGGGGGAATACCCAACGCCTGAGCGACCTCTGCCCGACACGCGGTGGTCGGGGGCAGGGCGTCCAGTTTGGCCACCAGATGGTCCAGTGCTGGATTGCCCACCACCACAGCCTTGTCCGGGTCGCGCAGGTGGCTGCCGATCGCCCGCCGCTCGGCCTCACCGGTCACGCACAGGAGGTCGGCCAGGTTCAGGTCGCCATAGTCGAAGCGGGCGAAGCGCGTCATATCCGCCTTGAAGGCCGTACTCACCAGGGCCACGGGGACACCCTGTCGCCGGGCCATGCGGAAGAAGCACTGATCGGCGGCGCGTTTGGTGTGCACGCCCAGCACGGCGCGCGGCTGCAGACCGGCCAGCGCCCGCCGGGCAATCTCCAGATAACCCACGCACTGCGGCAGGTAGCGCTCGAAGATCAGGCGCACCCCAGGGCGGACCAGCGGCCAGAAACCGACGTCCAGGTGGCGGAAGTGGGCCGGGAAGCGGGCGCGGTCGTCGCGCCGGAACAGCGCGCGGAAGCGGCGGCGCGCCTGCGCCATCCGGGCGCCGATCTCCGGCGTGAGCAGGTCCTCGATCCAGACCACCCGCGCCCATTCCGGCATGGTGGAGAACGCTGGCCAGCGGCGGGCCTGGCGCGGGAGGATGAAGGCGACCCGATAGCCCCGCCGGTGCAGCTCGCCCAGGACGGCGATCATCACCCGCAGGTGGTTGTGGAAGATGACGAATGCCGCAGCGTCAGTTGCTTCCAGAGGGGGCGGCTGAGTGGGCGGCACGACGTCCAGCAGCGTGACCTCGTCGGGGCGGTAATCTATGCGGAATCGCAACGCGTCGTAGAGATGGGCCAGTGCGGAGCGGACTGGCCACGGCCACAGGTGGCGCACGGTCAGCTCTCGCTGCCGCGCCAGCGCCGCCAGGCCGCGTTCCAGGTAGGGGACGCCGTCCACGCAGGCCACCGACCGCGCGCCTGTCTCGCTCAGCATTCGGTCGGCCACATCGAGCGCGCGTATGGCGCGCTGGATGCCTCCGGCGTAGACGGCCATCTTGTAGCGGACGATTTCCCCCAGGTCGAAGCCATCGTAGTCCAACTCGGCGGGGTCGTACCAGCCATCCAGGAAGCGCTCTGTGTCATCCAGCACTCGTTCGCGCTCTTCGAATGCCTCCAGCGGCATAACCGGCAGGCCGGCTGGCAGTCGCGACGCGTAGGCCTGCGGCAGGGCGATACACTGCGCACCCGCGCGGGCGATGCGGCGCAGGTTCAACTCGCGGTAGGCGCGCCAGAGACGGGCCATCCAGCCGGCGCCAATGCCTTCCTTGGCTTCGAAGCATAACAGATCGGTCATTTCCCAGGTTCGAGGTCCGCAGGCTGATACAATGCGTTGGGCTTCAGGCCATTTTTCTTCACTATCTCAACCACTTTGCCGAGTTGCTCACCTGTAATACCCACCGAGCATGGCAGGCTCAGGGCCTGAGCGTACAGCCGGTCGGCGACCTCGACGCGATAGGCCTGGCAGCCCCGGTACGGTGGCAGGCTGTGGATGGGGTGCCACAACGGGCGGCTCTGGACACTGGCATCCTGCAGCCGGCGCAGCAGCGTCCGGCTGTCCATGCCGTACTGCGCCTCGTCCACCAGCACAGTGTAGAGCCAGAAGGTGCTGAAGGCCCAGTCGGCCTGACGGGGCGGTGTGATGCCGGGTATGTCGGCCAGGCGCTCGCTATAGATGTGCGCCGTGCGCCGCTTGCTGGCGATGCAGTCGTCCAACTGCTCCATCTGCGCCACGCCGATGGCCGCCAGGACGTTGGTCAGGCGGTAGTTGTAGCCAATCTCGTTGTGGATGTACTCCAGCGGGTCGTCCCTGGCCTGCGTGGTCAGGTAGCGGGCGCGACGCGCCCAGTCCTCCCGGTCGGTAATGATCATACCCCCACCACCGGTGGTGATGATCTTATTGCCGTTGAAGCTCAGGCAGCCGATGTCGCCCAGGCTACCGACAGGCTGCCCTCGATACCTGGCCCCCAGCGCCTCACTGGCGTCCTCGATCACCGTCAGCCCATAGCGGCGGGCGGCTTCCAGAAGCGGGTCCATGTCACAGGGATGGCCGAGGATGTGTACCGGCAGGATTGCCCGCACCCGCCGCCCGGTCGTCCTGTTCCACAGCGCCCCCTCCCGCCAGCAACATTCCCGCTCCAGGAACTCGACCGCCTTCTGCGGGTCCATCTGCCAGAAATCCGGCTCGGCGTCCATAAAGACCGGCCAGGCGCCGACGTAGCGGATGGCGTTGACCGGGGCGATGAAAGTCAGCGTCGAGACGAGCACCTCATCGTCCGGCTGAACGCCGGCGACGAGCAGGGCGATGTGCAGCGCCGCCGTGCCGTTGACCGTGGCGATGGCATGGCGTGTCCCGACGTACTCCACCACCAGGCGCTCAAAGCGCTCGACGAACGGCCCCACGGAAGAGACCCAGTTTGTGTCCAGGCACTCCTTGACGTAGCGCCACTCATTGCCACGCAGTGCCGGCACTGCCAGTGGGATGCCGCCTTCTGGGGGCGGCGCACCTGGCTCAGACAACGTATAAACCCGGTCGGTAACGCTCAAGATGTGCCTCCATCCAATCAATCGTCTTGCGCAGCCCCTCCTCCAGCGTATGACGCGGCTGCCAGCCCAGCACCTCGCGGGCCAGCCGGTTGTCTGCACACAGCCGTTCGACCTCGCTGCCTGCAGGGCGCACGCGCTCCTCCTCGCAGACGATTGGCAGTTCCTTGCCAAGCAAATCCAGAATCAGCCGGGCCAGGTCACCTACAGAAATTTCCCTGCCTGTACCGATGTTGATCGTCATTCCGACGGCCGCAGGAGAGGCGGCGGCGCAAACAAAGCCCTCCACCGTGTCCAGCACAAAGTTCAGGTCACGGGTGGGCGAGAGATTGCCCAGGCGGATCTCCTGGCCGGCCAGCGCCTGGGTAATAATGGTGGGAATGACAGCGCGGGCCGACTGACGTGGACCAAAGGTATTGAAAGGCCTCAGGATGACAACGGGCAGCCCAAAGGAGAGATGGAACGCCTCGGCCAGCTTGTCAGCGCCGATCTTGCTGGCCGAGTAAGGCGACTGGCCCTGCAGGGGATGCGACTCATCAATGGGTACATAGCGTGCCGTGCCATAGACCTCGCTGGTCGAGGTGTGCACCACCCGCTCGACCCCCCGCTCGCGGGCGGCCTGGAGCACGTTGAGCGTTCCCTCGACATTGGTGCGCACGTAGGAGGCCGGAGCGTGATAGGAGTAAGGGATGGCGATCAGCGCCGCAAGGTGGAAGATTATTTCGATGCCCTGGACAGCCCGCAGCACACTATCACGGTCGCAGATGTCACCGGCGAATACCTCGAACTCGCCACGGACGGGGGAAAAATCAAGCCAGCCCCAGGTGCCCAGCGCGTTATAGTGCACCAACGCCCGCACACTCGCGCCCAGCTCAACCAGGCGCTCGGTCAGATGACTGCCGATGAAACCGCCGGCACCGGTAACCAGTACCCGTTTACCACACCAGTTCATAAGAGCTTGTATGCTTGTGACCCCCTCCGTGTCTCCTGAGCGGATTGCCAGTACTGTTCTCACATACAGGCACTGAAAAGTACTGCCGGGATAGACCAGATGTCCGCTCTGCCGATGGCTATCAGGTCGAGTCCAAAAAGAACGGCGGCCATTACAGCCAGACTCACCACCACAGCCAGCAACGCACGCCAGGCGGATATTAGCTGCGCAGCACGAACTGCCTGGGTCAGCCAGATCACCCCCATCATACCAGATACGGCAAGTGCAAACAGCGTCACTCCCTCAGCAAGAGTGCCGGTATGCTCACCTGACAGATGTGACACAAGCGAGGCCAGCGGGGACAGGAAAGCCAGCAACAACACCCACGAAAAGCTGGCGACCAGTGTCAGTTGCAGATGCATGTCAAAGCCACCGCGTCCTCCCAGCGGGCGGGCCACCGGGAAAGTTAAAAACGCAAGGAGCAGGCCTAGAGATATCAGAAACAGGGCCGGTATCAGAGAACCGGTTATGCAGCGGAGCAAACCTGCAACGAGCTGGTCGCGTCCCAGCCCCAGTGAGGGTGACAGCCAGAGCACAGCCATCACCACGCTCCTCCACAGCGGCACAAAGACCAGAGTGAGCAGAAGAGTGCTCAGCGTGCGGGTCCAGGAATAAACAGGTGCAGCCACAGCCTTGCGGACATCTACGGGGCGCAGATTGGCCCCACAACGGTCACATAGATAAGCCCAGGCCGGGTTGCGATATCCACAGCGCGGACATACCGGGTTAAGCGCCCGTTGTGGCCTGGTGAGGCGCGGAAGTAAAGGGGCGATGCCATCGGGTGGCAGACGCTGTGCTCGCTGCAACTCGATAACCGCCTGGGCATTATCAGGATTGATGGTCAGCACATTTTCCAGGCACACAATCTTATCGGCCCTGGACTCAACAACGGTGCTGAGCCACATCCAGGCCTCCTCGTTCCACTCATCCAGCTCTATGATGTGGATCAGGTTATCACGTGCCCGCTTCAGATCACCTGTGCGAGCCGCCTCGACAGCATACTCCAGCCGTCTCTCAAGCTCACCTTTCATCATTTATGCAAAATCTGGCTGAGGAATTGTCTGGTACGCTCATGTCTGGGTGCAGTGAAGAGCAGCTCCGGGGTGGTATCCTCGACAATACGGCCCTGATCAAGCAGGATAACGCGATCGGCAGCGGCGCGCACGAACCCCATCTCGTGAGAAACGACCACCATCGTCATCCCCTCCTGGGCCAGTTCCAGCATCACATCGAGCACCTCGCGTATCATCTCCGGATCGAGTGCGGAAGTTGGCTCGTCGAAGAGCATAATCTTGGGGTTCATCGCCAGAGCACGGGCGATGGCAACGCGTTGCTGCTGCCCGCCCGATAACTGACCGGGATAGGCATGCGCTTTTTCAGGGATGCCGACTTTCCTTAACTGCTCCATAGCGATAGCCTCAGCCTCCTCGCGTGTGCGTTTGCGCACAATGCGTTGGGCGAGCGTGATGTTTTCCAGCGCGGTAAGGTGGGGGAACAGATTAAACAACTGGAACACCATGCCGATCTCGGCGCGGATTTCGTTGAGCTGCCTGGGGTTGGGGGTCACCGGGCGGCCATCTATCCAGACCTCGCCACTGGTGGGCACCTCCAGATAATTGATACAGCGCAATAGCGTTGATTTGCCTGAACCGCTGGGGCCGATGATCACCACAACCGTGCCCCGTTCCACGTTCAGGCTCACCCCGTTGAGTGCCTTCACGCTGCCGAAATGCTTATACAGATTTTTGAGTACAATAATATCGTCAGCCATCCCTGCGCAAATGCCTCTCCAATAACTGGACGAGCAGTGACAGGGCCACCGTCATCGTCAGATAGAGCACCGAGAGCGTGACGTAAGCCTCGCGAAAGCGGAAGGTGCTGCCTGCGTAGAGGCGGGCCACCTGCGTGATGTCCCGCACGGCCAACACGGAGACCAATGATGAGTCCTTGACCATCGCCACGAAATCATTCCCCAGGGCAGGAAGCACGTTACGAATCGCCTGAGGCAGGATCACATAACGCATTGCCTGCCCGTAAGTCATGCCCAGGGAGCGCGCCGCCTCCATCTGACCGCGTCCTATGGACTGTATGCCAGCACGGAATATCTCGGCCAGGAAGGCGCCATAAGTGACGGCCAGAGCTATAATCGCCCGCACATTCATCGGGATCGCCTGGTTTTGGATACCACCCAATATCCGCCCGGCCTGATGCCATCCCGACCGCTCCAGCCACACCCCCAGCGCGTTTATCCACTCTACGACCGTCGGCACGCCAACCAGCGCAATGAAGAATATGAGGACGAGCATAGGGATACCACGAATAAGCTCGACGTACAGGGTCGCGGCGTTGTTAAACACCACGCTGTGTGAGATGCGGCCCAGGCCGGCCACCAGGCCCAGTACAAGTGCGATGCCATAAGCCACAAGTGAGGTGACCGCGGTCACACCAAGGCCAATGATGATACGTTCGAACGCCTCGCGGTAGTTAGCCCTGGAATAGATGGCATAGGCCGTCCACAGGGCAATCAGGATCATAGTGAGAAACCACCAGGGGAACTGAGCCAGTCGTTTGCTCAGCGGGTCCCGCCGCGAGAGCACCAGAAAACCTTCCTCTGCCAGAGAAAGCGAAGGATGAACAGCCATTGATACAACCCCCCAGGAGGGCAGTGTGGATCAGGCGACGGTCACCTTACACCTCCAGCCGGGCAGTGACCGTCGCCTGAGCAATGTCTACTCCAGGTCTTCGTAGGTGATGGTGAAGCTGGGACCGAAGTACTTGATATTCAGCTTCTCCAGCGTGCCATCAGCCTTCATCGCTTCGATCGCCTTGTTCACCGGGTCAGCCAGGTCACTGCCCTTGGGGAAAATGAACCCCAGTTGATCGCTAGACATCGAGGGTCCGACCAGCTTCAATTGATCGGCATTCTCCCCCAGGTAACCCTGGCCGGCGACCTCATCAATGATCACTGCATCAATGTCACCGGCGATCAGCGCCTGCACGGCGAAGGGGAACTGCTCAAAAGCCTGGATGCGCTCCTCCGGCAGGAACTTAGTGGCCGTCTCATAGTTGGTGGTGCCGGTTTGCGTGCCGAGCTTGAGTTCCGGATTGTTGACTATGTCCTCGATGCTGTTGATGCGGGTCTCATCCTTGCGCACCAGCAGGCGCTGCTCAATATTGATGTAGCCGATGGAAAAGTCCACAATCCTGGCCCGCTCCTCCGTGATGGTGATACCATCGGCTGCCGCATCAAACTGGCCGTCGGCGACCGCCTGAATCATGCCCTCCCAGGCAGCTTCGACAAAGACCGGTTTGCAGTGAAGGCGGGTGCAAATCTCCTCCCAGGCGTCATAGTCCCACCCGGCAGGCTCGTGGGTCTGGGGGTCAATGTAGTTAAAGGGCAGATAGGCGTTTTCGACAGCGATGCGTATCTCGCGGCACTTAAGGTCCACGATGGCATCCCTGGCATTGCCCAGACACCTGCCTCCCCTGGGCATCTTTCCCCCACCACATGAAACCAGCAGCATACTTGCCATAACCAGTACTAGCGTAAAAACCATTACTTGCCTGCGCATTTCTTACCCCCTTTTGTCAGTGAAAATATATCCATGCCGCCGCAGCGGTACACTGAAATATAGTTTACTATAGATGCGCAAGTTTTACCAATGCCTCGCACTCTATCGGGTGTCCGGCATATTTTTGCATCCACCCGGCTCGGGCCGGTCTTCAGAGCACGCCCGACGCCGCGTACAATGTAGAGCAACTGCTCGCAGTTGCTCTACAACCAACGCCGCACGACCGGCCACAGCAGGGCAACTGCGAGCAGTTGCCCTACAACCGACGTCGCTATGGCCAGCCATAGCCTGCTCTCACTCCCTCTTCGCGCAAAAAAGTGACGGACACCCGCACTCTCTCCTGTGGAGCATGCATCACTTTACGAGAGGAAAACCCGGTGGAATAACGAGCGGGCAGAGCGACCAAGAGCAGGATTTTAGCGTCTCTGGAATAATCAGTCATCAGTTCGGATGCAGGATGCAAGATGCAGGATGCAAGATGCAAGATGCAGGATGCGGGACTTTCTTGCTTCTTGCTTCCTGCTTCCTGCTTCCTGCTTCCTGCTCCTTGCTTCCTGCTTCCTTATAGGAACCTTTCCACGAACCCCGCGATCTCGCTCTGCCAGAAGACCGGGCCGTCAATACAGATGAACTTTTCCCCCAGGTTACACCGCCCGCATTTACCGATCCCGCAATGCATACGGGCCTCCAGCGTGGTAAGAACCTGTTCCGGCTTGAAGCCCATCTTAGCCAACGTCAGGAAGACAAAATGGATCATAATCGGCGGACCACAGGTAATAGCGATGGCATTCTCTGTAGAAGGGCTGACCCGCTCCAGCAATTGGGTGATCAATCCGACATTGCCGCTCCACCCCGGATATTCCTGGTCCACCGTGACATGAAACTCGGTATCGGGGGCGGCCTGCCACTCATCGAACTCATCAGTGAACACGAGAAGGTCCGGACTGCGAGCAGCCCAAAGGATGGTCAGGTGACCATACTCACCCCGGTTGTCCAAAACGGTCTGGATCACCGGGCGCAGCGGGGCACCGCCGATACCACCTCCTATAACGATGATATTGTGACCTCGCAGCTCATCCAACGGGAAAGGCCTGCCCAGGGGTCCACGCACCCCAACCGGGTCCCCGACCTCCAGTGAATGGAGAGTATGGGTGACATGTCCCAGCGCATTGATGGCGAACTCAAGGTATGGTCCCCGAATCGAGGCGATCCCGAACGGCGCCTCTCCCGCTCCAAAGGCTGACACAAAAGCAAACTGTCCGGGCTTATAGGCAGTGAGGGTCGCGCGGCTATCTTGCTCCACCAGCTCTATCTGGAACAGCTTTATGCCGGTGGCAAGGTCGCGTATCCCTACCAACCTCCCCAGATAAGGACGCATTGGATTGGTTGCCATACCGTGATCCCTTCCTGCTACCTGCGCTTATACGTTCCCATCAGCTCTGCCTGAGCCAGGATATGGCCTTCCATTGCCCGCAGCAGCTCCTTCTCGGTCACGCTGCCTTCCAGAGTGAGCACAGTATCCAGTGCGTAAAGTTTGAAGAAATAGCGGTGCGTACCGCCGGGTGGACAGGGGCCTCCATAGCCAGAACGCCGCCAGCTATTCCTGCCATGCCGGCTTCCGTCGGCAAACTGGTCATCAGGTGGGATGGCCTCAGGTAATGCACGGGCATCCGCCGGCAGATTATACAGCACCCAGTGCACCCAGGTACCCGCCGGGGCATCAGGATCGTCCATGATCAGCACAAAACTTCTTGTGCCGGTTGGGGGATCGTTCCACTGGAGGGGCGGCGAGAGGTCCTCGTCGTCGCAGGTGTACTTTGCGGGGATCGAAGCTCCGTGCGCAAACGCGGAGCTGGTCAGAACAAAATCCTGGGATGATGCAGGGGGAATAGAAACCAGCGTCTGCACCTCGCCAGCTTCACGCGAAGTGGTACATTCACAAAGAACACAGACCAGAACTAAGATGTACAGATATATCAGAGCCGCCCTTATGCTCGCCATATCTCACCTTCCTGACCCGACCCTCTGAAGCGGCCCCCCTGCCCACGCCCTCGTTCCCGTCGCATTGAGATACGGCGTGCAGGTGTCACGCCGTACATCCTGCCTGGCTATACACTGGGCTGCAGATCAGAGGTACAATGCGCACAACGAGTGGCCTGGAGCGGAATAACGGACAGGCAGTACGGACACTCTTTTGTCGCCGGAGGAGGAGGGGTCTCGCGCTTCCGCATAAGATTGATGCTCCGGACAAGAAAGAATACCACCACAGCGACAATGAGGAAGCTGATCACATTGTTCAGGAAAACACCATAGTTGATCGTTACCGCCCCGGCAGCTTTCGCGTCGGCCAGAGAGGCATACGGTCCCGGAGGAGAGCCGGCTTTAAGCAGGATATAGAAATTGGCAAAGTCCAGGCCGCCAATAAGCAGGCCGATGGGTGGCATCAGCACATCGTCCACCAGAGACCTGACGATGGTGCCAAAGGCCGCACCGATAATGATACCCACCGCCATATCCACCACGTTGCCTCGTAAAGCGAACTCCTTGAACTCCTTAGCCCAGGCCGAGACTTTATGCCCCATAGCTTCCCTCCCGTCGTGTTTGCAATCAGCCAATAATGCGACCGTCGCTCAGTTGCAGCACCTCATCAGCATACTCATCCACAAGCACATCATGCGAGACCATCACCAGTGTCACATGTTCTTCCCTGACAATGGTCTGGAATAACTTCAATATCTCACGAGCAGTGGTGCTATCCAGCTCACCGGTTGGCTCGTCAGCCAGTATCAGACGCGGCTTGTTGGCCAGGGCGCGGGCGATACCAACACGCTGCTGCTGACCTCCGGACAGCTCAAAGGGGCGGTGATTTGCCCATTTGCCCAGCCCTACCAGCTCGAGACAGTACATGGTCCTCTTACGGCGTTCCCTGGCCGGCACACCGGCGATACGTAACAGCAGCTCAACGTTCTCGTAAGCAGAAAGGGTGGGCAACAGGCCAAAGGATTGAAAAACAAAGCCGACCTCCTCGCGTCTCCAGCGGGTCAGCTCACGATCGCTCATCGTGGAGATATCGCGTCCAAAGATGTGGACACTACCGGACGTGGGGTGATCAAGCCCACCGATGCAGTTAAGCAGGGTGGTCTTGCCGCTGCCGGAGCGCCCTTTCACAGCGACAAAACTACCAGGCCTGACCGTCAGATTGACACCCCGCAGAGCTGCTACCTCCTGGGCACCGGTCTTGTAAATACGCCACAAGTCGTGTGTCTGGACAGCGTAACCGTTGCTCTCTGTTATCGTCATCATACTCATATCCTCTAATCTCTACCCGGGTGAAGCACATGACCGGCTCGCTGGCGCAACCTGGTGACCAGCCGCCCCAGAGCACCCGCCCGTCGCGCGCCAGGGGCGCTCATCATTTCGCTGAGGATGGTCTCTGCAGTGTGAGCCACATGTGGAGCCGGGCGGATCAGGATCCCTTCCTCGGTCAACTCCAGCCGCACCCGTCCCTTGATACCGAACTCTTCAAGATACTCCTTGGGTATCTGCAGGCGGCCGGCAGAGTCAAGAACCACAAGCTCCTCAAAGATCTCTTCTTCGTGAGCCTCTACGGCCTCCTCGGCAGTGGTAGCGGGGGGGCCGTTCAGAGCGGACTGGCGTACCGTCTCCATCGCTGTCTTGCCGTCACGGATGGCAACCACGCGATGGACGTGGCGGGCGATATTCGGGTCGTGGCTCACGATCAACGTGGTCAATCCGTATTCGCGATTCAGGCGGCGGAAGGTCTCATAGATGGTCAGCGCAGTCGCCGAGTCCACCTCGCCGGTCGGCTCATCCGCCAGGAGCAGGCGGGGATTGTTGGCCAGTGCCACAGCGATGGCCACGCGCTGTTGTTCACCGCCGGAGAGCTGCGCCAGGCGGTGGTTGCGCCGCTCACTCAAACCGACCGCTTCCAGCAATTCTTCCGCTCGTTGGCGCTTCTTGCGTCCGCCCTGCCCCGCCAGCGTCATAGGCAGCTCGATATTCTCCAGTGCGGTCAGGTAGGGGACAAGATTACGCGCCCCCTGTTGCCACACAAAACCCACCTTGGAGCGACGGTACCGGTTCAGAGCCGCATCCGACATTTTGAGCAGGTCCTGACCGTCTACCCACACCCGCCCGGCGGAGGGACGATCGAGGCCGCCCAGAATGTTCATCAATGTGGACTTGCCACTGCCACTTGGCCCGACGACGCCCAGCAGCTCCCCAGGAGCGACGACCAGGTCCAGCCCTTGAAGGGCCATCGTCTCCAGATCGGCGATCTTATAGATTTTCACCAGGTTGTCGCAGACGATAAACGGTTCCTGTGCCATATTACGCTGTCTCTCCTAGCTTGATGGCCTGGAAGATCTTCATGCGCAGGAGCAGGATGACCAGCACACTCAACGCAACCAGGAAAAGCAAGCCAAACAGGACATAGATACGGAAGATGGCCGGCCAGGCGATCTCGACTATAAAAGGTGGGGTGCGGGCCTCGGGGCCAGCTCCTATCTGGAGATAAGGTATGAAAAGCGTACTGACCCATATCCCAAGCCCCGTGCCAGCGATCATTCCGATCCCGATAAGCAAGGCTAACTCCCAGGCCAGGAAAGAAGTCATCTGGCTTGCAGAAAGGCCGATAGCACGCAGGACGCCCAGTTCGATGAAGCGCTGGCGGAAGGAAAAGAAGGCATAGAGGAGAAACCCCAGCACGGTCAGAAAGGCAGCAGCCAGAAAACCTGCGGAGAGGAAACCGAACAGCCCCTGGCGCTCCGGCCGACGCTGTGCCTCTCGGATAACCTCCTGTGGGGCATCCCAGCCAAGCACATTCAGGCGTAGAGAGCGCACATCTTCTACAATCCGTTCATAATCTACCTGAGCATCGGTTTTCAGCCAGACATCGTAGGGCACCTGCCATCCCAATTGCTCGAAGAAGTAGTCCAGATTGCCTACGAGAAGCGGTCCCTCATCCGGATACCAGGTGGGGAACATGTCGAAAACGCCCACGACCTCCAGGTCAAGATAGGCACGCTCCCCGTGTCCAACCACTGTGGCTCTGAAGGTATCTCCTATGTTGAGTGCATGCTGAGCGAGAAAGGTGCGAGGTACCAGTACACCGTTCGAGCGTATGGCCAGGGCATTCATCAACGCCCCCAGGCTGGCCGGAGCAAAATCGTGCCGCCAGAAGGCGACCTGGGGGAATTCCACCCGGTCAATGCCGATAAAAGTGCCGCTCTGCGTTCCTCCGCTCAGACGAGTGGTGAACTTGTAACGTCCCACCCGGGTCGCTGCGCGTACCCCCGAAACCTTAAGATGCTCAGAGACGGGCAGGAAGAGCCAGCGGGGGCCCATTTCTTCCTCTTCCTTCCCGGTCTCAGAGGTTGTGCCGCTCGCTGCTCCACTGGAGAAGCTTACCATTGCCTGAGCTGACTCCGTGCTTTCCCCCAATTCGACCAGGCGCATATCTGCCCCGATCTTGTAATAGGTCTGGTCGTACAGGTGGTGGTCCAACGTCTGCGCCAGCGAGGCAGTGAAGGCGGAGAGGCTCAGGGTGAGCGTCAAAAGGATGAGCGGCGCGGAGTAGAAGCCCGGTGTGCGGGAGAGATGGCGGGTTGCCAGAAGCACTCCCACACCGCTCAGGTGGGCAGAGAGCCAGGCTATGGCGGACATAATCTTAGGTAGCAGGCGCAGCATAAACAGGGTGAGTGCGAAGATGCCCAGCGCCGGCACCAGGAAGAGGAGCGGGTTCTGAAACGGGTCGTTGACCATCCCCGTCTTACCCACCGGAAGGAGCAGGCCACCCTGTCGGCGAAGCAGGTAAGCACCGTAAGCAGCGGGCACAAACAGAAAAACATCCAGCCAGGCCCGCTGCCACCACGGGGGGCGCAGAGTCCGGGCACGCTCTTGCTTATAAGTGATGATAGTGTGCCGTGCCGCCTCGATAGTGGGCACGATCTGAGCGATCAGGGCCAGTGCCACCGCGACGATGCCTGAGCGTACCGTCGTCATCGTTATCCCCACGCGCAGGTCTGAGGGCAACGAGAAGTCGAGGAAACTACGGGTGTGGCCGATGAGACGGGCTACAAAGCCCCCCAACGGCAGTCCTGCAGCCAGGGCCAATGCTCCCAAAAGCACCCCTTCGAGCGCTGTGATCCCCAATACCTGAATGGCTGTGGCGCCCCGGCTGCGCAGCACGGCGATCTCGTTCCGCTGCTGTCCTGCTGCCAGTCCCACGACGAGGCCGATAAAGGCCAGCAGCAGGCCAATGACAGGCACGCTGAAGGCATACAGGAGAACGGTCAGCAGGCTGGCAGCACGCCGATAGTCCTGGAGCGCCGGTACCGGTGAAATGTCCAACCTGGTACCTGGCAGGAGGGCCGCAGCCCGTTGCTGCACAGAGGCTGTGCGCACGAGTAAGGTGTTAACATCGCTGACGTGTACCTCCGAGCCATCCATTAACAGATACCACAAACCCAGGTAGACCTCATTCTCCACATATGGGGCGATGCGGCCCATAAAAGTGCCTTCTGGCACAAGCAGTACCTGCTTCAGCGCCTTGGGGTCATAGAACCAGTATTCCTCGGTGGGATCCTTAGGAGTCCATACTCCGGCGATGCGCATGGGTATCTGGGTGACAACATCCCCTTTATCGGTGCGTCGCCTGCGGTAGGTTATATACTCCTCACCGACCTGGAGTCCCAGCTCAGTGGCTAACGGCTCGCTGATCAGTACCTCGACCGTGCTGTCCTGTGCTGTTTCAGCCACCGCCGGCAGATTCCCCTCCACGACGTTGATGTGCTGCTCAATGTCGGTGGCGAAGGCGAAATTGACCCACGCAAGCGGATCCCTGACATTCGCGTAGGCTGCATCTTCCACCGGGAAGAGGCGGAAGTTATCGGTCTCAAAATAACGGACGAGCAATTTTTGAGGCAGCCCCAGCGCTTTACCGGCGGCGTCGCAGAGATATCTGTCCACCTGCTCCACCCTGTCCCACTCGACCGCTTCAGACCAGGCGCCGATGTAGCGGAACATAAAGACGAAGGGTGGGCGGGCGCCAAAACGCTCACCAGAAAGCGCCTTACGCAGCACGCGGTAGTAGACACCATCAGCGTAGAGGGGAATGCTGACGATCAGGGCCACGGAGGCGATCAATCCTGCCGCAGTAGCCAGCGACAGCCATTTCTGCGAGAAAAGGCGTTTTGCGGCAACGACAAATACCGCCCAGGTACGCGCGAACAGGTTCATATTATCCCTGCCTATTGTCCTATCACAATCTGCCCCTCGCTCAGGCCCTCTTTGATCTCCACCCGGTCTTTGCCCGCGATACCGAGTTTGACGTCCACCCTGACCTGTCCACCATCTTGCTGCACCACGACGAACTTGCGACCTTCAAATGTACGGATCGCCTGTGGCGGCAACCAGAGCACATTATCTTTACGCTCCAGGAGTACAGTGACGCGAACCAGATCGCCCACTCTATAGCCGGCACCAGCATT
Organism: Anaerolineae bacterium; assembly: GCA_034435075.1. Taxonomy (GTDB): domain Bacteria; phylum Chloroflexota; class Anaerolineae; order B4-G1; family B4-G1; genus JAOAAG01. Next base: position 14,938 of record DAOTYA010000275.1, read on the forward strand.
CTTGGGGTAGATGGTGATACGTGTGGAAGTGTCCTCTTCCCCAACACCTTTGCTGCGGCCACCGCCCCCGTATGGATACGGCAGCACTCTGATCTGGCCTGGTATGCCCTCGTCAGGCCGACCGCTAAGCGTAACGGTAACCGGCATGCCTTCGGTCAGCTCCTTGAGATTCTCGCTCGTCAGCTCGGCGCTTACCTCCAGTTGTGATGGATCGGCCAGAACCGCCACAGGTTTATAGGCATCCACCCAGCGGCCCTCCGTCAGCGAGATGGAGAGAAGCTGGCCATCGAAGGGAGCTATCAGACGGGCGTCGGCCAGTTGCGCCTTCAGACGCTCCACGGTCAGCCTGATCTCCTCAACGTCCAGACCGGCCTGGAGCTGCTCAAGTCTGAGGCGGGCCAGGTCAACTTCCTGCTTTCGCATCTCCAGGGTGTAGCTGTAAATAAGGCTGGCCTGGAGAGCCTGTTGATACCATGCCTGTGCCAGCTCCAGGTTCAGCTCAGCTTCGTGCACCGAGCGGGCTGTATTTTCACGCACCACATCTGGAAGCCAGGGACTATCCAGGGCATCCTGATGCGCCTTCTGGGCATCCTTCAGCGCGGTCTGTGCCCGCTCCAGATTGATCCTGGCCTCGATGATACGCGCGTTGGGGCTGTCGGCCCGGGCAATGGCCAGTTGCAATTCGGCAGCCCGCAGGTTTGCTTTTGCCTCAATGATCTGCTGCTCGTTGCGGCTCTGAGCCGCCGCCAGGGAAGCCTCCGCCTGAGCGAGCTGATTCTTCAGATCGGTCACCTCCAGTTCGGCGATGATCTCGCCAGCCTGCACGAAATCGTCCCGTTTTTTGTAGACGGCCCCAAGGTAACCGGCGGTGCGGAAGAATAACTGTTCTTCAACCACGGGGGCGATGCGGCCGGTGAACTCGAGCATCTTCACCACCTCGCCCCGCTGGACTTTGTAAGTGGGCTTGACAGGCACAATGGGTGTGGGGATCGGTGTCGGTGTGGCTTCCTCTTCAGGGGATCGGCTGCCTGCACAGCCTGTACTTACCAGGATGATGATCAGCAGCAGGATCGTGTTGACATAGCGCATAGCTCTCTGGCTCATCTCTCTGCTCCGTGTCTCTGTTTTTGTTTTCTGGCCTGACTGTCCGGCGGCGTAACTCTTCAGCCAGCAGTGCAAGCCATTATGCCGCGTTCAGGCAGCATGCCAAAAGTTTCTCGCATTGTGTGAGCGTGGCCGTCTCCTCCAGACGGCAGCTCACCGCTGGCTAATTATATCACTTCACCGTGGTTTATGCCAGAGCACCGTCAGTCCCGGTCCTGAGTCAACGAACACCGACCTTGTAGAACAACTGCTCGCAGTTGTCCCACACTGCAGCACAGTGCCTGTTTTCAAGATACTCAAATCGGGTTATACTACAACCAGGCAACCAGAATTCGACGGGTGAAAGCCAGTGGGCTTGTCTCGCCTGCGGTAAGGATAGGAGAGGTAACATGGCCGGAGAGCGCATACTGGTCATTGAAGACAGCCTGTTGTATCGCGACCTGCTTGTGAACCACATTCTGCTCCCCAACGGATACGTGCCCCTTATCGCCAAAGATGGGGAATCTGGATTGCATCTGGCGTTGCAGGAGCGTCCCGATCTGATAATCATGGACATGCAGATGCCCGGCATGACCGGCCTGCAGGTGCTGGAGGCACTTCACTCCAGGGGCAGCGAAGTTCCTGCCATTATGATGACCCTTCATGGCTCAGAAGAATTGGCGGTACGAGCCTTTCGTATGGGTGTGAAAGACTATGTTGTTAAACCGTTTGACATAGAAGAGATGCTGGCAGCCATAGATCGTGCGCTCAACGAGTCGCGTCTGCGCCGCGAGAGGGACGCACTGATCCAGACATTAGCGGCAGAGCGTCGTAAACTGACCGCTGTATTGACGAATACTGAAGAAGGCGTGTTGCTGGTCGAGGATGATGAACCGGAAAGGATCATCCTTGCCAATCGCTCTGTACGCAGGGCGTTCAATCTCACCGATGATGTCGTAGGCAGGCCACTGGCAGAAGTCATAAGTGACGGGATCCTGCTCGATGCCTTCTGGCGAGCCAAAGCCAGCAGGGAAACAGCTCATGCCGAGGTATCATTATCTAACGAACGCGTGCTCAACGTTAACGTCACCCCGATTCCGGAAGTTGGACGGGTGGCGGTGATGCAGGATATCACCTACCTTAAAGAGCTGGACCGTATGAGATCCGAATTCGTCTCCGCGGTCTCCCATGATCTGCGCTCGCCGCTGACTGCGATCAGGGGGTTCATTGATCTGCTGCCAGTCGCAGGAACGCTCAACGAACAACAGACATATTTCCTGGACAAAGTCCGCAGCGGCGTTGAGACGGTGACCGCGATGGTTGCCAATCTGCTTGATCTGGGACGTATAGAGGCTGAGGCGCGCATGGATGTAGAGGGATGCGATGTGGCAGCTATCATCGGCAAGGTCGTAGCCGATCACACTGCTCAGGCCGATCTCAAAAAGCAATCGCTCCAGGTGCAGATCGCACCCGACCTGCCGACTGTATCAGGCAACCCCTTGCGGCTGGGACAGGCCCTGGCCAATCTGCTGAGCAACGCCATCAAGTACACGCCCGAGGGAGGCAGGATCCTCCTCTCCGCGGACACTGCAGAAGGACAGGTGATGGTCTGTGTGAAGGATAACGGCATTGGCATTCCCCAGGAAGACCTGCCCCACATTTTCGACAAGTTCTATCGGGTGAAAAGACCGGAGACAGAGGAGATCATCGGCACCGGTCTTGGGCTTTCCATTGTTAAGACGATCGTTGAAAAGCATCAGGGCCGCATCTGGGTGGACAGTAAAGTAGGAGAAGGAAGCACTTTCACGATCATATTGCCGGCCTCAACCTCTCATGCCCGCTGAGAGGATGGCAGGCTGGTCCTACAACTGAGTATTTGCCGGTAACTGCCCACCCATGACTGAAGTCACCCGCTTTGGGCCTTCGGCCAGCGGTCGGCTCAGGCCGACCGCTGTTTCCGCGTCGGCGCAGGCCGACGCCCGGCACCGCGGACGCCAGTAAAGAGCGATTTTCAATCGGCACACGGGGCAGGCAGCCGGGCAGGTAATTACCTTTGCCGGATGGAACTACCCAGCCCTCCGGCTCGGGCCGGTCTCCAGACCGCGCCCGACGTCGCCACGATGGGAAGCGGATGCCGTAATCCGGCCAAATAACCGCTGGATTGGGTGGCCCGGTCAGA
>DAOTYA010000276.1:0-6115 GCA_034435075.1 Anaerolineae bacterium
CCGGCGAGGCCATCTTTGAGAACAACAAGAAGCGCCTGGGCAAGGAACTCTACAACCACGCCTGCCACCCCGGCTGCGTCATCCAGTGCTCCAACACGTACTACGACGAGCAGGGTAACGAGATCGTCTCCTGCGTTGAGTACGAGTCCACCTGGGCGCTGGGGGCCAACTGCGGGATTGACAACCTGGAGGCCATCGGCAAACTGATCTGGCTCTGCAACGACGTCGGCATTGACACCATTGAGACCGGTGGCACAATCGCTGTAGCAATGGATGCCGGATTGCTCCCCTTCGGCGACTGGCAGGGGGCCATCCGCCTGTTGGATGAGGAAGTCCGCAAGGGAACCCCGTTGGGGCGGATCCTGGGCAACGGCGCCGCCTTCACCGGCCGGGCCTTCGGCTGGCACCGCGTCCCCGGATGCAAGGGCCAGAACATGCCCGCCTACGAGCCGCGCGCCGTCAAGGGCATCGGCATCACCTACGCCACTTCCACGATGGGCGCCGATCACACCGCTGGCTACACCATCGCGCCGGAGATCCTGGGCGTCAGCGGCAAGGTGGACCAGTTTGCCACCGACAAGGCGGACCTCTCTCGCGGTTTCCAGTACACCACTGCCTTCATTGACTCCTCGGGCCATTGCCTTTTCATCGCCTTCGCCATCCTGGACATCCCCAGTGGTTTCGAGGGGCTGATGGAGGAGTGCGCTGGTGTTCTGGGGGCTGACTGGAAAGTGGAGGACGCTGCCCGCATTGGCAAGGAAATTATGGACAAAGAGCTGGCCTTCAACCGGGCAGCCGGTTTCACCAAGGCCCATGACCGGGTGCCAGAGTTTATGAAGTACGAGCCACTCCCGCCACACAATGTGGTCTGGGACGTCCCCGACGAGACGCTGGATGCAGTCTTCTGGTGATAGCTCTTCCGGCCGGAAGCCAGACCGCCGGACTCTCTGAGTCCGGCGGTTTCGTTTGTGTAAACCGTGAGGCATCTATTCTATCTAAACGCACTTAGAGCCTATCCGAAAAACCGTACAAGCGGCATCCCTATGCCGCTTATACCGACGCATAGGGATGCGTCGGTTACGTTTTTCGGATAGGCACTTATTGCGGCAGCACCGGTGGCTGATGTCCGTCATATTTTTGCGTCCATCCAGTGTAGGACAACTGCTTGCAGTTGTCCTACAAATCTTTGTGTCCCCTCCGGCCTGGGCCGGTCCAGACCGCGCTCGACAGTGACACACTCCCCAGAGACTGTCTCTTGACATATTCCATGTTTGCGGTATGCTTTCAAAGCTATGTTTTACGACGAAGCTCTTATCTACGTCAAAGCAGGTGATGGCGGCGATGGTTGCGTGGCCTTCCGCCGCGAGAAATATGTCCCCTATGGCGGACCCGCGGGCGGTGATGGCGGTAAGGGCGGAGATGTTGTGCTCTACGTTGACCCTCACCTGAACACACTTTATCGCTTTAGCAAACAACATCACTTTAGAGCTGCACGAGGCGAGCATGGAAGCGGGCAGAATCGCCATGGTGCATCCGGCGCTGACCTGCGCATACCTGTCCCACCCGGCACCCTGGTCTACGACGCCGATAGCGGCGAACTCCTGGGCGATTTGACCAGACCAGGGCAGGAGCTGGTTGTTGCGCGAGGTGGACGCGGCGGCAGGGGCAACGCCCGCTTTGTCACTCCCGGCAACCAGGCCCCCCGCATTGCTGAACATGGGGAGCGGGGACAGGAGCGCAACCTGCGCCTGGAACTGAAGTTGTTGGCTGATGTGGGCATCATAGGGCTCCCCAATTCCGGTAAATCCACCCTCCTGGCAGCGGTGACCGCGGCACGCCCCAAGATCGCACCATATCCTTTCACCACCCTGGAGCCCAATCTGGGTGTTGTTGTGCTGGATCCAGAGACCGAGTTTGTCCTGGCGGACATTCCTGGCCTGGTAGAAGGGGCAGCGGAGGGCAAAGGGCTGGGACACGAATTTCTACGTCATATCGAGCGCACCCGCGTCCTGATCCACCTGCTTGACGGGCTATCCAACGATCCGCTGGCAGATATGGTCACCGTCAATCGCGAGCTGGAAGCCTTCGGCCATGGTCTGTTAGATAAACCCCAGCTGGTCGTTATAAACAAAATTGATCTGCCCCAGGTGCGGGAGCGGTGGTCAGCACTCAAGACCGCTTTCGATGCTCACGGTTGCCCGGTTATGGCGATTTCTGCACTGACCCGCGAGGGAACACAGGATTTGCTGTACCAGGTTGCCCGCGTGCTTGCCGAGACGCCGGCAGAAGAATACGGCTTCCCCCGCGAGATCCCCATCTTCCGCCTGGGTGAGGACGAAAAAGCCTTTACCATCGAACGCGAAGACCGGGCCTGGCGGGTGCGCGGCGTACAGGTGGAGCGTATGGCTGCCATGACAGTGTGGAACCTGGACGAGGCTGTGCACCGCTTCTTACGTGCTCTGGAACGCATGGGGGTGGTGGAGGCTCTGGAAAAGGCCGGGGTCAAACCTGGTGATACCGTCTACATCGGTGACAGAGAATTGGTATGGGAGGAATAAACCGTCGCGCTCAGTTCATAGGAGTGCTTGGGGGGACTTTCGATCCCCCTCACTACGGACACCTGGTACTGGCAGAAAATGCCCGTGTACAACTGGGCCTCCAGCATGTGCTGTTTGTTCCGGCCGGTCAGCCTCCTCACAAACCAGACCAGCCTGTCACCTCCCCCGATCATCGGCTGGAAATGGTCCGCGCCGCTATCGCCGACCATCCGGCCTTTGAACTGTCTCGTGTGGACATAGACCGCCGTGGCCCACATTACACGGTTGACATGCTCGCCATGCTGCATCGAGCATGGCCGGAGGCGCAGTTATTCTTCCTGCTTGGAGGGGATAGTTTAATCCAGCTTCCGCTCTGGCATGACCCGGTGGGCATTATTCGCCAGGCCCGGCTGGCTGTCATGCAACGTCCTGGCTACGTTGTGGACATGGACGTGCTGGAGCGGGCAGTCCCGGGAATCACTGAATGCCTGGTGTGGCTTGATGTTCCTTACCTCGATATATCCTCCTCTGAGTTACGCAGACGAGTCCGCGCCGGGCTGCCGGTACGTTATCTCGTGCCGCCTGCGGTCGAGGAGTACATCCGCGCAAATAGTCTTTACATTGACTGAATGGAGAAAACATGGGTTTTGTTCATCGTTTCCGCTTTGTGCTCTTCCTCATCCTCGCGCTCACGCCTGTAATTTTGGCTGCATGCATTGGGAAAAGTGATGAGGAACTGACCCCATCTCCCTATCCAGTCCCATCGTTTTCACCCTCTTCCACACTGACACCGTTACCTGATGGCGCGACGACCGGCGCTCGCATCCTGGCCCGTGGCTTCCTGCGTGTTGGCATACGCTACGATCTGGAGCCATTTGGCTACATCAGTGAGGACGGGGAAGTCGCTGGCTTTGGGGTGGATATGGGACGTGAGCTGGCGCGCCGCTGGCTGGGAGACCCGCTGGCAGTTCAGTTCCGTCAGGTGCGCACCGATACTGCCGTCCAGCATCTCCAGAACGGCGAAGTTGATATTGTGATCACAGCACTGATCCACACTCAAGAACGCGAAAATGGCGTTGACTTCAGCCTGCCTTACTTTATGGATGGGCATGCGCTGCTGGTGCGCGCAGCCGATGCACCGCTGATCGGGGACATCACAGGCCTCCAGGGACGCAGAGTAGGCGTGGTGATATGGGAAAACGCCAGGGAGGCGCTTGAAGTGGTTTTGCCATTTACCGTTACCTTTCAGACCTATGACCGTTTCGATGCAGCCGTGATGGCTCTGAAGCAAGGGGATGTGGATGCCGTGGCCGAACTGCGCAGCCGCCTCTGCTGGGGGAGGCGTTTGTTCCCTGAATCGCTCATCATTGGCCAGTACACGTCTGCTCCTGTGGCATTTGCCTTTCCTGAGAATGACCCATTCTTTGCTGACCTGGTAAACCTGACTTTTCAGGAACTGGTCGCCGACGGCACGTATGCCACGCTGTACACACGCTGGTTTTCGCCAGACTTTCCTCTGCCCGTCGAACGTTGGGAGGGAACAGAGCTACCCTCGCTTGCCGACACTCCTGTTGTGACGAACGTACCCGATACTATATCCGCTATCAAGGCGCGGGGTAAACTGATTGTCGCCATGCCAGCAGATCGTTCCCCCTTCGCATACCTTGACACAAGTGGGACGCCAGCCGGTTATGAGGTGAACCTGGTACAACGGATGGCTGGCCGCTGGCTGGGCGATAGCATGGCTGTCGAATTCATCACCACAACGCTTGAAAATGGCAGGGAGATGGTGCGTACAGGCCAGGCAGATATGCTGATAGGAGGGCTACATCACACCCGCGCCGCCGAGCTGGAGATTGATTTCAGCCTGACCACTTATTGGGCAGGTGATAGCATTATGGCCTGGGCTGGAACCCCTATCACCACTCTGCAAAGCCTGGAAGGACAGCCTGTGGCTGTGGTCGAGAGCAGCCTGGGCGCTGTGCAACAGACCGCCCGGGAGATGAACGTACAACTGACGATCATCCCACAACTATCAGTTTCTTCCGCGCTGGCCCTGCTTGAGGGGGGGTACGCTATCGCGGTAATAGGCGATCGGTCTGACTTACTTGGGCCAGCCTATGCCACGCCCGGCATAGGTGTATTCCCCTGGCATCTCAACTACAGGCCTCTGGCCCTGGGCCTGCCACCAGGCGATTCTGCTTTCCGCGATCTGGTCAATCTGACACTTCTGGCGATGAAGGTGAGCGGGGAGCTGGATGGACTTTACTATACCTGGTTTGATGACCCGCCGCCGGCTTTGGAATCATGGCCCGGCAGTCCAGCCCGCCCGCTTCGCCTGATGGATACGGCTGGCCAGTGATATGGCGATGAAAACACCACAAACCTGTGTCCCTGTGCCTGCTCCATTGGGGTAACCGCCAGAGTTGCCCCGGCAATACCTGTCCGGACGAACCAATGCGTGCGTTGTTTTTTGAACTGCGCTATCTGCTGGGTCGTGCGCCGTGGGATACGGGAATCACGCCGCCGGAAGTGGTGGAATTGGTGGAGCATAGAGGCCTCTCACCGGGCCGGGCGCTGGACCTGGGCTGCGGGACCGGCACCAACAGTTTCTACCTGGCCCACCACGGCTGGGAGGTGGTGGGGGTGGATTTTTCCGTCATCGCTATCCGGCGGGCCCGGCAGCGTGCTCGCCGGATAAACCTGCCGGTGCGCTTCTATCGCGCCAACGTGACCAGGCTGGGTTTCCTGACCACCCCCTTTGATCTGGCGCTGGACATCGGATGTCTGCACGGACTACCTGCAGAAGGACGGACGCGATACGCAGCGGAAGTGAAACGGCTGGTGCGGCCCGGTGGTCTCTATATGCTCTACGCGTTCCTCCCCCGCCCTGACGGCCCAACTGGTCAAGGCATCGCCCCGGAGGAGATCCGCTGCCTGTTCTCACCGGCCTTTGTGGTGGAACGGCAGGAATGTGGTGAGGATTCCTCCGGTCCACGCTCTGCCTGGTACTGGTTGCGCCGTCAAGAGTAAAACGTCATTCCACCATCAGCCGGCCAGTCAACTATTCCACCCGGGCAGCCTGTCCAGGGCCTCTTTCAGCAAGCGGCGGAGCAACGGCCTGCCGTCCACGGACAGCACCCGCGTGCCGCGCGGTCCTAACCCGCGCCAACTGCTCGAGACCTGCGGACTGGCCGGCACGCCCGGCAACTTCATTGTTTGATTGACGCACCCATCACTTCGTGATACAATGTTGACCAGACGGGCTTACCACAAAGGTAACTAAGACACGAAGAGTAATCGCCTACCCGGCAGCCTGCCGCCGTGTGCCGATTGGAAATCGAACTTTACGGGTGCCTGCGCCGACGTGGAAACAGCGGTCGGCGCAGGCTGACCGCTGGCCGAGGCCCCAAGTGGGAAACTTCGGTCGCAGGGGTAGGCAGTTATCACGAAGAATTACCGTAACTACCCAGCCCTCCGGCTCGGGCCGGTCTCCAGACCGCGCCCGACGTCGCCACGATGGGAAGCGGATGCCGTAATCCGGCCAAATAACCGCTGGATTGGGTGGCCCGGTCAGA
>DAOTYA010000277.1:0-10750 GCA_034435075.1 Anaerolineae bacterium
TATTCAGCCTGCGCCCGCCGGACCACAGTCCGGCGGAGCAGATGGCACCTGAACCACCTGGGGGCGTCTCAGTGTAGCCAGTTTCTGCAAAGTCTGCTCCGGGCGGACTGTGGTCCGCCCGGCACAGCACGGGCAGGCTGAATATTTACGTTAAATTTAATTACCTACCCGGCTGCCTTCTGTCGTGTGCCGATTGGAAATCGAGCTTATACGGACGCCTGCGGCGCCGGGCGTTGGCCTGCGCCGATGCGGAAACAGCGGTCGGTGCAGGCCGACCGCTGGCCAAAGGCCCCAAGTGGGCAACTTCAGTCGGCAGGGGTAGGCAGTTACCGTTAAATGTCCAATTCTTACCCGTTCCCAGTATATTATGGCGGAAAGCACCCTCAGCAACTTTTAACACAGGCGAGTTACGATGGTCCGTAGAATAAGTGAGGAGCACCTTCCTGCGAGCCGCTTTGTAAAGTTCGCAAAACCATTCTAGCATCAGGTTTGCACGCGAGTGTGAGATACGCATAACTGGATTCCGCGCGTCGTTCCTGCCTGATGCGCTCGCCGGACGTGCCACCGGATGTGCCCCCCGGATCACATCCGGCGGTGGTCGGCAGCCAGCACCCGGCCCGCGTGGATCGCAATCCACGCGGCGCATAGTCAAGAGATTGGCCAGAGCCTTGCGCCTCAGAATCGGTTATGCGAATAAGTGCCTATCCGAAAAACGTAACCGACGCATCCCTATGCGTCGGTATAAGCGGCATAGGGATGCCGCCAGTACGGTTTTTCGGATAGGCTCTAAGAAAGCCTGTAGATGTAGAAAGGTGATGCTAGCTGCTGGTCAGAGGCATGGGTAAACGAATGCCAGACGAGAAATATGATGAGCTGTGGGAACTGCTGAAAACCCCGCTGCTCTCAAAGTTAAATACTGAAGCCGCAGGCGAGCGGGAGGATGATGAGAGCATCTCTTCTGTTCCCCCTGATCTCCCGATTTTGCCACTGCGCGGCCTGGTGGTCTTCCCTATGACGGCCGTGCCCATCCGCGTTGGGCAACCGCGCTCCATCCGGCTGATTGACGATGCCGTAGCAGGAAAACGACTCATCGGCCTGGTGGCCAGCCGCAATCCGGAGCTGGAGATGCCAGGGCCTGATGATGTCTACCGGGTCGGCACGGTGGCTGCCGTACACCGTCTGTTTAAATCCCCTGACGGCACCATTACCCTGATTATGCAGGGACTGATGCGCATTCGGGTGGAGGAGTTCGTCAGTGAAACACCATATCTGACGGCGCGTGTAACGATAGCGCCAGAGAGAAGCAGTCGTACCCCAGAAGTCGAGGCCTTACGTCGCAGCATCCTGGAAAGCTTCCAGCGATTGACTGAGCTCTCTCAGGGGGTACCGGAGGAGATCAGCACGCTTATCTTCAACGTTGAGGATCCCCTGCAGCTTGCCTATGCCGTCGCCAACCAGATCAAAACCATCAACCTCCAGGATGCTCAGGAAATACTGGAGCTGGACCACGTCGTTGATAAGCTGCGCAAGCTCCTGGGCCTGCTGATCAGAGAAGTGGAGGTGCTGGAACTCGGCCACAAGATCAGGAGCGACGCCCAGTCGGAAATGGAGAAAGCCCAACGGGAGTATTTCCTGCGCGAGCAGCTCAAAGTCATCCAGCGCGAGCTTGGCGAGGCTGACGAGCAGCAGATGGAGGTTGAGGAGTTTCGCAAGAAGATCGAAGCTGCTGGCATGCCCGAGGAAGCCGAAAAGGAGGCCCGCCGCGAACTCGACCGCTTAAGCAAGCTGCCTGCTGCCTCAGCCGAGTATGGAGTAATCCGTACCTACCTGGACTGGCTCACCAGTCTGCCCTGGAACATCCAGACCGAGGACAACCTGGACATCGCTCACGCCAGACGGGTGCTTGATGAGGACCACTATGATCTGGAGGAGATCAAAGAGCGGATTCTCGAATATCTGGCGGTGCGCAAGCTGCGTCAGGAGCGCAAGGGGGAGATCGGAGAGAGAGAGCCAGCCGACCTGATCCGCCGTGAGCGTGAAGGGGTGATTTTGTGTTTTGTTGGGCCGCCCGGCACAGGGAAGACCAGCCTGGGGCAGTCTATCGCGCGAGCGCTGGGGCGCAAGTTTGTCCGCCAGTCGCTGGGCGGAGTGCGCGACGAGGCCGAGATCCGTGGTCATCGCCGCACCTACATCGGCGCACTACCCGGCCGCATCATTCAGGCACTGCGCCGGGTAGAATCGAAGAACCCGGTATTCATGCTGGATGAAGTGGATAAGCTGGGGACGGACTTCCGGGGTGACCCCGCCTCGGCTCTGCTTGAAGTTTTGGACCCGGAGCAGAATCGGGAGTTTCGCGACCACTATCTGGACGTTCCCTTTGACCTCTCACAGGTGATGTTTATCACCACCGCCAATCTGCTTGATCCCATCCCACCGCCGCTACGCGACCGGATGGAGATTTTGACCCTCTCCGGTTATACCGAGACGGAGAAGGTACATATCGCCAAAGGTTACCTTATCCCGCGCCAGTTGCGGGAAAACGGGCTACGTCCAGATGAATTGTCGTTCACCGATGACGCGGTGCGTCGCATCATCCGGGATTACACACGCGAGGCTGGAGTACGCAACCTGGAGCGTGAGATCGGGCGGGTGGCTCGCAAAGTGGTCACTCGCGTGGCCGAAGGGCATGCGGAGCAGGTAGTGGTGACGGCGGATAACCTGGAGGAGTTTTTGAAGAAACCACGCTACTTTCCGGAAGCAAAGTTGCGTACCCAGGTTCCCGGCGTTGCCACAGGCCTGAGTGTGACCATGGCCGGTGGTGAGATCATCTTCTGCGAGGCCACCAGGATGCCTGGCAATAAAGGGTTCACCGTTACCGGCCAGCTTGGCGAGGTGATGAAAGAATCGGCTCAGGCTGCCCTCAGCTACGTCCGCTCCAAGGCTGCCGAGCTGAACATCCCGGAGCGCATTTTTGAGCAAATTGATATCCACCTGCACGTGCCGGCAGGTGCAGTCCCTAAGGACGGGCCTTCGGCTGGCGTCACTATGGTCACGGCGCTGGCGTCGCTCCTGACCGGCCGCCGCGTGCGTGACGATGTGGGAATGACAGGGGAGATCACGCTGCGAGGCCAGCTTCTGCCCGTAGGTGGGATAAAAGAGAAAGTCCTGGCTGCTCACCGGGCTGGTCTCAAAACGGTTATCCTTCCCAGGCAAAACGAAAAAGACCTCGACGACATACCTGAAGAAGTACGTAACAGCATGACCTTTGTGTTGGCCGAGTACGTAGACGAGGTCTTCAAAGCTGCACTTGTCCCCGACGGCCTGGAGCAGGCAAGTGCAGACGGTGATGGAGATCAGACATATGGATAAAATACTCATCGTAGATGACGACCAGGTTTTCTGTGGGCTCCTCAAGACGGTCCTCGAGTTCGAGGGCTATGAGGCTATCGTCGAACCGGACCCGGAGGCTGTAGTGTCAAAGGCCCGAGAAGCGCAGCCCGTGCTGATTCTTATGGACGTCCACTCAGAAAAGCGGGATACGCTCGGTATTGTACGCGAGCTGAAGGCGGACGAAGCCCTGCGCAGTATCCCGGTAGTGATGACCTCCGGGATGGATCGCTCACCGGAGTGCGAAAAAGTCGGCGCTGACGCTTTTATCCTTAAACCATTCCGCCCAGATGAGCTGACCACGTTGGTGGCAGCAATGGCCCAAAAGCAAACGACGAAGCCTGGCTGAGCAGCGCCAGCGAGTTAAGATTTAATGGCGAGAAAAAAGAAACGACCTGCTCTCCAGTGGAAACGTATTGACCTGCACATCCACACCCCTGCCTCCGCCGATTACCTTGAGACCGGTGTCTCCTACCTGGACATCCTTCTTCAGGCAGAGAACAAAGGGCTGGATATTATCGCCTTCACCGACCATAATACGGTGGCCGGCTACCGGGCGATGAAGGAAGAGATACGCCAGCTGGAGATGCTGGAGCGGTCAGGGCGGCTGCGTAAAGACGAAGCGCACCAGCTTAGAGAATACCGTCGCCTCCTGGAAAAAATCCTGGTACTTCCGGGATTCGAGTTCACCGCCACACTCGGCTTTCATATCCTGGGGCTTTTCTCCCCTGAGACCGATGTACGCGAAATCGAGTTCATCTTGCGGAAGCTCAATGTTCCGCTTGAGAAGCTGGACCTCGGCAGCAGTGAAGCAGGAGCGACGGCCGACGTTCTGACTGCCTACCAGGTCATTGACGAGGCTGGCGGCATTGCGATCGCAGCTCATGCCAACGCCAATCACGGCGTGGCGATGCGTGGGCTGAGCTTCGGAGGCCAGACCCGCATCGCTTATACCCAAAACCAGCATCTCCATGCACTTGAGGTCACCGACCTGGAAAAGAAAGGCGAGCGCACCACTGCCCGTTTCTTTGACGGCTCCCGCCCCGAATATCCACGCCGCATGCACTGCATCCAGGGTTCGGATGCCCACCGCCTCACCCGCGACCCCAAAAATGCCCAGTACCTGGGCGTGGGTGATCGTGTGACCGAAGTGCTCATCCCTGAAGTAAGCTTTGCCGCACTAAGGGAGCTATTTTTGGACAACGATTTTGCCCGCACCCGTCCCTACCGCCCTGCCAGGGCACCGATGGACTACATCCAGATGGCCAGGGAGGAAGGCCCCACCATCATTCAGGATTTCCACGCCGGATGCACCAGGCGGGGAGGGCGGCTCTACGCTGTCCTGGCCGATGTATGTGCCTTCGCCAACACCAATGGGGGCACCCTTTACATCGGGGTGAGCGACGATCCCAAGGAGCCACCGATTGGAGTGCACAACCCCTCGCGGGTCGTCAAAATGTTACAGGAAGAGATCGAGCATCGCATTACCCCTCCCCTCGAGGTCACCATAGATGTGCAGGAAACCCAGGGGGTGAAAGTCGTGCGCCTGGTGGTGCCGCGGGGAGATGACCCACCTTACGCCATTGATGACAGCAAGGTTTATGTACGTAGCGAGGGCGAGACCGGCCTGGCCGTGCGAGACGAAATCGTCAACCTGGTCCGGCGGGCGCGGGCTGAGCGAGCCGGAGAGGTCACTGAGCCATCGGAGAGAGTTCCCGGCCGCGTCGAACCGCCCCGCACAGGGGTCGAGATTGTGGCAACCGAGGAACGCGGAGGCACACTCTACCATACAATGCGCGATTTGCGCAACGGTAACGTGGTCAAGAACGTGACGCGCAAGTCCGCTCGCCGCCTGTGGCACTACGCCATCACCCAAAACGAAGAGAACCCTGTGGACGAAAGCAAGGTCGAATGGCATGGTGACCTGGGCCTGCTGAGGCGACGAGAGCATGCCGGCCGCGTCCGTTACGACCTGGTCCAGCGGGAAGAGGGACGTCTCCGGGTCTACTATGGTGTAACCGAGGAGGGAATCCACAGCGAATGGGGACGTGTGGTTGGTCTTGATACGGACGAAGAGCAGGCCATTCTTCCGACCGCATAGTGGATAGGGTTTGCATCGCACAGCGAGTACCTTCTGTTGCCCTGTGGGCAAATGGGAGGCGGCATGTTGGACATCCTGAAAACCCTTCTGGCCTCACCCTTTGAGGTCATCCTCTTCGTAAGTGGCTTCTTCGCCTTTCTCCTGGGCGTCCTGCCTATAAAAGGGAAAGTTGATGGGGTGCCTCTGGAGGGCCCCTTCCCTCCACCACTCGCCGTCTCTTGTGGATTCTGGGGGCCGTGATGATGCTGCTGGCTATCGGCCTGGCCGTCCTGAAGGTCAGCCCACCTGTGCCCGCCGGATCCGCAATCACTGTGGCCCTTTCACCGGGACCGTCTCCAACTGTGACCCATTCGCCGACACCTGCTCAACCATCACCGACGCACACGCCTGCCCCTATTCCACCGTCGCCGACATATACGCTTGCTCCCACCCCAACGGCAACCCCAATCCCGACTTCCGCCTGCCGATACGACGCCTACGTCACCGATGAGGGAAGGTATCCAGACCCCCGTGAGGGTCCTCTGTCTCCCGGGCAGCAGATGATTGTGGAGTGGACGATCACCAACAAAAGCTCCTGCTCCTGGCACACCGGTCTGCGGTGGACATTTGTTGGAAGCAAGGAGATCGGCGCCCCACCGTTTTTGTCTATCCGGGGGCTAGGCATCGGTGAGAGTATCAAGATCCACGAGCGTATCTCGGCTCCCAGTAGCCCCGGCCACTACGAAGGCTGGTGGCAGATGAAGGACCCGGCCGGGAATCCTTTTGGAGACCGGTCACGGATAGAAGTGATGGTCCAGGAACCAGCGTTGCCCCCGTCCCCGCCGTACTGTGTCAATAACGCGATGTTCCTGGCGGACCTGACGTATGAGGATAACCCCGCGCAGGGAATCGTACCTGTTGTCAGCCCCGGGCAGAGGATTTACAAAGCCTGGCTGATTAAGTGCCTATCCGAAAAACGTAACCGACGCATCCCTATGCGTCGGTATAAGCGGCATAGGGATGCCGCTTGTACGGTTTTTCGGATAGGCTCTAAGAACACGGGCACATGCCACTGGGGGGAAGGATACCGTCTGGTGTACACTGGCGGAACTGAACTGGCCTGGGAGTCACCTTACGTGCCGCCCTCGGCCAGCGGTAGCAATGCTGTGGTGTTGGTTACCCTGTTCACCCCCATCACCCCGGGAGAGCACAAAATGTACTGGCGCATGGAGGACCAGGCGGGAAACCGGTTCGGAGATACCATTTGGGTACGGATCAGGGTGCAGGAGTAGTGATTGACCACCGCGTAACTTAAATGGTCGTGTAACTACAGCCCGATTGAAATCGGTCTCTTTGGGCGCTCTGCGCCGGGCGTCGGCCTGCGCCGACGCACGCCGGCCGGCGCAGGCCGACCGTTGGCCAGAGGCCCAAAAGGGTGACTTCAGTCACCGCTGAGTAGTTAAATTGTCGCAACTATTCGGCCGATTGAAATTGCTTTCCTGATTTGTGTGAGGGCTATCTCCAGCCAGGCAGCGCTGCTCGACCAGATCGGCGAGTGCGCCGATGTCATCCCGATCGTGGCAAGGTATGTTTAGCACGCCCACATGTATTGTTGGGCCAACCACTGAGATCACCCATTTGTCTATCAGTTCCCGGTCGTCCGGTTTCCCGCGCAGGCAGGCGATCTTGGGGATGCGTTCTGCTTTCAACCCCTCGACCAGTATGATCTGGGCATCCAGATGGGCGACGACACTCTGGAGGTCCACAGGCTCCTTCCAGAAAATCGCCGCTCCATCAGCAGAGAGCAAGGCTACCTGACCCGCAGCTTCTCTCAGGACAGCGGTATCCTTCCCTGGCAGGTCTATGGGATGGTGCGTGTGCTTCACCACAGCCACGCGATAGCCGCGTCGCAGCAGCTCGCGGGCCAGACCGCTGGTCAGTGTGGTCTTGCCACTGTTTTTGTACCCCACAATGCCGATTAGACTGCCCACGTCGAGCTATCCCAGAAACCGGCCCACGGTCAAAAGCAGCGACGAGGCCAGCATGTAGACCGAGGCGAGTTTGAAAAGCAGCCAGTCACGCTGGCCGGCCGGGGCAAGGAGTTGAATCAGGGACAGGATAAACATGCCCAGGCTCATACTGAGCAATATCAGTTGAGCTGCTGAATGGATATGCAGCATAACGGTACACAGCGCCAGCACAATGGTGTTTAACAGATTGGCCACAGCGATGAAGATGCGTGTGCGGAGGGGGCCATAAACGTTGGGCCACACCGGCACAGCAGCACGCCTGTAGTCATCAGCATAGTACAGCGCAAGGGTCAGGATATGGGAAGGAATCCACAACAACACTGAGCTGGCCAGCAGAAACCCTATCAGGTCCGGTCTCCCCAGGGCCAGGACGCGCCCGGCCAGTACGGGCATTCCACCGGAGATCCCACCGAAAACGATGGAGAGCGGTGTGCGCCGCTTGAGCCACACGGTGTAGACAAGCAAGTCAACCAGGAATCCTGTCAGGACCACCGCGCTGAATGGGAGCCCCAAACCCAGGGAGAGCGAAAACCCTGCGCCCGAAATTATCGCTCCAAAAATAAAGGCCTGTCCCGCAGTGATGCGGCCGGCCGCGAGCGGCCGGCCGGCTGTGCGTTCCATCAGGGCGTCAATGTCACGGTCCACCCACATATTTAACACCGTGCAGCCACCTATGGTCAGCCCCAGAGCCGCCGCCACCCATACTGCCAGAAGCGGGTTGAAAAGCGGACCACAGGTGAGCACATACGAGGAGACCCCTGTGATGGTCAGCAGGGCTGTCTGGCGGAGTTTCAGCAGGGCTACCCAGTCTTTAAACCGGGTCCTCGTGGCCTGGTTCAGCACAGCCTGAGCCATAGTCTACATCTCCCTGAGCGAGGTCTCTGGCACTGAAACTATCCGGCAGCAACCTGGCAATCGTCGTCTCGCGGTAGTTGCCCTTGACATCGGCGATCAGCACGATAAGCTCTTCACTGAATTCACGCATGATCTGGCGGCAGGCGCCGCAGGGAGCGCCGCCGTTTTCTGTGGCGACGGCAATGGCCAGAAAGTGCCGCTCCCCTTCGGAGATCGCCTTGACTATCGCCGTGTGCTCAGCGCAGGTGCACAGCGGATAGGCGGCGTTCTCCACATTGCAGCCGGTGTATATACGCCCCGATTCTCCCAGCAAGGCTGCGCCCACTCTGTACCCGGAGTAAGGGGCATAAGCCCGTTCGCGGGCCTCAATAGCCAGTCTTACCAGATGCTCCCGCGACCACTGTTCTGTCATCAGCTTCATTCTCCTGCCTGGCATGCTCCCCTCCTCCGGCGGCGTCGCCACGCGGGCGAGCCGGAACGCCGTAGACCAGCGCGCCGTCAGGCACATCCCGTGTCACTACCGAGCCTGCTCCTGTCTTCGCGCCATCTCCCACGCGCACAGGAGCGACCAGCATCGTGCCGGAGCCGATGAAAGCGCCTGCCCCGATGACCGTTTTATGCTTGCGCACCCCGTCATAGTTACAGGTGACTGTGCCCGCGCCTATGTTTGCTCCGGCCCCCACCTGGGTGTCGCCAAGGTAACTGAAATGCCCCATCTTGGCGCCGGGACCGAGTGTCGCGTTCTTAATCTCGCCGAAGTTGCCCATGTGTGCACCGCGGCACAACCGCGCTCCCTTCCGCAGATGGCCGAACGGCCCAACATCTGAGTCATCCTCCATCACCGCACCTTCTACCACCGAGGCTGTCACTCTGCATTGATCTCCTATGGAGCTGTCCTCGATAATCGTGTTCGGTCCGATGATACACCTGGAGCCTATGGTGGTGCAGCCACGCAGATGGGTATTGGGCAGGATAAGCGTATCACGTCCGATGGTCACCCCAGGCTCGATATAAGTCGTGGCGGGATCCTCGATCGCCACCCCCTCCAGCATCCAGCGCTCGTTAATGCGTTGACGCAGCAGTCGCCCTGCTTCGGCGAGGTGCACCCGGGTGTTGATACCAAGTGCCTCGGTGGGATCCGCGACGGTGACGGTATCCACCCGCTTACCCTGCGCGACCGCCATAGCGATCAGATCGGTAAGGTAGTACTCCTGCCTGACGGGATTAAGGGGAATATCGGCCACATTTGCCCACAGCCAGCCAGCATCGAAGCAGTATACGCCGGCGTTCAATTCCCTGACCGCCAGTTGTTCCGGCGTGGCATCCGTCTCCTCGACGATCTGGACCACGGCACCGCTTCCGTTCCTCATCACACGGCCGAATCCGCGCGGGTTGTCATCCCACAGAGTTAGGAGTGTGATCGGACCGGTGTTTTCCTGCTGCCGGCATACCAGGCGTTGCAATGTTTCCACAGTCAAAAGCGGCATGTCAGCGTACATTACCAGCACCAGGTCACTTTGCCCTGCGAGCGTTTCCCGTGCCTGGAGCACAGCATGACCTGTGCCAAGTTGCTCGGCCTGCAAAACATAGACTGCCTGGTCGCCTACCGCTCCCTGGACCGCCTCGGCTCCGTGGCCCACTACGATGACGGGAGGGGCTTCGGTCAGGGCACGTGCTGTCTCCACAGCGTAAGCGATCAAGGGCCGCCCGAGCAAAGTGTGAAGTGCTTTGGGCACATCGGACTTCATGCGGGTTCCCTGGCCGGCTGCCAGGATCAGGGATACCAGTTTCATTTCGACACCTCAACTTTAGAGCAAAATTTTCAGGATGGTGCATATTGGTTAACACTTTGGGTTACGCGCTGAACGCTGCCCGACAGGTGCTGTGCACCGGGCGTCGGCCTGTGCCGAGGCGCCGGTCGGCACAGGCCGATCGTTGGCCGTGGAAGGGGCGCAAAGGGGCGCAGCGAGCTGCGCCCCTCCCTTACCACAACACCTGCTGCGGTCTCCTTCAGCGTCGGGCAGTCGATTTGTTTTGAGGCAGCCCAAAGTGTGAACCAATGTCACGGAGAACTCGCCGACCTGTCTCCTGCCGTGTCACTACCAGGACAGGTGAAACCACACCTGTGTCGCTGCTATCAGACCAGCCCGCAGGACGTGCTTTTCAGTCCCTGGTGACTGACCTCTGCTCGCAGAGCAATTTGACGCTCTCTGGAATCACAATACCTGTGTATTGCGCGGGTTATATACTGGGAACGGGTAAGAATTGGACATTATAACATAACTATTCAGCCTGCCCGTGCTGGTCCGGGCGGACCACAGTCCGCCCGGACCAGACTTTGCAGACACTGGCTACACTGAGACGCCCCCAGGTGGCTCAGGTGCCATCTGCTCCGCCG
>DAOTYA010000278.1:0-17804 GCA_034435075.1 Anaerolineae bacterium
CAGTCCGCCCCAGACTTTGCAGACACTGGCTACACAGAGACACCCGCAGGTGGCACAAAGGTGCCATCTGCCCCGCCGGACTGTGGTCCGGCGGGCGCAGGCTGAATAGATACCAGTTAAGTAGCCTGCATCAAAGTCAAATCCCCGGTTTTCAGGTCGTACCGGATTTGCTGAGTGCGGGCAGGCGCAAAGTAAAGGTTGTTCCCTGCCCGGCGTGCGATTCGACACCCAGTTCTCCCCCGTGATCCTCCACAATCCGGTAGGAAATGGCCAGCCTCAGCGTGAGGTCGTGGTCGGCGCGGAGGGTGAAATAAGGTTCGAAGATGCGATTCAATATCTCTGGCGCGATAGTTGTGCCTTTGTTCATCAGGTGAGCGCACACATTCTCACCTCTGGTCAGGGTGTGGATGCTCAGAGTACTGCCTTCCGGCATGGTGTGACTCATATATGCTATGATGTTCGTGAACACTTCCGTTAGCTGTTCTGGTGAGGCCAGCACAGAGGGCAGATGGGGATCGAGGCTGCACTCAACGGTGATCTGGTGCTCCTGGAGTTCCCCTGCTGTCGAGGTCAGGGCATTCTCGATCACCTGGTTGAGGATCACCTTCTTGCGCTCCTTGCGTGGTGGCCTGGAAAAGTGGCGTAACTGCTCGGTCAGGCGAGCAATAGACTCTACTTGTTGCTGAATGAGATCCAGGCTCTCGTGGATAGGCTGGCCAGGTGGCAGACTTTGTCGGAGCAGGTAGATATTTAGCAAGATGGCACTTAAGGGGTTGTTAATCTCATGGGCGATTGAGGCGGCCATACGGCCCAGTGCTGCCAGCTTGTCGTTGCGATACATGCCGGTCTGCGCCCATTCCATCTCACGGGTCTGTGTAAGCACCTGGTGCTTGTGGGAGGCATCCGGGCCGACCTGTGCTTCTGCGCGGGCCTTAAGGCGCAACATTGCTCGAACCCGTGCCAGCAGTTCTACATCGTTAACGGGCTTGGCGATGAATTCGTCGGCTCCAGCGTCAAGCGCGGCCATAACTTGATCTCTGGTAGGGTTCGTTGCCATGGCGATGAGCGGGATGAAAGGGAGGGTTGCCTCAGCTTTGAGAGAGCGGATCATTTGCCACCCGTCCATATCGGGCAGGTGAAGCTCCAGCAAAATGAGATCGGGCGGTTTTTGATGTACGGCTGTCCATGCTGCCTCGCCTGAGCTGAAGCCGCGCACTGTATATCCGCCAGCCTGAAGCATCTCCTGTATCATGCACAAATGGTCAGGCTCCGGGTCCACTACCACAATGTCTGCAGATAACGTGCCTGACTCCCCCACCGCCTTCCCGTCCCTCATCTACCTTTTCTCTGGAGGGCGTCGCTCGGGTATGGAACGAATCTGGTGTATCCCCTCTGCCACCTCTTTCGATACGTAGAGGCCACAATAGCAGGTGCCCCACTCTTCTATGTCAGCATCCCGGTAGTCGCATGGGCAGATGATGTCCCGGTCTTTCTCCCTGTCACCTGTTGCCAGCCGGCAGGGACAGGCCTGATAACCGTACCGTTCACGGTTGATAAGGAGTCCTTCTACCAGGCCGAGTGTGAAGCCCCGGTCCGGATTAAGGTAATATCCGGTGGACTCCGCCCAACGCCTGAGCGCCTGATAAACTCGCTCAACTTTTTCAGGGGAAATGCTGTGGTCCATCGGTTACAATCCCAGTGCCTTCTTAAGCGCTTCCGTGTTGTATCCGACCACGCACTGAGTGCTGTTGACCACCACGGTAGGGAAGGAAACCGCCGGATTCCACCGCCGGACCTGTGCGAGCGCTTCCTCTTTGTCCTGCCCCTTGAGCAAATCCACGTAGATGTAATCGAACTGCACTCCCTGCTCTTCCAGAAACTGACGTGTCCGTCTGCACCAGATGCAGGTTGACAGGCCATAGAACATCACTTTATTTACGGCGTGGGAGCCGGTCACAGTACCTTTAGCGTCCATATAACTTCTCCTGTTACTGCACCCCCGGCAACTTCTGAGGGATACAAATCTGGATGGTTCATTTTCTCCGTGAAATTTTACACTTTGGGCTGCCTCAAAAATCGGCTGCCTGACGGTGAAAGTAGAAGTGCAGCACGCTGCGCCCCTACCGTGGCCATTGATCGGCCTGTGCTGGTCTGCTCCTTGCTAAACCACCGGGCGGTGTCGGCGCACGCCGACACCTGGCACGGAGCGTCTGAAGAGAGCGATTCCAATCGGCTGAATGGTTACCAAATCTTTAGAGCACCGGCAGGCGGATCGTAAAGCGGCTGCCCTGCCCGTACTGACTTTCCACCACAATATCGCCACCGTGGAGCCTGATCAGTTCCCTGGCTATAGCCAGGCCCAGTCCGGCACCCTGTTGCTCCATCTTGTCCCGATTTATCTGCCTGAATCGCTCGAACAGATGGGGCAACTCGTCATCAGGTATACCTACTCCTTTATCCTCCACGGTGACCTCTATCCATTCCTCTGTACTGTGAGCACTCACTGTAACATGCTTTTCCCGATTGCGCTTAAGCTGGGAAAATTTAATCCCATTGTCAATCAGCCTGCCAAGAGCATTGGCAAAGAGGTGTTCGCACAGGCGGACAGGTGGCAGCGGCGAACCCATCACAAGTTCCAGCTCAACCCCCTGCTCCCTGGCATATTTCCTGTACTGATGGACAGTGGACTCAAGGAGGGCTTCAAGTGCCGGGTAGGTGCAGGCCATCATATTGAATTCTTCGGCGATTCGCCCTGTATCTATCTGAACGATCATTAGCAGGTCTTCCACCAGGCGGTTCAGCCTGTCGGCTCCTTTTTTGATTCCCTCCAGAAAATTCTGGATACCCTCGGGAGAGGCCGGGACCTCCTGAACCTGCTCCATGGCCAGTTCGGTGTAACCGCGCACGTAGGTGAGTGGGGTACGCAGCTCATGGCTCAGCACACTGGCGATCTGTTGTTTGAGCTGCTCGAACCGGACCTCGGAGGCCTCCTGGATCGCTCTGGCACGCCCCAGGCGACTCTGGACCACTACCACTAACTCCTGGGGATCGAAGGGCTTGGTGATGTAATCTTCCGCCCCCATCCCCTTGCCCTTCAGCCTGTCCTCTTTCTCTGTTCTGGCAGTCAGGAAGATGAATGGGATGGTCACCCATTCGGAGTGGGCGCGGACTGCTTCGTAGAGGGCGAAGCCGTCCATACGTGGCATCATCACGTCGGCAATGATCAGGTCAGGATTTGCCTGCTCCATCACTTCGAGCGCCTCCAACCCATCGGTGGCGGTCAAGACTTCATAACCCTGGCTTTCCAGGATCACTTTGATCGCTGCCAGTAATGGCTCATGGTCATCTACGACCAGGATGCATGGTTTGTTCATTACAGGCCTCCGGATGGGACCGTTCGACAATGGTGTTTTGCCTGCATTTAAGCCTATCCGGAAATCGTAACCGACGCATCCCTATGCGTCAGTATAAGCGGCATAGGGATACCGCTTGTTGTTCGGACAGGTCCTAAGAGCGATCCCTACCTGGCAGGTTACTCTTAAAAACTTAAACCGCGTTGATACCCGGTTTGTAACTGTTTCACGCGTTGATACCCGGTTTGTAACTGTTTCAGCGGTGGCCGGAAGTCACCATTGGGGGCCTGCGGCTACTGGTCGGCACAGGCTGATGCCCGGCGCACGCTTGAAGAGGCCAATTTCAATTGGTCTGAATGGTTGCCCCTAATTTTATCTTATCTTAAGGCTTTTGGCAACACACCCGGTCGCCTGATACGCAGGAAACGATGCATGGGTACATACGGGTTGGTCGGAGCTGTGGCTGTTCTCCGACCGTGCCACCCAGGGGCACGTCACCATTGGAGCTGCAGGCCATTTGTCGTTCGATGCCGACCGGCGTGCCGGTATGCCGATGTCTGGCACGAAGTGCCTGAGGATGGCAGGGCGATTTCAATCGTCCTGAACAGCTACGAGCTGATCGGCATAGCCAAAGATACCAGTTGTGCCCCCCGTGTGCCAGAAAAGCACCCGTTCCCCCCGGCCGAACGTGCCACGGCGTATCATATCCAGCATTCCCCCGAAGGCGCGGCCGGTATAGACAGGGTCGAGCAAAATGCCCTCGGCGCGGGCCAGTGTCAGGATCGCTGCCCGCTCCAGCTCGCCCACCACACCGTACCCACCGCCCAGATAATCATCCACCACATAGCAATCCTGCGGGGTAAAGCTCTCCGCCAGCCCAAGCAGTTTTGCCGTCGCGGTAGCCAGCTCACTTAACGTGCACCGGAGGGTCTCGCTTCTCAGGTCCACGCTGATACCCACGATCTGGCCGGTGTGGCGCAGAGCACGGGCAGCTACCATCAGCCCGGCCTGTGTGCCGCCACTTGAGGATGCCAGGACGATGTGGTCGAAATGGAGCCTGCGCGCTTCGCACTGGGCGAGCAATTCCTCCATCGCTGCCACATATCCAGCAGCGCCGACAGGATTGCTTCCTCCGTATGGGATGATGTAGGGACGGCGTCCTTCCGTCTGCAATCTGGCTGCCACCTGTGCTGCCTGGTCGCTCAGTGGACGGTTCCCGGCCCACGCGATCTCGGCTCCCAGCAGGTGATCGAGCAGCAGGTTCCCGGTCAGTTGTGGGGGTGGCTCCCCGCGCAGGACGAGCCAGCAGGCCAGCCCCAATCTGGCCGCTGCTGCAGCGGTCTGGCGGGCGTGATTGGATTGAGCGGCACCGCAGGTGATCAGGGTATCGCATCCGCCCTCTTGAGCCAGAGCATCGGCGACCAGGAATTCCAGCTTACGCGCCTTATTACCCCCTGTTGCCAGGCCGGTCTGATCGTCTCGCTTGATCCATAGCTCCGGCCCACCGAGCTGCGCTGTCAGGCGGGATAGGGCCTCCAAAGGGGTGGGCAGGTGAGCAATATGAACACGTGGCAGCTTTGCCGTCAACATTTTTCCTCCATACTGGTGTATAATGTAGTTGGGGTAACCTCGTTACTGCTCAGGCTGCGGCCAGTCTCCTGCCGGGCCACCCTCCCATCGGACGTCAGGCGCGGTCTGGAGTCCGACCCGAGCCGGAGGCTATTCGGGCGGTGACAGGAGGTCACCTGTCTGGCCTGAGGCCAGTGGTTGGCCTGCGCTGACGCCCGGCGCGGGGTGCCTGGAGAGGCCGGTTTCAATCGGCCTGAATGGTTACGGTTCCTTAAGTATAATTGGCTTCCGCTCACCGGCTGGGGACATTTGTGGAGCAATATGAACCGGCTCACCCGTGCCTCAGGTATGATACTCATCTTTTGTTTCCTGGCAAGTGTGGGAGTATATGCGGCCCACCATCCGCCTCAGGATGAGGCAGCCAGGTTAACGGACCAAATGTGGCCCGGTAGCAGTGGACCAGACCGTGCCCAGGGCATGCTCGAGCCGGAACTGGCACGTGTCCTGTTGGAAACGCGACCGGATGAGTATGTGCGGGTCATCGTTTACTTACAAGAACAGAGTGCTCCCGAGCTTCTGGTCCACGATGCAAGAAGCCCTGCTGATGCCCGTTCGCGGCTTGTTTCAGCTCTGCGCGCCGTGGCCGGGCGCTCGCAGGCTTTACTGCTGGCCTATCTGGCAGGCGCACGGTCCGCCGGGCTTGTTGAAACCTATACCCCCTTCTGGATTTTCAACGGCGTGGCGGTAAGCGCCCGCCCTTCTTTCATCCGGACGCTGGCATTTCATCCTGCTGTCGCTTCGATCCGGCTCGATCACTACCGTCGTTGGCTGCCGGAGCCGGCCCAGGGGCCGCCCGAAGGCGAGATGCCAAACCCTGCGTCCGCATCCCAGGTCGAGTGGGGCGTGAGCCACATCCGTGCCAATCAGGTCTGGAGCATGCTCAATGTCTCCGGCAGCCATGCGGTGGTGGCCACCATGGATACCGGTGTAGACTGGCTCCACCCTGCGCTGCACACCAGTTACCGGGGTTACAGCCCTCACGGGTTGCACAATCATCTCTACAACTGGTACGATGCCACCAACGGCGGCGCCATGTACCCGGTAGATGGGCATGGCCATGGTACTCACACGATGGGCACCATTGTGGGACAGGGAGGGATCGGAGTCGCACCTGGCGCACGCTGGATCGCGGTACGGGTATTGAACAACGAGGGGTACGGGTACGATTCATGGATTCACCGGGGGTTTCAATGGCTGCTTGCTCCAGGCGGGGATCCGGCCCGCGCTCCCGATGCGGTCAATTGTTCCTGGGGCAACCCAAACGGGGCGCTGGATCTCTTCCGACCTGACCTGCGGATGTTGCAGGCAGCGGGCATTTTTGCTGCCTTCGCTGCCGGAAATAACGGCCCTGCTTATGGCACGGTTAATTCACCTGCTTCTATGCCGGAGGCCTTCGCCGTCGGGGCCAGTGACCAGGATGACGAGGTGGCTTATTTTTCCAGCCGGGGGCCATCCCCATGGCGGGAGATTCGGCCGCATGTTGTGGCACCCGGTGTACAGGTGCGCTCCTCGACGCCCGGCGGTGCTTACGCTTCGACCAGCGGCACATCTGTGGCAACCCCTCACGTTGTCGGCGTCGCGGCGCTTCTGCGCTCGATCAGCCTCACCCTGAGCACTGCCCAAATAGCTCACCTGATTACCAGCACTGCCGTCCCCATTAACGGACCCCATCCCAACAATGACGCCGGCTGGGGCCGGCTGGATGGCTTCGCTGCTGCGGTGGCACTGGCGCGGCCGGGCCTTATCTCCGGGACGGTCAGAAGGGCCGGAAACAATGCACCGGTCGCCGGTGCGCTGGTCGAGGCTATTGCCTATCATGCGGGTGGAGGCAGTACCACCACCGCGGCAGACGGCACTTACCTTCTGGCGCTGGCCCCGGGTATGTATGACCTGACTGCTTCGGCCTTTGGTTACGCGCCTGAGACAGTCCGCCGCCTCCTGGTCGTCACCGATACAGAGAGTGTGGTGGACTTCGCCCTGACCCGTCTGCCGGCTGGCACTGTGCGTGGCCGGGTCACCGATGCAGCCACCGGCCAGCCGATAACGGCCGCAGTCAGCGTGCTGAGTACCACTGTGGAGACCATTGCTGACGCATACGACTTTGAGTTGCCCGCTGGGGTCTACACTCTTTCTGCACGCAGGACAGGGTATCGCCTCGTAACTGCCACGGCTGTTGTCCAGGCCGGACAGGTCATCTCAGTGAACCTCGCTCTGCCACGTGCTCCTTCCATCTTGCTGGTTGACAGCGGCGCATGGTATTACGGCAGTCAGGCAACTTACTTCCGCCAGGCACTTGACGATCTGGGATACGCTTATGACACGTGGAGGATCAAACACCCGCCCGCCGATCTGCCGCCCTCTTCAACCCTCTCCGCCTACAATATTGTGGTATGGAGCGCGCCTCTGGATTCGCCGGGGTACCTGGATGCGGATGGCGCGCTCGAGGAATACCTTGACGGTGGGGGGCGCCTGCTCTTGAGTGGCCAGGACATCGGGTTTTGGGACGGAGGAGGCGCTTTAGGGTATTGGAGCGACTACTATCGCGACTATCTCAAGGCCGGTTTCGTCGGCGACAACGCGCCAACGCGCGTTCTGTACGGGGTCACCGGCGACTTGTTTGCAGGCATGGTCATCACCATTGCCGGTCCTGGCGGGGCAGATAACCAGAGTTTCCCAGACGAGGTTGAGGTTGCTGACACAAGCAGCGCAGCCGCAGTGTGGGCGTACCAGGGAGGAGCTTATGGGGGCATCCGTGCCGGGACGTGTTTAAACTACCGGAGCATGTATTTCTCCTTTGGCTTCGAGGCCATTGCGGACCGTGCTGCCAGGCAGGAGGTGATGAGGCGCGCCATAGAGTGGCTGGTCGCACCCCCTCCCCAGGCGGGGCTTGAGCTGACTCTCGGCACATCACCAAAGGTCGGGCTGCCCGGCGACACCGTCACACATACTGTGGAGGTCCGGCATACGGGGCAGGGTGGGGTAACCGACACCGTGCAGCTCTCAGTGGAAGGAGCGAATTGGGCCACTCAGCTCAGCGTGACTTCTTTGAGGCTGGCTCCGTGCACCACAGCTACCATGCTTGTCTCCGTTACCATCCCTTCCAATGTCTTGTGGAACGCACAGGACGTCGTGACCCTCACCGCGCGTTCTACCATCTCTCAAACTCTGCTGGCACGGGCCACGCTGACGACCAAGACACCCGCCCCCATTCTGCTGGTTGACGATGATCGCTGGTACAATCAGGAGGCCAGATACGAGACAGCTCTCAGGGCAACTGCTCTCCCCTACGATTACTGGCGCACAGGACAGAATGGGCGTGAACCGGCCGGAAGCAGTCCATCGCTTCAGCTGCTGAGACGTTACCCCATTATAGTCTGGTACACCGGTTACGACTGGTACGCACCGGTGACCAGGGAGGAAGAAGTGATGCTGAGAGCCTACCTGGAGGAAGGGGGGCGGCTGTTCCTTTCATCCCAGGATTTCCTGTACTATCATCGTAGCGATCCGCTTGCCCGTGTGTACCTGGGAGTGGCAGACCATACTGAGGATGTGACCCCCACACTGGCAACCGGTGTGCCAGAGAACCCGATAAGTGGCTGGTTGGGGCCGTATCAGTTGGACTACCCTTTCCGCAACTTCTCGGACGCAGTCGTGCCGGCGCCTGGCGTGTCCGTTATCTTCCGCGAGCTTGAGCACCGCCCTATCGCGTTGAGTAACCAGGCTGGCAGTTACAAAACCGTATTTTTCTCGTTCCCTTTTGAAGCGCTGCCTGAGGCCGGACGTCCCGAGGTGATGGAACGGGTCATCGGATGGTTGAGCTGGCTGGGAGGCTCCACATTTTCAGCCGATCGGCAGACCGTATCCCCAGGCGCCACCCTTACTTACACCGCCAGATTGCGTAACGACGGTCCACAGCCAGTCAGTGTATCGTTTTCCAATACCCTTCCCATCTCCTTGACGTTGGTGCCGGGTAGCCTCACCGGTGTGGCCTCTTACCTGTCATCCACACGCCGGGTGTACTGGGATGGAAGACTGGTACCGGGAGAAGAGGTGACGTTCACCTACCGGGTCACCGTCTCTGCAGAAGTGCAGGCAGGTTCTTCACTCGTCAACATCGCCTCCCTGGGGTTGGAAGAGCAGGGGATACACTTTCGCCGTCCGGCAATAGTGCGGGTCGGCGGAGCGGACCTATCCCCATCCACACTCCGGTGTACCCCGGCAGCCGTGCGCCCCGGGGGTTGCATAACCTGCGTGCTCTCAATCGTGAACAGCGGTCCGGATACCGCCAGTGCAGTGCAGGCCATTATACTTCTGCCGCCAGACAGTCGCCTGGTGCCTGGCTCACTGAACTGGACAGGCCGGGGTACGGTGGAGTTGCTGACGGACACATTGATCTGGAGAGGAAGGCTGGCAGTTGGAGAGGAGATAACCCTTACGTACCAGGTGAGCGTACCCACAGCGCCTTTACACCCACCTGTGTATGGCGCAGCCCTTCTGGAGGATGGGGCAGGAGGAGCGTGGGAACGCCAGGCATGGGTGCTGTGGAATCCCTGGCGGCTCTACCTTCCGGCGGTATATAAGGCAGGTATGTAGGACAACTGCGAGCAGTTATCCCACAACCTTTGTGTTCCCCTGGCTCTGGCCGATCTCCGGCCCAACGCTGCCACGACCGGCCATATTGTAGGACAACTGCGAGCAGTTGTCCTACATTATCCGTTCAAAATTCAACCGCAGCAAATAATCCTGCGAGCGGACCTCCAGTTGCGTGGCAGGCAGTGCAGCAGTACAGTAAGGATTATCGTAGTGCATAAACCCGGCCAGGGGCTGCTCCTCACCGTTACGGAGCAGTGGCCCCTCCCAGCCAAAAGCGAGGTGCTCACCCCGTAGGGTAGTGCAACGCACCGACAGGTCCTCAAAAACCACTTCCAGAGCAAGCATTTTATCCTGGAAGGTCCCGAAGTCGCCATCCTGAGCTGCGCGCCCCATGTGACAGAGCCAGATGTTGTGTCGGCCGTACGAGCGCAGCTCCCGGTAAGCGCTATACCCGGTCCTGGTCAATTCGAATCCCTGGGAAGAAGTCAGCGCCAGGTAGCCCTCTCCTTTCCTGGCGAAAGCCCAGCCGTCCCGCAGTACGTACTCGTCGAAGGCATAGATGGGGAAGTATGCGTGCGTAAACCCCATCCAGTCATCCGCTGGCAGGTTGTAGATCGCGATCAACACATCCTTCCACTGGGCGACGCGTGGAAGGACGGCATTGCCCAGCCAGAAATTCGGCGCCCAGGCATCGCTTTCCGAAGCGCAGGCCGGATGCGTGACGAAGACGACGGCGCCTGGCCCAAAAGTCGCCTGCCAGATGTGCTCCCTGTAACCTGGCTGGCCTGGCCGGTAGTCCTGCGCTGAGCAGAGCATGTAGTCGGCGGTCCGGTAGGTCACTTTGTTTACCTGGTGCTCTGTCCCGAAGGCAGAGGAAGCGGCAGCTACATGCCGCTCGCAGTTCCACATCTCATCCGGTGAAGTGGCAATCTGGGGGAGGATAGGCGTCAGTTCATAATCCTTCGCACAGGCCAGGCTGACGTATCCACTCAGGTGATGATTCCAGATACCCGTGCCCCACAACAGGCGAGCGATGCCCACCGTCGGCTCCAGAACTCCTCCCTTCATGTCAGTGATATGAGCATGCCCATGAGTGGAACCGAAAATCCCCTTGTAGGAGTTGAGAGCCAGCGTCAGGAGCACCTTGTCCATCATCACTGTCGCTATATCCCAGAGCTGCTCGTTCTCGGCCAGGTCCACCAGGTAAGAAAGCGCTGTCAGTATATCGGCGAAAGTAGCGCTTGAATCCCAGTCCGCGAAGCCATTGGCTCCACGTGTGTACAGCCACTCCAACGCCAGGTGCTCTCCTTTCTCACGATGCCACTGACCGGTCTGGCCGTTATTGGTAAAGATGTGCTCCGGGTAGCGCTGCCCGGCCAGGATTTCGCACGTGTGGAACAATATACTTTTACCTTCGGCAGTATAGTCCATTACATCAACCCCTGGCTCGTCGTGCCAGTATTTGAAGCCAAGGATACATTCCTCCAAAGGCTGCCTGAGCGAGTCTGGGAACTCGGGCCTGTCGCCGAACCGGTACAGCATTCCCAGCAGGCCAGCCAGGAGATGGACGCTATCGGCCTGGCGTTGATTGACACGGGCGATGGCCTGCATGATCACGTCTGTCTCGACTCTGGACCACCAGCCCAGAGCCATCCTGGCGATCTCGGTGAAGAGATCGGGGACAGTGCGCCTGGCAGCGTAGAGCAGCGCCTCACGACGCCGGTCCGCATCGGTGCCATAAGGCGACTCTGAGTATAAACCGGGGCCAAGGGTCCATACATCGAATTGCCGTCTGACGCGGATCTGATCCTCGTAGTACTCTCTAATTCCAGGCATCAGCGTCACACGGTGTGGCCCTGCCTGGGTAATGTAGGATAGAGCCAGCTTTACCCGCTCTTCCTTCTTGGCCCCGCCCAGGTAGAACCTGCTCTCTGAATAAATGCGGCCTGACATATCCTGCAGGCGGGCTATCAACTCACTCGCGGGCCGTGTGTCTTCTGGCCAGCACATAGCGATCGGATCGTTTCCGAAGCATACATCTCTGTCAAGATAGGCTGCCTCGAACAACCTTTCGAGCGTCTGACGCCGGGCTACCTGCATAATTGTGGTCGGCAGGCGAACCTGCAAATCGGAGAGAGGCTGAGTGGAAGCGGGTGTGCGAACCTGCAATGCCATCGCCAGCGGGCACTCGCCTCCCAGGGCGACTCCTTCAAAGCGTACCAGGATGCCATTGGCCCCTTTCTGGAGCGCAGCCTCAAACTCGACGGTGCGGGGGCGGTCGGCGAAGTGTTCCTGACGGTGCACATGCTGGCCGTTCAGCCACACGTCAGCTGGTCCGTAGGTGGTGAGCAGTAATAGTACCTCCTGGGGCGTCTCGCTCATCAATTCTGCGTATGCCCAGGAGCGCAGGTAGTAACAGGCAGGATAAGAAGCCGTGCGGTCAACAAAATGATCTTCCCGGCAGCGAAAACACGTCCAGACACCTTCGTAGTCTCCCGCCTTGAAGGTGCCCTCGGTGAGAGGACCCTGCTCGGCGGGCGTCTCAGTGATGCCTGACTCCTCCTCGTAATAATGGCGGGCAATTTGCAATCTGATATCTTCGCCCGGGAAGTGGTCCAGGGCTGGCACCGGGATGGCCTGAGGGCCTCCCGCGACCCAGTGATGGATGAAACCGTTCTGAAGATCATAGTAGACGTAGTAGATGGGCATACGGTACAGCTCCTCCTGTTGGCGTTGGAATTTAAGATAAGCGCTCGGGAATGAGCCTTCAGGCGGAAAATCAGGCTGAAGCCTCTACTCCGGCACTTTGAGATGCCGGCAGGGATATATCCATGGCAGAGAAACGGTCTCCACACCCCCGGCTATGTGGACCCAAGGGCTTTATCAGGCCCGACTCATTTTGGAGGTCCGGGGCAAACGGGAGAACACGATAAACGTTATGCCGAGGATCAGCTCGCTGCCCAGGATGAGCCAGCGTGACCACCCTGTCCTGCCGCCCTGGAGCCACAGCAGGGATGCATCGGCCACAAAGATAAGAAGCAGCTCCGGGCCGGCAATGCCGGCGAAGCGCCTTAGCAGGGCACGCTGGGGGACGCCTTTCCTGAAGCGATCCTCCGCTACAATCACGGTGATAAGCCAGAGCAGGCCGACCGCGACCATGTACATTTTATCTAAAAACCTGGCCTCGAAGAAACGCTGCAGCGATCCCATTGCATAAAGCGCGAGCGCACTTGTCAGACTTTCCCGGCTTACCAATATGAACCATATTCCCAACAACATGACCACGATCCACATGATGTAGGCCACAATATAGCCCAACCAGTCATGCCTGGTTGCTTTCGTCACCATTGTCTCCTCCCAGGTTCACCGTGAGGCTGCGGCTGGCGCATCGTCAGCCGTGGGTTACAGGCACTCCCTACACACCTGAATTATCCGGACCCGGATTCTCAGGATAGATGTCCAGACTGGCCAATGCGGCCACGAAATCCTCGTATAGTATGGGTTTACGCAGATATACGCCTGCACCTTCTTCCAGGCCGCGCTCTTCCTCATCCAGCCACGAGCATAGCACTACCGGAATGTCGCGGGTGGCCGGATTTTCCCTCAAGGCCCGCAGCACTTGCCAGCCCAGTGTACCGGGGCGGCCGACTTCCAGCACAATCGCTACGGGCTTTTCCTGCTGGGCCGTAGCCAGAGCTTCCTCGCCCAGATAGGCGAACACAGTGTTGTAAGCGCTCTTGCTCACGTAACGTCGCATCAGGTAGCAGAAGCTCGGATCGTCACCAACGACCATAATGGTATCAGTGTGTGATTGCCCGGTCTGTTCGCCCATTTTTGACGACTTCCTTAAGGTTACTGACAGGATACGCAGCTACAACTCGTTGGCCAGGCTTTCCAGGAGCGATGCATACCTCACCCTGCAACCTGCCTGCACAAGTGTTTCTTATATTACCGCACTGTTCAGAATAAGTCTTCTACTTTTGGGACGAACTTTGGTATTTCTGGGACAATCTCTTTCTGCTCTGCAGGTACGCGGTGGGGGAGATCCCCACTTCCTGCCGGAAGACACGGGTGAAATAACCGCCGGTGGAAAACCCGACCTCCATAGCTATCTCTGTGATGCCCTTATCCCCGGCTTCCAGCAAGCTCTTGGCCTGTTTGACACGGTAGCGGTTAAGGTAGGTGATCGGCGTGATGCCAGTTTCCTGACGGAAACAACGTGTCAGGTGCCGTTCACTGAGCCCAACGTGTGCAGCTATGTCGCTGCGTGAGATCGGTTCTGCGTAGTGGGCGTGTATGAAAGCCAGTGCTTTCAACACTATCCGGTAGGATTCGGAGCCGGGCCTGCGCCTGCGTGCCAGGGCAGTGACTATATGCTCCACCATCTCCTCGGGACTGAGAACCCCTTTCTCTATAAAGCTCGCTACCCCGCGATTCAGGCGCAACAGCTCTTCGGCCGTGAGCGTCTGGCCTGTTAATACAATCACCGGGATGTTACGGCTGCTCGCATCTGCCTGCATGGCCTCGAGGACCCCAAAGCCATCCAGCTCCGGCATAAACAGGTCCAGCAACACCAGGTCCGGTTTTTCCCGACGAATCAGTTCCAGCGCCTCACGCCCGTCTCTCGCCTGCAATACAAGGCAACCCGGCAACTGTGTTTCCACAATGCGCGCATGCATTTCCAGAATGGCAGGGTCATCGTCCACCACCAGAATCTTTTTCTGCGTTATCTCAGTTTCCCCTTCTGTCAGCAGTCCCTGGCTGGCCAGCGCCTCCGCCAGCTCTTTCTTCCCGATCGGTTTGGTCAGGTAGTCTATCTCTGCCAGGGGCCCTCCTGCTTTATCACCTGCCAGCTCACAATAGAACACCGGAATGCCACGGGTGGCGTGATTGGTCTTGAGCATTCTCAGTATTTCCCACCCGCGCTCTGTTGCCAGCTTCAGGTCCACAACTACAATGTCAGGTGGCGTAGAGAATATCGCTGATGGCAGCTCGATTGTTTCCTGCACCTGATATTCAAGTACCTCAAATCCACGCCGTGTAAGATGGTCCCGTAAAATGTTGTCGCCCTGGGACTCTTTGGTCAGGAGCAGGACTTTTTGGCCGAGAAGCGGCAGCGCCGGGGCTTCGGGTAGGCTGGCTTCCATAATCGGTAGGGTAAAGTAGAAAGTAGAGCCAGCTCCTTCCTCTCCTGAAGAGTGAACTCCTATCTCACCTCCATGCATTTCTACCAGACGTTTACAGATTGCCAACCCCAGTCCCAATCCGCCGTAGCCCCGCGCCGTGGTTCTTTCAGATTGACGGAATTCGTCAAAGATCGCCTCTTGCTCATCGGCAGGGATGCCCAGGCCGGTATCACGTACAGAGACAACGATCTTGCCATCCTCTACCACCGCCTCCAATGCGACTTCTCCGTGGGCCGTGAATTTGACCGCATTGTTCACCAGGTTCAATATTACCTGACGCAGGCGCGTTCGATCTCCCCATACTATCGGCAGGGTCTCGGGAATCTCCGCCCGCCAGGTCAGCTCCTTATCTCGCGCCAGTTGTTCCCCTATAATCGAGATGGGTTGCAGCACTTCGGTCAGATCCAACGGCTCACACGCCAGTTTGAGTTGTCCCATATCGCTCTGGGCCAGGTCCAACACATCGCGGATCAACCCATCCAGGTGCTGTGCCCCGACGTAAATCCTTTCCAGGTCTTTCCTGTTAACTCTGCATTCCTGGGCTCCAATCTGTTCGCTCTCCCGGAGCAACATATCGCTCAGACCGCAGATGAGGTTGAGTGGGGTGCGCAGTTCGTGACTCACTACTGAAAGGAAGCGGCTCTTCAGGCGACTCGCTTCCTCGGCCAGCCGTTTGCCCTCAACTGCCTCCCTGTACAGCCATATGCTTCTCAGAGCCACGCCAAGCTGGCGAACGATCTCAGCACATGGCTCCAGGTTACCCGTGTCGAAAGCCACGAAGCCATGTACCAGGTCTTGAATCAGCAGAGGCAATACTGCCAGGCTGAAAGGCTCGTCCTCAGGATATAGCCCCGGCGGAGGGAATTGGCGGGTGCGTAAGCGAGCGCCTTTCATCCTCTGGGGTACCTGTAGCACACTCCAGGCTACCGGATCCTCACCCTCTGGCTCGTAGAAGGCTACCGCAACGTGGCGGATACCCGTGTCCGGCAGGCTTTGTGACAGCACATCAAACAATTCTGCTTCGTCCTGGGCAGCAAAGAAGCGGGCCGTCATCCTGCCGACATATTCGGCAACACGGGCCTGCCTGATCAGATGGCGGGTGTACTGCTCGTGGAGAGCCTCACCGATCGCCAGCCTGGCCTGATCCAGCAGTTCCTCAACCTGCTTCGGGGTGAGAAGGGGCGAGAATCGCCGAGAGACAAAGGGAAGGCTGGCGCGTAAGCTCGAGATCGCTGCCTGCCATGTGCATAAGTCCTCCTCCCTGGACATGATGTGCCGCAGGGTTTGTCGGAGGGCCATATGGAAGGTCAGGGGCTTCCCTGTCTCAACAGTGGCCACAAAAGCCTCCACCAGATGAAGGCACAGGCGATAAACCTCGTCCGCGCCGAGACGCTGGATTTGGGGCATCATCTTATCGGCCATTAGCTGTGCCATCTGGGGTGCGAGTTTTCCGGCATCCCGGATGTCCGGTAACGTCTCTACATTCGGTGGGCCTGCCGTGAGCACACCGGGCAGGCAGCCGCAGGATTCACGGATGACCAGTCGGGTAGGAATGCGGATCGTGCAGGCCTCATGTCTTTTTCCTTCAATATATTCAAGGAGCAATGCGACACCCTGGTAACCCTCCTCGAAGGCAGGGTAGCGCACGGTAGTTAACGGCGGTATGTGCGCCGTAGCCTCGATCCGATCGTCAAAGCCGATCACGGCTACCTCTTGAGGTACTGCTATTCCGGCATCCTTCAGGGCGCGGATCGCACCAAGGGCTGAGCGATCGTTACTTGCCAACACCGCCGTGAACGGAACGCCAGACTCGAGGATGTGCTTCATTGCCTGTTGCCCGCCATCGAAGCTGTGGAATCCGTATGCAATAAGCCTCTCGTCCACCCCAAGCTCGTATTCCTGCATGAGTTCCTGATAGGCCCTGAGTCTGCGTGCACTATCTCCCCTCTTATCTTTCATGCCGGCAATGAAGGCGATGCGGCGATGTCCGTGCTCGATAAGGTGGACAAACGCCTGACGGATGCCTCCCTCGTTATCAGCAATGACGGATGGGCCGCTTTCTCCTGCGCCAACGAAGACAAGCGGATGGCCTTCGGCAGCGACGTGTTGGAGGTAAACGGCCTGTGTATCGGACCTGGACTGCCCCACCACGATCAGGCCGTCTGTGTTCCAGGGTCCTACCGGGGCGAAATCTGTGTCCGGCGCCAATATAGGCCAGGCGAGCCGGGGACTCCCTCGTGCTGTACCCAGGTCTATGCTGCAGGAGAGCAGCAGGTTGCACCCCAGATTTTGTGCTGCAGCCCTTATACCGTGGTAGACCGGTCCAAGGAATGTATCAAGCGTTCCTGCATACACCTGCCAGCCGGCCAGTACCCCGATTGTGGGACGGTCACGTTTGAGTTTCATACCCGCCTCTAACGCTCCTGAGAGACGACCTGTTTCGCCTGCTCGCCAGGCAGAGGGAATTCCTGAAATTGTGCTCCTGCCAGGCTATGGGATGATGTCGGGCCCCCTTATGGTGAGAGGAGAGCGGAAATTTTTACACAATAGCATCCCTGAGGCAATCCGACCTGCGATGGCTTCAGGATCGCCCCAACCGCATGAATTGCCCTGGGAGTTGCGATTTCAATCGGCCTGAATAGTTCCAGACGATGGTATCACGCAACCTGCGGCCTGTCAAGTTTGCTGGGCGCGGTCTGTGGACCATCCCGAGCCGGGGAGATGAATATGACGGATACCATCTCGACCGATGATTCGACTTCCTGATTGATGAAGGTATAATTGCATGATGGCAAAAGTGACACGTGGGCAGGCTTTCTAGCCTGTCAGCAGCCTGGAAAGGCTGCTCCACGTGCGGCTTTTGCCACAATGCGTATAATTACCACAGTAACTGACCGGTGTAGTACCACTGATTCACAGCTCAGGCGGGGTATTTATTCAGCCTGTGCCCGCCGGACCACACTCCGGCGGAGCAGATGGCACCTGAGCCACCTGAGGGCGTCTCAGTGTAGCCAGTGTCAGCAGAGTCTGGTCCGGGCGGACT
>DAOTYA010000279.1:0-11244 GCA_034435075.1 Anaerolineae bacterium
GGGCAGGGCCAGGGGCAGCCTGGGGGTGGCGGCGGCACATCGGCCTCGACTCTGCCACCTGGCACGCGCACCGGACGTGCCGGTAACCCCGCCAATCCCAACAGACCATATACTGTCGGTGAGTTTGATCCCGTTTTCGCGCCCTGGCAACAGGGAAAGCCCGGCGATCCCGACTTCATACCCGGCCGTCAGACCGGTGAGGGCGAGTATGTGGTGCGTGAAGGAGCACAACCACAACCTGGCGCTGTCGGTGCTGTGACCGTGCCCTACGCTGAAGTATACGCCTCTTACGCGGCTGCGGCTGCCGAGGCGATGGAGCGTGAATACGTGCCCCTCGGCCTCAAGGATTATGTACGCGATTATTTCGCGGCACTGGAACCGTAGCACGTATTGAACATCAACGGAACACGCAACACCCTCAGTTTCAAGGAGACCGAAATGGCTGAGACTGTCACCGCTGAAGAGTTCACCACCATTGCTCTTGCCATCGAGGCTGAGATCGCGAAGCTTATCGTTGGTCAGCGTGAGCTGATCCGCCAGACCCTCATCACTCTGCTGGCAGGGGGCAACGCCCTGCTGGAGGGTGTGCCCGGGCTGGGCAAAACCATGCTGGTGCGCTCGATGGCGCAGGCCATCAATTGCCACTTCAGCCGTATCCAGTTCACTCCCGACCTGATGCCCGCCGACATCGTCGGCACCAATATCATTGTCGAGGATGAGGGAGGACAGCGCCGTTTTCAGTTCGAGCCGGGGCCGATTTTCGCCAACCTGGTGCTCGCCGACGAGATCAACCGCGCCACGCCCAAGACCCAGTCAGCGATGCTGGAAGCGATGCAGGAGCACAGCGTCACCGTGGCGAAGGTGACCCGACCATTGCCTGAGCCGTTTTTTGTCCTCGCAACACAAAACCCGATTGAGATGGAGGGCACTTACCCGCTGCCAGAAGCACAGTTGGATCGCTTCTTCTTTAAATTGAATGTCGAGTACCCGTCGGTTGCGGAGCTGGTCGAGATCGCGGACCGCACTACAGGTGTTGAAGTCCCGCAGCCCCAGCCGGTAACCGATGGCGAGACCATCCGCGCGATGCAGGCTCTGGCACGCGGGGTGCCCATCGCCCGACACGTTACCGAGGCCGCGGCACGGCTGGTGCGCTCTACGTTGCCTGCTGATCCTGATGCGCCGGCCATTGTACGCCGCTACGTCAGCTACGGCGCCAGCCCGCGCGGTATGCAGGCGCTGATCCTGGCCGGCAAGATCATCGCTCTGCTGGACGGACGGTACAACGTCGCCGTGGACGATCTGAAAGCTGCCGCCCTGCCCGCGCTGCGCCACCGTATCATCCTCAATTTTGAGGCACAGGCGGATGGGATCACCGCAGACCACATCGTCCAGGAACTCGTAGACGGACTGCGTGTTGCGTAGCGTGTGTTCCATTTCCACGCACCACGCAATACGCAACACGCAATACGCAACACGCAATACGGAGTAAGATGACTACACCACCCATCCCCGAACCCGGATTTCTGGCCCAACTCGACCGCCTGGCTATCGTCAGCCGCCGTATGCGCGCCGGCCGGATCCAGGCAGAGCGGCACAGCACCAGACGTGGTGGTGGCATCGAGTTCGCCGATTTTCGCACCTATGCACCCGGCGATGACTTCCGCCAGATTGACTGGAACGCCTTCGCGCGGCTGGAGCGACTGCTGCTCAAGTTGTTCGTCGCCGAGGAGGACCTGACGATACACATATTGCTTGATGCCAGTCAAAGCATGGCTTTTGGCGAGCCGCAGAAGTGGCACTTCGCCCTTCGTCTTGCCGCTGCGCTGGGCTATGTTGGCCTGGCAGGGATGGATCGTCTGATCGGTGCGGCACTCGGCGAGCCGCCGGGCGGCAGGAACCGGATTTCCAGGCCGTATCGTGGCAAACGCCAGGCCCTGGCATGGTTTGGCTGGCTGAACAGTCTCGAGCCTGGCGGCGCGCTCAATCCCGCAACAGCCATACGTGACTATGTGGCCCACGTTCGCACCCCTGGCCCGGCGCTCCTGCTCAGCGACCTTATGGGCGCAGAGTGGGAGGCCGGTCTGCGCATGCTGGCTGCCCATCGCTACGAGGTGACAGTGCTCCATATCCTGGCACCCCAGGAAATCGCGCCCGGTTTGGAAGGTGACCTGCGCCTGGTGGACAGCGAGAACGAAGCCACCGTTGAGATCACCGCCGATTACGATCTGCTCAGACGTTATCGGGCACGTGTCGCTGCATGGCAGGATCACCTGCGCAGCGTTTGTACAGCGCTGGATGCGCGCTACGTCTTTATTGAGACCACCCTGTCGCTGGAAGAGCTGATTGTGACGTATCTGCGTAAGTACGACGTCATTGCGTGATCCATTTTGGTGAGGAGGTGTGCTGTTGGGCTTCCTGACACCGCTTGCGTTTACGCTTGCTGCACTTTTGCCTGTCATCGTCGTCTTCTACTTCCTTAAGCTGCGCCGCCGGGAGCAGATCGTCTCCAGCGTGTACCTCTGGCAAACACTGGTGCGCGATGTGGCTGCCAATGCTCCCTGGCAGCGATTGCGCTTCAACTGGTTGCTCGTGCTCCAATTGTTGTTTCTGACGGCATTGATCGTCGCGCTGGCACGGCCATTTTCGTGGACCAGGGCTATCGCAGGGAGGCATCTGGTGCTGATAGTGGATACTTCTGCCAGTATGGCAGCGACTGACGTCGCGCCCAACCGATTGGCCGCCGCCGTCGGGCAGGCTCACCGTCTGGCTGCTGACCTTCCTGCTGATATTCCGGTGACGCTTATAGCAGCAGGGGCGCAGGCACAGGTACTTCTTTCCAGCAGCACCGATCGCGCAAGGCTGACACAGATGCTGAGGAACCTGCAGGCCGGTCCCGCAGGCTCGGATATGGCAACGGCGCTTGAGCTGGCCTCTGCCATTGTCGCCGGAGAGCCTGAAGCCGAGATTGTGGTCCTTTCCGACGGTGGCGTAGAGCTACCTGCCCGTATGCCCGCCGTCGCCCACGTGCGTTATGTGCCGATCGGTCGGTCGGGAGAGAACCAGGCGATCAGCGCTCTTTCCCTTGATCACGGCCTCCCCAGTCAGGTCGGGACTGATAGTTATCAACCCTACTCAGTTTTCGTGCGTGTCACTAACTACGGCCAGCAGGATGCTGCCCGTCGTCTGATGCTTTATGCTTTCACCTCCCAGGAGGAGAGCCTACTCGCCGTCCGCGATCTTCTCTTGCCTGCGGGTAAATCCATCAGCCTTACCGTGGCTGACATTCCACCCGAGACAGCGGCAGTCGAGGCACGTCTCGAGGGCCAGGACATGCTTGCCCTCGACGATCGTGCCTGGGCCGTTGCTCCGCTTGTTTACGAGGCACAGGTCCAGATCGTCGGCCCGGGGAATCGCTTCCTGGAGACCGCCTTCGGCCTGTTGCCAGGTGTTGAAGTCACCACGATCTCACCGGAAAACTATGAGGCCTCCTGGGACAGCTCATCTGCGACTCC
This sequence comes from Anaerolineae bacterium, assembly GCA_034435075.1. GTDB lineage: Bacteria > Chloroflexota > Anaerolineae > B4-G1 > B4-G1 > JAOAAG01. Next base: position 3,513 of record DAOTYA010000279.1, read on the forward strand.
GCAACCTGAACATGCGAGCTGGCTCACTGTGTTTGACACCGTCCTTCCGCAGAAAGGCCACTATCCGCCTGGTGCCCTGTTGTTTGTTGGCCCTTTGCACACGACAGAGTTTTTCTCCGTGACCGGTATGCTGGACCTGCCTGTGGCACGCCCGGCCAGCACCAGCGATCCTTTGCTGCGCTATGTGGATCTGCGCGGGGTGGTGATCCAGCGCGCTGCGTTCATCCCGCTCCCGGAGTGGGCGCGTCCTGTAATCGTTGCTTCGCCTGTGCCTGGCCGGGAAGGAAGGGATGTGCCTCTGCTCGCCGTTGGTCAGACCAATGGCCGTCGGCTGGCCGTGCTGGCTTTCGACCTGCGTCAGTCTGATCTGCCTTTGCGCGTGGCATTTCCGGTGCTTCTGGCAAACCTTGTGAAATATCTGGTCCCCGGCATGCGCGGCGACCTGCCTGAGACGGTTGCGCCTGGCGGTGTGGTGGAGATTGCGCTCCCGCCGCAGGCGAAGGCCGCATTTGTCACCCGCCCTGACAGTGTGTCTGTCAGGCTGACCGCCAGGGATGGCGCTGCCATGTTTGATGACACATGGATGCCCGGCATCTACGAGGTGAGCTGGGAAGGGGATGGTGGGAGTTGGCTGTTGGGGCGCTTTGCTGTTAACAGCTTCAATCCACTGGAGGCCGCGATTGCCCCGCGTCAGGCTCTGTCCATGATCGGCTGGGAGGAGCAGCACATCCCTGCCGACAGACCTGTGCGCTTGGAGTGGTGGCGGCTACCTGCCTGGGCTGCGCTCGTGCTGTGTGTAGCCGAGTGGCTGGTGCAGTATCGGGGCGGAGTTGTGTGGCTGTGGAGCCGCGTCTCAGCACTGATACGCAACACGCAATACGCACTATCTATTGCGCGTTCCGCGACCGACCGGACATGATCTCATTCTCGAGTCCATCCATCTTATGGCTTCTGCTTATATTGCTGCCTTTATTGGCGTTGCCTTTTCTGGGGCATGGCGCTCGCCTTGTCTCTGGCCGCCTTGTGGCCGGCTTAATGCTACGGCTGCTGATCGTACTGGGTGTGATCCTGAGTCTGGCCGATATCCGCCTGGTGCAACCGGTACGCGAGCTGACCGTGGTCTTCGTGCTCGATCTCTCTGATAGTGTCCCAGCCGCCGAGCGCGAACGTGCTGAAGCGTTCATCCGCCAGGCAGTGGCCGGGATGCCGCCTGGGGGAAAGAGCGCTATCGTTGTCTTCGGTGAAGATGCATTGGTTGAACGGCTGGCCTCTGAGGCACGCGACTTCCCACCCATCGCCTCGAAACCACGCACAGGACGCACGAACATCAGTGCAGCACTGCGCCTGGCGCTGGCTCTGTTTCCAGAGGAGAGCCAGAAGCGGCTGGTGCTCCTTTCTGACGGGTTAGAGAACGTTGGTGATGCGCTGGTGCAGGCGGACCTGGCCAGGACACGTGGGATCGAGATCGCCGTTGTCCCGTTGTACGCCCCGCTCGCGGAACAGGAGGCATATCTTGCTGACCTGAAGGTGCCGGCGCATGTGCGAAGAGGCCAGTCGTTTATGGCGACGGCTGTCATCGAAAGTACGCTGGCACAGGAGGCAACCATACGCCTCCTGGGTGATGGCCGATTGGTGACCAGTCAGCACATTGCGCTTGAGCCGGGTACCAATCGCGTGCAAATCTCGCTCATTGCCGAAGAGGCTGGCTTTCACCGTTACCAGGCGGAGCTATACCCGGCAGTGGACACGCTCCTGCAAAACAACCTGGCTTCCGGTTTCACCGTTGTTTACGGCCCGCCGCATGTGCTCATTGTCGAGGGGGAGCCAGGCGAGGCTGACGCGCTGCGTCGTGCGCTTGAGTCCACCTCGGTTGAGGTGACTGTCATACCACCGGGAGCGTTACCCGCCGACCTTGCCACGCTGAGCAGTTACGATGCCGTCGTGCTGGTGGACGTGCCTGCTGAGAAGCTACCTGATAGCGCGATGGCGGCGCTTCCGGTCTACGTGCGCGAGCTTGGGCGAGGACTGGTGATGGTTGGGGGGCAACATGCCTACGGGGCAGGCGGCTATCTGCGCACACCGATCGAGCGTGCCTTACCGGTGGACATGGATGTGCGCTCACGTACCCGCGAACCAAATGTCGCCCTGGTGCTGGTGGTGGACAAATCCGGGAGCATGGGGCGTTGCCATTGTAACGATCCATCCCTTTTGCCCGGCCAGTATGAGCGGGTCGAGACCGGGTTACCCAAAGTGGACATCGCTAAAGATGCGATCATGCAGGCAGCGGCTGTATTGGGGCCGCTGGACTATCTGGGTATCATGGCTTTCGACGCCCAGGCGCGTTGGGCACTGCCGTTGCAACAGTTGCCTGACCCTGCCACCATACAGGCAGCCGTCGGCGGCATTCAGGCCGCCGGGCAGACTAACATCTGGGCTGGGCTGGAGCAGGCGGAACAGGCGTTGCTGGCGGTTGAGGCGCGGGTCAAACACATTGTCTTGCTTACCGACGGATGGTCACGCTACGGTGATTATTCCGCATTGACTGCTCGCCTGGCAGAGGAGGGCATCACGCTTTCAGTCGTGGCAGCAGGACAGGGTTCTGCCGAATACCTGCGCACGCTGGCTGAGCTGGGTGGCGGACGCTACTACCCGGCTCCCGCGATCCAGGATGTACCGCAGCTTTTCGTCAAAGAGACCATCAAAGCGGTCGGGTCTTACATTATAGAGGAGCCGTTTTATCCACTACCTGCCGGAACAACCGACATCCTGCGTGGAATTGATCCATTGACGCTGCCGCCTTTGCTGGGTTACAATGGTACAACCCCTAAACAAACCGCACATGTGGGGTTGATGAGTGAACGAGGCGACCCGGTGCTTGCTCAGTGGCAGTACGGACTGGGCCGGGCAGTGGCCTGGACTTCTGATCTCAAGGGGCAGTGGGCGACGGAATGGGTGAAATGGGAGCGCTTCAACGCTTTTGTCTCCCAGCTAATTGGCTGGACGCTCCCCCGACCGGACGAGGGACTGCAGGTAACAACACGGATTGATGGTGCCGGGGCGCATCTCGTGGTACATTCTACCGATGAGAATGGCCGCCCACGCAACCTGCTCAGGACTCAGGCGACAATTGTGGGGCCAACACTCGTCACCCAGACTGTGGAGCTTGAGCAGACGGCAACGGGGCGCTACGAGGGCCGGGTCACGACGGGTGAGCCGGGCACCTACCTTCTCCAGGTAGTGCAGTACGACATGGCCGATGAGCCGGTAGCGCAACAGACGGCAGGGTTAATTGTCCCTTATTCTCCCGAATATCGGCGTGCCGGTCAGGATACGGCCCTCTTACGCGAGCTGGCCCGCGCGACCGGCGGAACAGTGTTGGACACACCGGAATCGGCCTTCGCCCCGATGCACCAGCCGGCCACTCGTGCACGGCCGTTTTGGCCAGCGCTGCTGCTTGCGACGGCACTGTTATTCCCGTTCGATGTGGGGGTGCGCCGCCTGCATATCACCCCCGCCGATCTGCGCCGCCTGGGCGTATGGGTAAGAGAGCGGATGCCGCGTCGAAGCGGTGAGGTGCGACGTCCGGCTGGTCCAGTACTGCTGGGTGATCTTTTCCAGGCACGCGAGCGGGCGCGACAACGCACTGGGCGGCCTGTTGAGCGAACAGCTCCCCCGCCTGATCCTACCCGCGTTACCGGGAAAACCCCGCCGCCGCTTTCAGAAGAAACGGGAGAGGACACTCTGGCCCGTCTTCGTCGGGCACGTGAGCGAGCGCGTAGACGATAAGCTCTGCTACGTGTTGCGTACTCCGTTACCGCCGCGCAACACGGAATACGGAATACGCAACACGTAATACATTCTACCTCAACCTATCGCAATATCCTTACTGCTCTCCCAAAACCCGTGGATGTTGCAGTAAGCCAGCGCATGCAGCGTGCCGGGCTTGTTTACCTTCAGCGCTGCGCTCACGGCGTGGTGCGTGTAGACGGGACCCTGGTTTGCCCCCTGCACCGACTCGCCGTGGGCGTTGAACTCAAAGTGGCCTACTTCGTAAGTGAATTTGTCCCCATCCGGATGGAAGTAGAGAGTGATCCAGCGGATATGGTGCTCGGTCGTGTTGGGATGTGCGATCTCCTTGCCTATGCTGACCTTGACCTCGAATATCTCGTCGGCTTTCACCTGGTCCGGGCATTCGATCACCGGCACGTGCTTCTCGGCCTTCCAGTCGGCCTCCTGAATTCTGTCCCCGAATTTCATTGTTACCTCCACGTCTTGAGTTTTACTAAGAGCCTATCCGAAGAACCGTACAAGCGGCATCCCTATGCCGCTTATACCGACGCATAGGGATGCGCAGGTTACGCTTTTCAGATAGGCACTAAAACTTGACGAACTTTTCCTGCATCGCTCCGCAGATTGGGCAGCGGTCGGGTGGCTCACCCTCTCCCGTCCAGCCACAGACGCTGCAGATGTAAATCTCACCCACCTGTACGTCCCGGCCGGCCAGGACGGCCTGACGCGCCTGCTCGTACATGCCAGCGTGCACTCGTTCCGCTTCAAGCGCCCATTTCTCCGAGCGTGCAGCCGCCTTTTCGTCCTGCAACTCGCTCACGGCGACGAAGGCAGGGTACATCTCCTCCACCTCATAGGTCTCGCCACCGATGGCCATCTGCAAATTGTCCGTCGTCACGCCGACATTGCCAAGCGCCTTGAGGTGATTGGTGGCGTGCACCTGTTCGGCGAACGAGATGGCGCGGAAAAGGCGCGCCACGTTGGCAAACCCTTCCTGTTCAGCCTTCTCGGCAAAGATCAGATACTTCATGTGCGCCTGGCTTTCGCCGGCAAAGGCTGCTTCAAGATTGGATTGGGTCATCTTGTGCATGGGTATACCTCCTGAAGAAAATGATTCAGATGTGTGTCTCTTTCCAATTTCCGTTACAAAATCACTCCCTCAAGATGGTCTTGAGCACCGTCTCCTTATCCAGTTTCTTGGTGCAGAAGAACCAGTCATAACAGTGCATGTCCTCCCTGCCCGCCATACGCTCCTGGGCAACACCGCAAGAGCCCGGCGGCGGTACAATGACATCGTCGCCCGGCCGCCAGTCTGCTGGCGTAGCCACTCCAAAGGCATCGGCGGTCTGAAGGGCCAGCACGATGCGGTACAATTCGTCAAAGTTCCTCCCCAGGCTTAAGGGGTAGTAGATAATCGCCCGGATGATGCCTTTGGGGTCTATGACGAACACCGCGCGTACCGCCTTGGTCGTGCTTTCGCCTGGCTGGATCATGCCGTACTTTTTGGCGACTTCCATCGTAATGTCTTCGATCAAGGGGAATTTGATCTCGACGTTCTTCATGCCGCGAAACTCGATCTTTTCCTTGATCGTGCGCAACCAGGCGATGTGGCTGTAAAGGCCATCCACAGAAAGCCCGACCAGTTTACAATTTGCTTTGGCAAACTGCTCCTCCATCGAGGCGAACGTGATGAACTCGGACGTGCAGACGGGTGTAAAGTCAGCCGGATGGCTGAACAGAATCACCCAACTCCCGGCGTATTGGTCGGGAAATACGATCTCGCCCTGCGTGGTCATAGCCTTGAAAGAAGGGGCTTTATCCCCGATGCGGGGCATAGATACACTTTGAACTTCGCTTGTCGTTTCCATTTTGTTTCCTCCTTCTGTTATTGGGTCACCTGGGGTCAGATTGACAATCCGACCAAGAGTTGATCGGCATACGCCGAAAAATCTGCTTTCTTCTGGATGAGTTGTGCGGCCTGCTTCGCGCGCTCCGGCTCGTTGAGCAGGATCGCGCCCACGATCCGTCCCTCCTGCAACACGAACCTGCGATAGCGCCCGGCCTCTATCTCCGCCCGTCGCAGGACCGTGTAGCCTTCCCCTTCGGCCAGCGCCTGGCCCAGCGTCGTCACCTCTGCCCCGGCGACCTTGAGCGTGGTGGAGGGGATGCTGCCGGCATAGCGCGCACTCCCCGGCGCGACCATGTTGGCTGCCGCGATCCGCGCCTGCTCGATGGCGGGCGGGATGATGCCGTAGACAATGCCCCTGAACTCGGCTGCGTCGCCTGCGGCGTAGACGTCCTCTGCGCTCGTCTGCAGGTGCTCGTCCACGACGACGCCCTTGTTCACCTGCAGACCTGCTGCCTGCGCCAGTCCTGTCTCGCTGCGTATGCCGGTCGAAAAAAGCACCATCTCGCCGGATAACACACGGCCGTCCTTCAGGCGAATACCCTCGACGTGCGAATTGCCCAGAATGGCCTCGATTGTCGCGCCGGTAGTCACGCGCATCCCCTGGGCCTCCAACAACGCCTGCAGCACCTGTGCCCCCTCCGCGTCCAACTGTCGTGGCAGGAGATAGGGGAAGAACTCGACCACCGTCACGGTGAGGCCCGCTGTGGCGAGCGCCCGCGCCGTCTCCAGCCCCAGCAATCCCCCGCCGATGATCAGCGCGGTCGAGACCTTTTGCGCGTAGGCCTTGATCGCCCGCGCATCGTCCAGCGTGCGCAGGGCAAAGATACCCTCTTTGTCATTTCCCGCGCAGGCGGGTATAAAAGAGCGCCCCCCTGTCGCCAGCAACAGCCGGTCATACGCCACCTGCAAGCCATCGGCCAGTGTGATCTTGCGTGTGGCAGGATCGAGTGCAACGACCTCGACGCCCAGATGGAGATGGATGCCGCGTTCGGCGTACCACGCCGCCGGGCGGTAGAACACCGCCTCCTGCTCGATCTGCCCGGCGATGAACTCCCACAAGAGCGGCCTGCGGTAGTAGAGATACGGCTCCCGCCCGAAGATGTGGACCTCGCCGGCCGGGTCAGCCTGGACGAGCGCCTGCGCTGCTGTCACACCGGCGACGCCATTGCCGATGATGACATACCTCATTAGCTCTTACAGCTTCTCGAACATATCCTTCGTCGCCCCGCAGTCTGGGCAGACCCAGTCATCGGGCAGGTCCTCGAAGCGCGTGCCGGGCGCCACGCCATGCTCGGGATCGCCCACGGTCGGGTCATACACATAGCCGCATACCATACATTCCCATTTATCCACAGCAGACCTCCTTAATCAGGGTATGAATTTGGGATGCAATCCGGGCAATATCCACGGAAAATTACATCACAACTCACGATCTGGAATCCATGATATTCGCGGGGCGAAAGTGCCAATGCCTCACAGTCGTAAGGCACGTCTTCTATGCGCCCACATTTCGTACAGACTATGTGGGCGTGACCCGCAGTTGTCACGTCATACCGCCGCTCACCCAGCCCCACATCCAGTTCCAGTAACAAACCGATCTCGGTCAACTCATGGAGGGTATTATAGACCGTAGCAGGCGAGATGTCCGGCATCACACTGTGTACGCGGGTATAAATTTGCTCGGCAGTGGGATGGGAGCGATCCTCCAGAAGCGCCTGAACTATGGCACGACGCTGAGGGGTCACCCGACGCCCAGACGCTCGTATTTGCTCACAGAGGTGTTCAATCGAAGTTGCGGACATTTGTAGTGTCTCCTAATCTATAATTATTATAACATAAAAATCAAACTTTGTCAAGTAATCTGGTCAGTTGGGGAGTGTTCGTCATATTTTTGCATCCACCCGGCTCGGGCCGGTCTTCAGACCGCGCCCGACGCCGCACGACCGGCCACAATGTAGGGCAACTGCTCGCAGTTGCCCTACAACTGACGTCGCCACGGCCAGCCATAGCCTGCTCTCGCTCTCTTCTCGCGCA
>DAOTYA010000280.1:0-6700 GCA_034435075.1 Anaerolineae bacterium
CGACCGGCCACAATGTAGGGCAACTGCTCGCAGTTGCCCTACAACTGACGTCGCCACGGCCAGCCATAGCCTGCTCTCGCTCTCTTCTCGCGCAAAAAAGTGACGGACACCCCACGCGGGCTGTACTATTTGAGCTTTTTGCTGAACAGTGCTAAACTTGTGAGCAACCAGAGGAGGCCAAGCACCAGCAAAATCAATGCCTGCCTGACCAGTGCTGCCAGGCTGAGGCCTTTGAGAAACAGGCCACGCGAAATCGTGATAAAGTGGGTTGTCGGCAGGAGGGAGGAGATAGCGCGCATAAGTGGTTCGTTTGAGACAGGCAGGATCAGCCCGGCAATAAAGAAACTGGGAATGAAAAAAACGGTCAGGATGAGGAACATCGCCGTTTGCTGGTTCTTCACCAGGCTGGAGATAACCAGGCTGATCCCCATGCTGGCGAACAAATAATCGGCTGCCAGCAGGAGAAAGTCTGGCAGGCGGCCCCGGAAAGGCACACGAAACCACACGGTCGCCACAAGCCAGGCCAGGATCACGCTTCCCATACCGCTGACCGCATAGGCGAGCAGCTTCCCAGGCAGGTACTCGATGCCGCGCACCGGTGTGGCGATCAGACTCTCGAACGAGCCGGTTTCCTTCTCCCGGGCCAACGCCAAAGCCAGCGCCAGCGCCGGCATGCACAGGATCACAGCCATAATGCCGGGCACCATACTGACCAACGATTTGAGCGCTTCGTTGTACCAGGCACGGCTGCTGAGCTCTATACCTATACTGAAAACGCCATGCTGCTGCACAGCGAAGGCTTTCACCCTACTTTCCAGGAGGCCGACGAACTGACTGGCGGTGATGGCATCCGCACCGTCCACAATGCACTGGACTTCGGCCGGGTCGCCGCTCAACACGGCGGCTGCGAATCCGCGCGGGATGACCAGCACCGCATCAACCATCTCGCGGGCAAACATTGTCTCTAAGGAAACATCTTCATCCAGGTATGCCATTACGACCAGGTCACCATCAGCGGTCAGCCTGGAGATCAACTCGCGCGAGAGGGGGGTACGATCCAGATCACGGACAGCAATAGCCATCCGTTCCACGTCTAACGAAAAGACGTAGGAGAGCGTGATCAGCAGGAACGCCGGCGCAATGGTGACCAGAAATAACATCCGTCCGTCACGGGCGATATGACGGAACTCCTTGTGCGCGACGGCTAACGCTCGACGGAGAGAAATCATCGGTTCAATTATAGACGGAGTTATGAAGACTGCAAGTATCCCATGTTCACAGAGCAATGCAAACCACATACTTCTCAAACAAGGCGCCGGAGTACAGGCTCCAGCCGGATTTTCCGCCTGAAGGCCCCTCGGCGTTATTTGAAAGACCCCTCTCATGCGCCATGGACGAGCGCCAGACCCTATACAATGATGAAATGGAACACAAAGCCTCTATTCTCGTGGTAGACGACGAGCCGCGTCTGTTAGAGAGTGTGCGGCAGATGCTGGAAGCAGAAGGGTACCGGGTACTGCTTGCCGGTGACGGCATCGAAGCTCTGGAAGTGCTCGAGAAGGAGCCGGTAGAGCTGATCCTGGCTGATGTGGCTATGCCGCGTATGAACGGCTATCAACTTTATGAGCGCGTGCGTCAGAATCCTGACTGGCTGTACATCCCCTTCGTCTTCTTGAGCGCCCGCTCATTTGACAGCGATATCCGCTACGGCAAAGAACTGGGAGCCGATGACTACCTGACCAAGCCCCTTGAGCCAGCCGATCTGCTGGCCACCGTGCGCGGCAAACTGCGGCGGGCCAGTCAACTCCTGACCCGCCAGTTCGACCGACTCCCGGCTTCCCAGAATACGAAGGTCGGTGTACTGATCCTCGGCAGATTACGCATTGACACCCAGCAATTCTGTGCCTGGCTTGATGAAAGGCCGCTCCCGCTATCGGTCAAGGAGTTCGCGCTGCTGGAATACCTGGCCAGACATGCCAATCAGGTGCATTCCCTCCAGGAACTGGTGCGCATCACCCACAATCTGGAGGCCGATCCGGTTGAAGCAGGCGTGTTGCTGCGCCCCCTGATCCGCTCTCTGCGCCGCAAACTTGGCTATCCACCAGGCGATATGGGATGCATCGAAAATGTGCGCGGTGTAGGGTACCGGCTCGTCCAGCCGTGACCTGTTCCCCCTATTTGCCGCACCCCCCGCATTCAACACATTTCTGCACGTAATCTACTCACAACTTCCTCACTCCATCCATAGATTCGCACGTCGCAAGGTGCTAACATGAGGTTGAACTCGCTGCCAGGGAGTGTGTAGCGATAGCACCTTTTGCGCTATGGAGTGAGGACGATGGGCAGGCGGTGGCTGGGGTTGCTTGCCGTAATGATGATAGCGAGCCTGGGCTTCCTGAGGGACTCACTGATCGTGCATGCCCGCAACCGGGGAGAGTCCCCCGCCGGGGCAGAAGTCCACGATCTTTACGATGACGCTTTCGTTGCACCGGATGTGGCCGGCTTCCACGGGATGACGCGCCAGAGCACTGATGCCGTGGTGCCGGGATATTATCAGACCAGCGAGTACATGATCGGCACGGTAGCTGTAGGCATTGTGCTGGTAGAGAGCGACGGGAGCGTTGATCCCTCTACCGAGGACTGGAGCACCGATGAGAAGCTTACAGTCTTCAACGAGATTAGGACCGCTCTGGATTGGTGGGCTGAACTCGAGCCGAGAGCACACCTGAGCTTTGTCTACGACGATCATTTCACAGAGCCGTTACCCACCGTAGTTGAGCCGATCTCCCGCCCCCACACCGACCAGCAGTACTGGATCGCCGACGCAATGGCTGCCCTGGGTTACAGGAACAGTTCGTACTTTGCCAGTGTGCGTGACTATAACAATGACCTGCGGCAAACTTACCACACCGACTGGGCTTTCACCATCTTCGTGGTAGACAGCTCCGCTGACCCTGATGACCGTTTTAGCGACGGTTACTTTTCCTACGCTTATCTGGGTGGGCCATTTATGGTGATGACTTACGGCAACGGTAACTACGGTCCACGCAATATGAGGGCTGTAGCGGCACATGAAATCGGACACATTTTCTATGCGCTGGATCAATACCGCCAGGCACGGCAACCCTGTACCCGCCGCTCCGGCTACCTGGATGTGGAGAATCAGAACAGCGAGTACGGCAATTGCGCCTCAAATGAGATGAGTATCATGCGCCTCCCGATGGCTTACGCCTCCAAAGCGCTGGATTCCTACGCAGCCGGTCAGATCGGCTGGCGTGACAGCGATGGAGATGGGATCCTCGACCCGCTTGATACAAACCTCTCGCTCTCTATCACCTTCCTATCCGTAGATGGCGAAACAGTCGTGGTAAGCGGTACGGTCAGCATCATCCCTTATCCCTCCCCTTCCCACCAGAGCGTGACGATTAACAGGCTCGTGGCTGTGCAGTATCGCTTCAACATAGGAGAGTGGCAACCGGCTACGGCGAATGACGGTGCTTTTGACGAGACGGGCGAGGGCTACCATTTCACAGCCCGTCTTTCGCCGGGTATCCACAGACTGGAGATAAGGGCGATTGACTCTGCCGGTAATGTATCATACACAGGTGAGCGGGTTACGGCGCTCGATCCCAACGGTGAGGAACTGGACACCAGGCTCGAGCGCACTGGAGCTGCTCCTGCCCCGGGATCAGTGGTGGTAGATGGTGTGGCGTACCATCTGAAAGGACGGCCTATCGCACAGGTAGAGTACCGTGTTGACGGGGGTGTCTGGCAATACGCTACGGCTGAGGATGGGGCATTCGACAGTGATTACGAGCCACTCATTATTACGCTCGAATCGCTTGAGCCAGGAGTCCACCTTGTAGAAGCGCGAGCAATTGATGCTGCCGGCAATGTGGAAACGACCTGGGCCTCGCAGGAAGTGGTCGTTCTCAGGCGCTTCTCACTCTATCTGCCCCTTGTGGCGAACGGGACGGCCGGTAGAGAACGCTGAAAGCCCGGATGTGACCGCACCATCAGCGTCCCGGCCGGCCCCGCGCAGGCCAGCCGCTGAGCAAAGGGCGGGAAATATCTGTGCTCCCACGGTCGGTATATGCGCTCCTCACGGTACGAGCACGATCTTGCCGAACTGCTCGCCTCGCTCCAGAACCTCGAAAGCCCTCCTGCCCTCGGCCAGGGGCATTATCCGGTCTATCACCGGCTTTAGTTTCCCTGCCCAAAGCAGTGCCAGCACATCCCGGAATTCCTGGTGCGAACCCATAGTCGAGCCAATGAGGCTGATCTGCTTGCCGAAGATGAAGCGGAGGTCTACCTGGCACAGCGGGCCGGAGGTATTGCCGACGATGACAATGCGCCCTCCCCGTCTGACGGCACGCAGGCTCTGCATCAATGTGGCCTGCCCGACGTTGTCAACCACCACATCCACACCGCGCCTGTCTGTGAGTTTGTAGAGCGTTTTGCTCCACTGAGGATCCTCGCGGTAGTTGAGCACAACGTCTGCGCCCAACTGCCGGGCCTTCTCCATCTTCTCCTCGCTGCTGGTGAGTGCGTAGACGGTGGCGCCGGCCAGTTTGGCGATCTGGATGGCCATCGAGTTGACACCCCCACCGGCTCCGACGATCAGCACGGATTCGCCAGCCCGCAGTGCAGCACGGTGGATCAGCATGCGCCAGGCAGTCAGCCCGACCAGCAGCGGAGCAGCAGCCTGGGGAAAGTCCCAGCCATCGGGGATGGCTGCGAGATTGGCGGCCGGTACGACCACATACTCGGCCTGTCCGCCGCGCACCTGTTCCCCCAGGATGACATAGTCTGGGCTGAGGGAATCCTCGCCCCGGCGCGTGAACTCGTCCGTGGCCATGTTTATGCCCGGATCCACGACCACCCGACAGCCGAGCTCCCAGCCCGTCACCCCTTCACCCAGGGCAGCGATCTCGCCGGCCACGTCCGCCCCGCACCAGTGGGGCATGGCCAGCTTCAGGCCAGGCCAGCCACGTCTCACCCACACATCCAGGTGATTGAGAGCACAGGCCCGCACCTTTACCAGAACCTGACCCGGTCCTGGTTCTGGAATGGCCACATCCTCATAGCGCAGTACATCCAGGTCCCCGTGTTCATAGAAGCACAATGCCTTCATCCCGTTAGCCTCCATCTATTCCCATCGGAACGTCCTCGCTGCGATGGCACCCCCTACAACCAGGCATCCCACCAGCACCGCAACCTCCGTCAGATGCTGGCCCCACGAGTCGCCGAACCACAGTCCTTTCATCAGCGTTACCACATGGGTCAGCGGGATGTACTGACTGACCGCCCGTATCTTCCCCGGTAACACCTCAAGCGGCATACTTGCACCGGAGAGGAACATCATCGGGAAGGCCAGTACCATCCCCACGGTCTGCGCGATGCGGGCGGTGGGAGCCAGGCCGGCGATCAGATACCCCAGCGCGAAAAAGGCCGTTGTCCCCAACAGAAAGCCCGCCAGCACACTCAAGACATTCCCTTCAAACCGGATGTGGAAGACGACCTTGCCGGTTATGACCAGCAGCAGAACACCGATGACCGTCATCAGGAGATAAGAGGCGATGTCGCTGAGGATGTAGGCCAGGGGATGGAGCGGGGTGGCCCGGAAGCGCCGCAGGACGCCGCTCTCCCGTGCCGCCGCCGCACCGATGGGGAGGCCGATAAGTCCCACCGTGACAACGATAAGCCCGATGTAGGAGGGCACCGTGACATCCATCGTCCCCCGGCCACTGAAGAGTGGGGTGGGATCGTTGCCGTAGATGGCGCCGAAGAGCAGGAGCACCAGCGGCGCGTAGAAGATGGTGAAGAACGTCGCAATGGGCTCCCGCAGGTAGCGTTTGGCCTGAACCAGCAGCAATTTCCAGAAGCCGCGCATGTTTGCCTCCTCTTGAATTTTCCAGTATAATGATAACAGGAGCGAATCCAATGGCGAGGGAAATCGGCATTCAGGAGTTAATTCAGAGAGCCACTACGGTTCTGCCCGTCTCCGGCGAGGACCTGCTTCTTAGGAGGAATCACCGCTGAAGCGGTAGAGCGGATTTTCGCTCTGAAGCGGGCAGCGGCCCATCTACAGGCCAAATATGGCTCTCTGGAAGCGCTGGAGCAGCGCATCCGTGAAGAGGGCGTTCCGCCGGATGACCACACGCTCTACACCGACCTCCTGGAATGGCGGGCTATTCGCCACGAAGGGATAGAGGCTATTCGTCAACTTCGGAGTTACCCCCATCACTTCCAGAGGAGAGACGAGCAGGGTCGGTGGGTATTTGAAGAATCGGCAATGCAGGGTGATGTAGAACGGGACATAGAACAGGTCCTGGAAGTGCTTCGGGCTTTTCTTGGGCTGTGAACCTTTACTCCCGCATCTCTCGCCCTGTCAGCGCCAGAAAGACGTCTTCCAGCGTCGGCTGTTCGGTGCGCAGGTCGCGGAAACGCACGCCCATCCCCTCCAGCGCGCTGACGACTCCGCCGACCAGCCCCTCCCCCCGTCCGTAGACGACCGTCCGCTCCCCGATATGCTCCACGCGGGTCACGCCGGGCATCCCCCGGAGAGGGGTATCGTCCCACGGTCCGTCCGCCGTGAAGACCACCCGCTGCTCCGCCCCCAGGGAGCGGATGAGGTTCTCCGGCGTGTCCAGGGCAACGATTTTCCCGTGGTCTATGATCGCCACCCGGTCGCAGAGCC
>DAOTYA010000281.1:0-6646 GCA_034435075.1 Anaerolineae bacterium
AACAGCGCAGCGATGCTGCGCCCGTACCCGGCTAAGTGCCTATCCGGAAAACGTAACCGACGCATCCCTATGCGTCGGTATAAGCGGCATAGGGATGCCGCTTGTACGGTTTTTCGGATAGGCTCTAAGGCCGACAACTGGTAACGATTCTTCTGTAAGGAGTGCCGATGATGGTAGGAGAAAACTGGCTGATCGCAGAAACCAGATTCGACCCCGCTGAGCTGCACCACAAGGAGACCGTTTTCACTATCGGCAACGGTTATCTTGGTACGCGCGGGACGTTCGAGGAAGGCTACCCGGGTGAGCACCCCGCTACTTTTGTACACGGCCTGTTTGACGCCGCCCCGCTTGTGAACACGGAGCTGGTCAACGTTCCCAACTGGCTACCTTTCGTCCTCAGCGTGAATGGGGAACGATTCAGAATGGATCGGGGCGCACTGCTCTCATATCAACGTGTACTCCATATGCGCAACGGTCTCCTGACACGCACTATGTGCTGGCGCAGCCCGGCCGGTCACACAGTGAAACTGGAGATAGAGCGCTTCGTCAGCCTGGCCGACCAGCACATTATGGCGATACGTTATCGGATTACCCCGCTCGACTTCGACGGCATGCTGGAGTTGCGGGCCGGTCTGGATGGCCATGCACTCAATCCAGAATGTTTTCACTGGCAGTTGGAGGATCAGGGGTGGCTAAAGGAAAACACGGTCTACCTGCATATGCGCACACGTCACTCTGGCATCGCTTTGTGCGAAGCCTGTAACCTGGCGATCTCCGGCGGGCAGGAAGTGATCTGGTCACACTTCGACTGCGACGCGGCACCAGCTGTCGTGGCGAGCCTCAGGGTGAGAGAGGGGGAGACGATCACCGCCGATAAGTTTATCTCCCTGGTAACCAGCCGCCAGGTCGCGGACGTATCTCGCACGGCACTCTCTCTGGTAGAGAACGCACGTATGCAGAGCTATGAGGATCTGCTCCAGGCCAACGCAGATGCCTGGGCACGGGAGTGGGATGTCTGCGATGTGACAATCGCGGGCGACGACCAGGCCGATCTGGCGCTGCGCTACAGCATCTTCCAACTGCTCATCGCTGCGCCGCGTCATGATGACCGCGTGAGCATTCCTGCCAAAGCTTTGAGCGGCTTCGGCTACCGGGGACATGTTTTCTGGGACACCGACATCTATATGCTCCCGTTCTTCACCTTCACCCGGCCGGAGCTTGCCCGCAACATGTTGATGTACCGCTACCACACTCTGCCCGGCGCACGACGCAAAGCACAGGAGCAGGGCTACGCAGGCGCCATGTTCGCCTGGGAAAGTGCGGACACCGGTGATGAGACGACCCCACGTTTCCTACCCGGACCAGATGGCCAGCCTGTGCGTATCTGGACCGGTGATATTGAGCACCATATCGTCGCCGATGTGGCTTATGCTGTTGTGCAGTACTGGCAGGTCACAGGGGACGATGAGTTTATGCGCGATTACGGGGCAGAAATCATGCTCGAGACGGCCCGTTTTTGGGAGTCGCGGGTTGAATGGAACGCAGCCAGGGAGCGGTATGCGATCAACGACGTGATCGGCCCAGACGAGTACCACGAGCATGTGAACAACAACGCCTTCACCAACCGGATGGCCCGGTGGAACCTGGAAAACGCGTTGGACGTGCTTACATGGCTGCGGCTGGCATATCCTGATAAGGCCGCCGAACTCGAAAAGCGTTTGGATCTTACGGGGGAGCGGCTGGCCCGATGGCGCCACATTATCGGCAGGCTCTACATCCCGCAACCTGCCGGTGGATCGTTGTTCGAGCAGTTCGAGGGCTTCTTTGAGCTGGATGAGATTGACCTGGCCGCCTGCGAACCACGAACTGTCTCGATGCAGGCACTGCTGGGTATTGAAGGGGTGCAGAAGTACCAGGTGCTCAAGCAGCCCGACGTGCTCATGCTACTGTACCTGTTACGCGAAGAGTACGATCTGACCACACTGCGGATAAACTGGGAGTACTATGCCCCACGTACCGACATCAGCCATGGCTCGTCTCTTGGGCCGGCGATCCATGCCCTGCAGGCAGCACGGCTGGGAGAAGTGGAGTCAGCTTATGCCCACTTTATGCATGCTGCAAATACGGACCTGAGGGATGTACGTGGCAACACCGCCGACGGCATCCACGCAGCGACGGCCGGCGGGCTGTGGCAGGCCGTGGTATTCGGCTTTGCCGGGCTGCAACTGAACGAAGAGGGATACACGCTTACCCCCCACATGCCGCCCTACTGGAAAAGATTGGCTTTCACGTTTTACTATCGGGGAAAACGGTTTCGGGTCTCGATACCTGGCAATACTGCAGGCAATACAGGTGAACTGTAAAGCGGCCGTGGTTCCAGCAGAGCACCGTTTCGCACACCGCGCATATACCCTCGCATCGAGTGCCGGTCCCTTTTGCGTCCCCTCCGGCTCGAGCCGGTCTCACAGCAGCACGGTCAGGACCGGCCACAGTGTAGGACAACTGCGAGCAGTTGTCCTACAAGATTTGCGTCCACTCTCGCGCAAAATGGTCGCCTGAGAAACTTGACAAATCACGCGAACAGGGATATAAGGATGCCAGCACATCGGTGCAATAGCGAGGGGCGGCGAAGGCCGGCCACTGGTCTTTAGCCCCAAAAGGGTGACCTCCAGTCATCTCTGATAGATGGCTGTCCGAGTATAGAGAGCAGGCAGATTATGGACCATAGAACGCGCCTGATGCACCACTCCCGGGAGGAACTGATCGGATTGCTGGAAGATGCGGCCAGGAACTGGCTGGCCCACGACGGCTTATGGTTTCTCGCCGCCGAGGAAGCGTTCGGTATGGAAGCAGCCATCCGGCTTGACATCCGCGCCTGGGAACAGTTCACCGTGATCGAGGCCAGGCGCATCATGCAGCGCCTGGGACTGGCGCCAGGGGGAGGGCTTGAGGCGCTGGAGAAAGCACTGGGTTACCGCCTATACGCTTATATTAACCGCCAGGAAACGATCCGGGTGGATGAGCGTACTCTGCTTTTCAGAATGAATGAGTGCCATGTACAGGCGGCACGCCAGCGCAAAGGGTTGCCGGACTTTCCGTGCAAACCGGTGGGGCTGGTGGAATATGCCGGGTTTGCCCGCACGATTGACCCTCGTATCAGCACTCGCTGTGTCGTCTGCCCACCCGATCAGCACCCGGCGGAATACTGGTGCGCCTGGGAATTCAGCCTGGACAGCAACGGACAGGTGGCATCGCCGCCTGCTGGCGTTGGTCCGGCGCATAAGTACTTTTAAGGAGGAGGGTGCTGATGCGCATAGATGGGTCGCACTTTAAGGACGAAGAGGGACGCACGTTGCTCCTGCGCGGCGTCAACCTCGGTGGAAGCTCCAAAGTTCCCTACAGGCCGGATGGTTCAACCTATCGCCGCGAGGGCTTCTTCGATCACAGAAACGTTTCGTTCGTAGGGCGTCCTTTTCCACTGGAAGAGGCCGATGAGCATTTCGCCAGATTGCGCGAGTGGGGCTTTACCTTCTTGCGCTTTCTGGTCACCTGGGAGGCGATTGAGCACGCCGGGCCCGGCATTTACGACGAGGAGTATCTGGACTACCTGTACGCCGTGGTCAGGAAAGCCGGGGAATACGGGATCGAGCTTTTTATTGATCCGCACCAGGATGTGTGGAGCCGCATGTCCGGCGGCGATGGTGCGCCGGGCTGGACATTCGAGGCTATTGGGATGGATGTCACACGCTTTGCCGAAACAGGGGCAGCCATCGTGCACGCTGTATATGGCGATCCATTTCCCCGGATGATCTGGCCGACCAACTACTCTAAACTGGCGGCAGCGACGATGTTCACGCTATTCTTCGGCGGGAACGACTTCGCACCCCAACTGAGAGTGGACGGCGAGCCGGTACAGGAGTATCTCCAACGCCATTACATCAACGCCATCAAAAAGGTTGCCTCGCGCTTGAGAGATCTGCCCAACGTCGTTGGTTACGACACGATGAACGAGCCATCACCCGGATTCATCGGGTGGCAGAACCTGAACGTCAGCGGAGGTCTGCTGCGTATGGGGCCATCTCCTGCTCCGTTCCAGGCCATGCTGCTGGGAGCGGGCTTTCCCCAGGAGGTAGAGGTATGGGAGTTCGGCCTGAGGCCTAAACTGCGCGGGCGGCAACTGATAAATCCACACGGGGTACGCGTCTGGCGTGACGGTTACGACTGCATCTGGAAGATGCATGGCGTATGGGACGTTGGGGAGGATGGTACACCCCGGCTGTTGCGCCCTGATTATTTCGCCGCTGCCGATTTCGCTAATGATTACCTGCGTCCATTCGCCAATCGCTACGCACGCGAGATACGTTCCATTGTCCCGGATGCCATTATTTTCGTGGAGGGGGTGCCAGGCGGAGCGCATCTTCGCTGGGGACCTGAGGATGAGCCGCGTGTCGTTCACGCCGCCCACTGGTACGACGGTCTGACGCTGCTCACCAAAAACTTTAACCCGTTTCTGACCTTCAATGCTGTTACCGGCAGGCTGGTCCTGGGCCGTAAGAGGGTAAGGCAGGCTTTCGTCGAACAACTGGCCCATATCAAAAACTGGGCACATGAGGGGATGGGAGGCGTGCCGACGCTTATCGGGGAGACAGGCATTCCATTTGATATGCAGAACAAGCGTGCCTACCGCACAGGCAACTTCTCCCGTCAGATAGAGGCGCTGGATGTCAACATGCAGGCACTGGAGGCCAATCTGCTGAGCTTCACACTGTGGAACTACACTGCGGATAACACCAACGCACGCGGCGACCGGTGGAATGACGAGGACCTCTCCCTCTTCAGCCGCGATCAGCAAACCGATCCCAACGACATCAACTCCGGTGGCCGGGCGCTGGAGGCGGCCGTGCGACCCTATGCCCGCAGGGTGGCGGGGGAGCCGCTGCGCATGAGGTTCGATATACACAAACGCATCTTCGAGTTTGAGTTCCGGCACGACCCGGCCATCAATGCGCCTACGGAGATTTTTGTCCCGAACTATCAGTACCCCAGAGGGTATGTGGTTGAGGTCTCTGATGGCACATACGAGGTGAACCGTGAACAGCAGGTTCTAATCTACCACCACGAAGCGCACCGGCAGATTCACTTTCTGCGTTTGAAACCATGTTGACCTGGTTAACGATTCGGCTGCGCTGGCCTGCCCGCCACTCCGATGCCAGCAGAGACAGATTACACTTCTGTTTTGGAACGCGGAGGCGATGATGTCCGAGGGTATACGTGACCTGTTGATACGGGGGATTGCCGCTGCTGCAGCAGGCGATAAGCAAGAGGCACGCTTCTATCTGGAGTGGGTGCTGCGCCTCGAGCCGACGGAGGAGCAGCGTGTTAAGGCCTGGTTCTGGCTGAGCCAGATCAGCGACAATCCTGCTGAGAAGCGCCAATGCCTGGAGAACATCCTCGCCATAGACCCCATCCACCCGGAGGCACGGCGTGCCCTGGCGGTACTGGACGGTCGCCTGCAGCCGGATGAGATGATTGATCCCAACCGCCTCAACATCGCCGCAAGTGATACGCCGCAGCCGGTCCAGTTACAACGATTCGTCTGCACTGACTGTGGTGGACGCATGGTGTATGACCCGCGGGGGCAACTTATCTGTGAGTATTGCGCACAGCACAAGGTCGCATCCACATCGGCGACCGAAGGCGGCTCCATTGAGGAGCAGGATTTCGTTCTGACGCTGGCAACTGCAAGGGGCCACGTCCCTCCCATCGCCACACACTGCCTGCGTTGCCGGACCTGCGGCGCTCAGTTCACGCTGTCACCGGAGACACTCTCATTTACCTGCCCGTATTGCACGGCGGTCTACGCCGTTGAGCAGATGGAGGTGCAGAAGCTGGTGCCACCCACGGCCATCCTTTGTTATAGACCAGGTCACAGCCGGGCGTATCGTCTCCCGCTAGCTGCAGCAAGAACGGTCTGCCGATCTTGTCGAGGTTACACCGCTTACCGGCATGGACATTCGATAGCTTGTGCAGGGTGACGGACACCTCCACGGGGCAAGCAAGTGAGTTCCAGGCAGACGATGTGCCCGTACCGGCCAGTCACAGGTTACCCCCATCATTGGCTGACGAAGTATCACACTTCAACCTCGACGCACTCGTCGCCTACGATCCGTATTACCTGGCAGGATGGCCGGCAGAGACGTACCAGGTCTCGCCGGCCGACGCCTCGCTGCTTGCCCGCCAGCGGGTCGCTATGGCCAGGTTTCAGGTGGCGGGAAGGCCCTCACTCTCCGTAGTCTCCTTTTAAACTTATCCTGCTACCGCTGTGGATCGCACATTACCGCGATAAGAAGCAAAAGTACGCAGTAATCGTTAATGGCCAGACCGGCTCATTACGCAGCGATAAACAGAGGAAGGAATACACGGATGGCTACGCCGTCTGGCAGGAGGAATGGATTGGCTTGAGGCGCAAACGGCTGCAGTGTATCCTGTTGGTGACTTACTCACTGCTTGCAACGCGGGCGAATCTGCAGAACGGGTGCCCGTCATATTTTTGCATCCGCTGGCTCGGGCCGGTCTTCAGACCACGCCCGACGCCGCACGACCGGCCACAATGTAGGGCAACTGCTCGCAGTTGCCCTACAACTGA
>DAOTYA010000282.1:0-15076 GCA_034435075.1 Anaerolineae bacterium
CGGCGCCGGTCTGGGTTGGGGTGGTGCCGTTGCTGGTCTACCTGCCCTTCAACCTGCAGCGGCGTCTGGTCGAGGGGGTGCAGATACCGCTTATGCTGCTCGCCGCTATGGGAACAGTTAAACTTGCCAGCGGAGGACTGCGCCATGTGGTCGTGATGCTTGTGGCGACGATGGTCTTCACGAACATATTTATCCTTGCCGGCAGCAGCATGATGGTGCTCTCTCGCCCTCCCCTCACCTTTCGGGAGAGCGCTGAGATAGCCGCGCTCGACTGGCTGGCCGGGCAGGCCCAGGCCGACGATGTGATCCTGAGCGCGTACAACACCGGCAACTACCTCCCGGCACGGGTGCTGGCACGGGCCTTCCTGGGACACGGCTTTGAGACCGTGGAGTTCAGCAGAAAGGAGATGATGGTCGCCCGATTTTTTGCCGGGCAGGCGGAAGATAGCTGGAGAAAGGAACTGCTGAGCGAGTATGGAGTGGATTACGTTTTCTGGGGGCCGGAGGAGCGGAGGCTGGGTGAGTTCGATCCGCATACCGCCCCTTATTTACGGCTCGTCTACGAGGCCAGTGGATACGCCATCTTCGCAGTGCCGGACGAGTCTGAATAGCCTGTGAAATCGGACAGACTTATGACCGGGGTAAAGTCATATTTCAGTGAACCGCGCTTCTATGCTCTGATCCTGGTTCTTTTCGTTGTACTTTTGCTCTGGCGGCCGCTTTTTGCCGGGGAGACATTTTTCTGGGGCACGCCACTTCTCCAGTTCGTGCCGTGGTTGCGCCTGGCAGCCTCGATGTGGCGCGCCGGGCACATACCGCTGTGGAATCCGCTTGTTGGCTGCGGGGCGCCGCTGGCAGCCAATTACCAGACCGCCGCGTTTTATCCTCCTAACCTGCTACACATGCTTTTGCCGGCCGAGGTGGCCATCGTCTGGCTCACAGCCTTCCATCTGCTCCTGGCCGGCTGGGGGATGTACCGTTGGGGCCGGGCTACAGGACTTTCCCCGTTCTCATCATCCATTGGGGCACTGGCTATCTCCGGGAGCGCTTTCCTGGTGGCACGGGTGGGCCTGTTTCCCAGCGTCGTTTTCACCTTTCCCTGGCTTCCCGTATGGCTCTGGTGCGCCGAAGAGTTGGTACAACGCAGAGATAGACGTACCGTGTTCAGGATGGGGCTTTCGCTGGGATTGGGCCTGCTGGCAGGCCATGCCCAGACAGCATTCTACGGACTTATATTGTTGTCAGCGTATCTGATCTTCAGGATCGTACAGACGCGGGGAAGCGCACTATCCTGGAAAACCACCACAATGGCATATGCCATTGCGATGGCGCTGGGAGTGGGGCTGGCTGCGATACAGCTCCTGCCCACCGCCGAGCTGATGCTCCTGTCGCAGCGGTCGGGCGGAGTGAGATACGATTTTGCGATGACCTATTCCTTCTGGCCATGGCGGATACTCACCCTTTTCGCTCCCGATTTGTTCGGCAATCCAGGCCGGGGCGATTACTGGGGATATGCCAGCTATTGGGAGGATGCCGGCTACATAGGGCTGTTGCCATTGCTCCTGGCGCTGTGGGCTGTGGCAGGTCGAAGGGCGCGACGGAAGGCCTGCATATTCTGGGCTGCCGTGGCGCTGGTCGCGCTGGCGTTTGCGCTGGGCAGGAATACCCCTCTTTTCCCTCTGCTGTTCCGATACCTTCCCACATTCGACTGGTTTCAGGCCCCTGCTCGCTGGCTGGCAGTGGTTACCGTGGCACTGGCCGCCCTGAGTGCGCTGGGTGCAGAGCAATGGCCTGCAGGCATACCGGGCCGACGTTATGGCGCATGGGGCATCGTGACAGGTCTGGCCGCGATCCTCGGCGGAACGGCTGCCCGGTGGATGGTGGCCGGTATGCCGGACACTTTCGGGCCGGCTGTGATCAGGCTGGGAGCCACACTGGTCGTGGCCGGAGCGCTGGTGCTGCTGATATGTGAGAGGCTCTGGTGGAAGGGGGCCATCCTGGGATTTATCGTGCTGGACCTGCTGCTGGCCGGCTGGCCGCTCATACCAACGATCGGGCGCTCCCTGTACCGTACCACTTCCGGCATGGCCGCCGCTCTGTCCAGAGAGCCTGGGCCGGTGCGGATTTACTGGCCGGCCGATCTACGCAATCCCAGCAGTGACCGCGATGCGGAATACCGGGTCAGGTTTGGTTACCTGGCTTTCAATAGCTTCGGACCGCGCGACCTGGCTTACTGGAGCCAGATGCACCAGATACTGCTGCCCAACACGGCGATGCTGGATGGCCTGGCATCGGCCAATAACTTCGATTCGCTCCTGCCAGCATGGTACTGGGACATGGCGGCACGCGCTGTAGAATACCCCTCGTTACTGCGTGTGATGGGCGTGACCCATGTCATAAGCGACCGGCCGTGGCCTGGAGGAGAGGAGGTGGTTGCACAGCGGACGGCGGTATCGCGGGTGGGAGTCTTCCGGCTGCCCGATAGCCCCGGCCGCGCCTGGGTGGTGCCAAAAGCCCGTCACGTCGCGCGCGATGAAATGTTGGCGCTGCTTACCGCTCCAGACTTTGATCCTGCAACCGAAGTGCTCCTGGAGCAGCGGGGAGACGCCTCCCAGGGAATATCGGCAACCTCTGGCACGGGATATGCTCTACTCAGTTTGCAGGATGCGCCCAATCGCGTTACAATACACATCACTTTGGAAACCCCTGGCTACCTGGTGCTCGCCGATACCTGGTACCCGGGCTGGGAGGCCACCGTGGACGGTCGGCCGGCACCGCTGATGCGGGCCAACTACGCCTTCCGCGCCGTGTGGCTGGAGAGGGGCGAGCATACCGTGGAGATGGCCTACCGACCCGCGTCGTTAGTGGCAGGCGGGATCATCAGCGTAACGGCGCTGCTTGCCCTGTCCTGGCTGGGGCTGGCGCCTGTACGGGCAGCCGGTAAACTGGCCTGAGCAGACGGCGGTGAGACGGGCTTTCCCGCCCGCCATCCTGCCAATCTGTCCGAAGAAAGAGGTGTTATGCAGATCGCAGTAATTGTGCCAACTTATAACGAGAGCGAAAACATCGAATCGCTGGTCACTCAATTGCTTTCCCTGCCAATAGCACCGCGTGTCATCATCGTAGATGACAATTCTCCTGATGGCACCGGCGTAATCGCCGATCGTCTGGCTGCTGATTATAACGGCAGGGTCGAGGTCATCCATCGCGCCGGCAAACTGGGGCTTGGCACGGCTTACATCGCCGGCTTCAAGCGGGCACTGGCCGGTGGGGCCGACCTCATCTGCACAATGGACGCCGATTTCTCCCACAACCCACGGTTTATCCCCCAGATGGTTGCGAAGATCGAGGAGGGTTATGACCTGGTGATCGGCTCGCGCTACGTCAGGGGCGGCAGCACCAGCGGGTGCACGTTGAGTCGCAAATTGCTCAGTTGGGGAGCGAATGCTCTGGCCCATCTGCTGCTGGGACTCCAGGCCCGTGATACAACGGCCGGGTTTCGTTGTTATCGGAGGGAAGTGCTGGCGAAACTGGACCTCGACGAGATCAAAGCGAGCGGATACTCCTTCCTTATCGAAATGCTCTACCGGGTTCAACGGATGGGCTGGCGCGTTGGAGAAGTGCCCATCATCTTCGAGAACCGCCGGCTGGGCCGCTCAAAGGTCTCGCGGAACGAGATCACCAGGGCGCTCCTGACTGTGCTGCGCCTGGCCTGCTCCAGAGTACACCGTGGCTGAAACCATACCGCTGGAACACTTCTGCTGCAATCTGTGCGGCGCGGACGAGACCGTTGTACGTTATCCCTCCACGCTTCACCGGGACGGAAAGGGCGACTGGCGCTCTTTCCGCTGTACCGATAACGGTTATGGCCGACATCACACCATCGTCCAATGCCGCCGTTGCGGATTGGTTTACACGGACCCACGCCCGAATGGCCAGGACCTCCTCGAGACCTACCAGGCTGTTGAGGACCCACTTTACCTGGAAGAGCGAGAAGGGAGAGTCCTGACTTTCGAGCACCACCTGAGACCGCTGGAACGGATCACCGGCCCCCCTGGCGGCCGCCCACTGCTCGATGTGGGCTGCTACACAGGCGTCTTCGTCGAAATCGCCAGCCGCCACGGCTGGGATGCCTGGGGGGTCGAACCATCCCTCTGGGCGGTGGAACAGGGACGGAGCAGAGGGTTGCACATCGTGCCCGGCGTCTTGGAGACGGCTGAGCTGCCGGAGGATTATTTCGAAGTTGTAACCATGTGGGACGTCATCGAGCATGTCAGCGACCCGACCGCTACCCTGCGCTGCGCACACAGGCTGCTTAAAGCGGGAGGATTGCTCGTGGTGCACACGATTGACATTGACAGCCTCTTTGCCCGCCTGATGGGGAAGCGCTGGCCATGGCTGATGGAGATGCATATCTACTATTTCTCACGGCGCACGCTGCGGATGATGCTCGAAAAATGCGGCTTCAGAGTGCTCAGTGACCGTCCCCAGGGGCGTTACCTCAGGCTTGGTTACCTCATGAGCAGAGTGAGTGCGCTTTTCCCCGCGATAGGCCGCCCGGCCGGGTGGCTGGTGACAAAGTTGGCCCTGCGGGGTGTGGCCGTACCGATCAACCTGGGCGACCTGTTCACGGCCTATGCACGCAAAACTTAGCGCGACCGATAAGCACTACATCCCCACGATTATCTGCCTGATCCTCCTCGGTGCGACGCTTCTCAAGTCCGTACTTTTGGTCCTTGATGCAATCCCCTTCAACTCAGATGAGGCAATCGTTGCCCTGATGGCACGGCACATCCTCAGGGGAGAGTGGTCCTGGTTCTTTTACGGACAGGCTTATATGGGAAGCCTGGATGCCTGCCTGATCGCTATCGCCTTTCGCTTCCTGGGGGAGCGTGTGCTGACCATTCGCCTGGTACAGATGGCCCTCTTCCTGCTCATCCTGGCGACAGGTTACCGGGTCGCCCTGTGCTTTACCTCCAGATGGTCGGTCGGGGCATTGACCGTCCTTCTGATGGCTTTTCCGCCGGTGTTGCTGACCCTCTACACCACTGCGACGCTGGGCGGATATGGCGAGGCGCTGCTGATCGGTAACTTACTGCTCTGGTGGGGAAAGTGCCTGGCAGACAGGGCCGGTAAACCTCTTGCGGATTTAACCGCAGAGAACGCAAAGGACGCACAGAAAATTGATTACAGACTGTGGCTGTGCTGGGGATTGATTGGAGGGCTGGGCTTCTGGGCTTTCGGCCTGGTGCTGGTCTACCTGATCCCTGCAGGGGGCTGGCTGCTGTGGCGATTGCGTGGGCGTGCCTGGAAAGGATATCTGTTGGGAGCGCTTGGATTTGTCATCGGCAGCCTCCCCTGGTGGCTTGGTAACATGGGCCGCGTGGAAATCGCCATCGCGGAGCTGCTGGGGACGGCAGTGCGGAGCACCGCTGTGGCAGAAACTTTCCTGGGCAACGTAAGCATGCGGCTCTTCAACTTTTTCGTCTTCGGCCTGACGGTGCTCTTCGGGTTGCGTTTCCCCTGGGGTATGGAAGGTCCTCCCTTGTGGCTTGCCGTGCTGCCCCTGGCGCTCTACCTTGGTGCGTTGCTGCGCGGACTGCGTCGCTCGTTTGTATTGGGAGGGATATGGGGCACATTATTGCTTGGGTTCGTGCTGACCCCATTTGGTGGGGACCCATCAGGGCGCTACTTCCTGCCGCTCTATCTGCCGCTGTTTATTTTCACCGCGGAGCTGATAATGAAGCTGCGAGAGCGCACCGGAAAGTGGGTCTGGGCGTTGCCTGGTGTGGTGCTCATATTTAACCTGGCCGGTACAGCGCACGCCGCGCTGCGTAATCCGCCCGGGATCACCACCCAGTTTGAGGCTATCACCCAGATAGATCACCGTTATGATACCGCGCTGATCGCGTTTCTGCGTGAGCAAAACGAGAAATACGGCTACACCAATTATTGGGTCGCCTACCCGATTGCCTTCCTCTCAGGTGAAGAAATCATCCTTGTACCGCGCCTCCCCTATAAGGAGGACCTGCGCTACACCCCCCGTGATGACCGGTACGCTCCCTATGGTGACCTGGTGGCATCCAGCCCGTCTCCTGTCTATATCACAACCAATCACCCGAGACTGGATGAACTGCTCAGACACAGGCTGAAAGAGGCAGGGGTAACATTCATGGAAACGCAAATCGGGGACTACCATATCTTTCACGCTCTCTCACGTCATGTGACGCCAGCCGCACTGGGCCTGCCCACGGGGGAGTGAAATGAACGCGGGAGAGAGACGGGTCAGCAGAGAATTACGCTGGGCCCTGGGAGTCTATCTGGTGGCACGAGTGCTGGTCTCCGCCTGGGCTGCCCTGAGTGTGGGTGCTCCCAGAGTGGGAGCGCCGGACTGTATGAAGGAGATTTACGAGCATGAACCCCTGGTATATCCCCATAACAGCGCTCTCATGGGCTACCTGGTAGGGGTGTGGTTCCGCTGGGACACGGGCTGGTACACCCGTATCGCTGTCGAGGGTTACCGTGGAGATGATGGGAGAACTGCCTTCGCTCCCCTTTATCCCCTGCTTATCAGACTGACCGGCATACTGCTGGGCGGTGAGTACCTGCTGGCCTCGCTCGTGGTGTCGAACGTGGCTCTGATCGCAATGCTGGCTATGCTCCACAAGCTTGTAGAACTGGACTTCAGTAAGGAGGTAGCCAGGCGGACGATCGTCTATATGATGGCATGTCCTGCCGGTTTCTTTCTGCTGGCAGGTTATACCGAGTCGTTGTTCCTGTGTTTCGTCGTGCTGTCGCTGTATGCAGCCAGACGCGGGGACTGGTGGACCGGTGGTCTGGCCGCGTTCCTGGCTTCGCTGACCAGGCAACAGGGCTGGGTGTTGGCACTACCCCTGGCGTATGAAGCGCTCCGCCAGGCTGAGTGGCGCCCCTGGGATGCCTGGCGGTGTCTGCTCGCTGCCTGCAGCGCGCCTGCCGGAACACTGGCATACACCATATATCTTGCTCTGGCCGGGTTGCCGGGGTTCTTCGATGCCCAGGCCAGTCACTGGTATGTGCAATTCGTGACGCCATGGACCAGCATCGCCGCGGCCATACAGAGTGCGCTGAGCGGAGAGTGGTATCTTCAGGATATGATAAACACGGCCACATTCTTCCTCTCCCTGGTGCTGATCCTGAGCGGGTTACGCAGGTTAAAGCCCATCTACTGGCTCTACACCATACCATCCCAACTGATCTTCCTCTCCGCCCTGTGGCCAGGCGAGTCACTGCACAGCATGCCTCGCTACTTCCTGATGCTGTTCCCCAATATGATAACCCTTGCCCTGATCACACGCAGGCGCTGGCTTTTCAGCACCGTGCTTTTTGTGTTCATCCTGATCCAGTTGGTAGAGATAGCAATGTTTACACGATGGGGGTGGGTTGCATAAGAGCCTATCCCAAAAACCGTACAAGCGGCATCCCTATGC
Source organism: Anaerolineae bacterium (assembly GCA_034435075.1). GTDB lineage: Bacteria > Chloroflexota > Anaerolineae > B4-G1 > B4-G1 > JAOAAG01. The sequence continues at coordinate 7,470 of DAOTYA010000282.1, forward strand.
CGCTTATACCGACGCATGGGGATGCGTCGGTTACGTTTTTCGGATAGGCACTAAGCACAAAACAGCGAGGGCGACCCTTTGGGCCGCCCTCGCCCTGCCCTGATCAGGAGGCCATATCAGGGATTCCCCTGCCCGCGCTGTTCTGCCTCATCCAGATACCAGCGCCCGTCCCGGCGCACGAGGTACCAGCGCACGGTGGCATCGTTCCCCGACTCACCGGATTTGGACTCGCAGACTATGCTGAAGTCAAAAACGGCCCGCTCTGCGGTATGTTCCCTGGCCTGCAGGTCGGTTACGCGCACGTGGGTGACTTCGCCAGGAGGGAGATCACATCCACACAGACCAGTATTACATTGAGCCACCCTCAACCATCCCTCCGGCGTGAAAAGCCTGGCTGCCCGACCGATGTCGTTATAATGGTTGTAGAAAGCCAGGACCACCTTTTCGGGATACGGGGAGCGCGAGACATCAGCCGGCTCCTCCCGGTAGAAAGCCAGCTCGTACTCTTCCGGCATGACCAGCACGCCAAGTTCTCCAGGCTGATAATAGCCCTCTCCTCCCTGTGGGCGGTATAACTGTCGCAGGGCAAGCTGAGCGCGGTGAGGCAGACGTTGCTCCACGATCACGCTATCCAGCGTGCTCTCGATACGGCTGCCCACAAAGTGGCCTCTCGGCAGGTATCCTCTCTCGTTTGCATCCCAGGAGAAGATGGAGAGTCTGGTCGTGTACCCATCGCAACGATCCCGCACGACCAGCTCAGGGCCCCTCTGGCCGGAGAGTAAATCCTCCATCGCTGCAACGCACTCGCATTCACACAGGTACTCCTCCTCGCGCGGCCAGAGTTCATAGGAAACCAATGCCCCACTGCCTCTCTCGGCCTGATAGACTATCCCACCGATCGGTTTGCCATGCTCGTCTGATTCGTCTGCAAGGTCAAAGCGGTAGAGTACTACCCATTCCTCAAGGCCATCCTGGTTGGTGTCGAGACGGTAAGTACGCACATGCTTCCAGTGGTCGGGCAACTGTACCGGCAAACGTGTCTCCCATGGCCACAGATATCGGGCGCCTATGCCGAGCGCAACGAGCAGAAGCATGACAATGACAGCCAGCAGACCACCGTAACCCCGACGCGGCCTGATGGAGCGCTGCCGTACCGCTCTTAGCAGTAACTCAGCAGCCGTGCGCTTCCCCATCCTGTACTCAGGGCGCTCGTGTACTATCTCGGCAAAAGCCTGGCGGGCCTGTTGCCAGTTTCGCTTCTCAAGTGCGGCCAGCCCGTAGGCGAACAGGCGGGTGAGCGACAATTCTTTCTGGCAACGTGCGTGGGCTTCCTGCCACTCGCCAGCCCTTTCTCCACCTGGAATCTGCTGAAGCAGTCGCTCATAGATGGCGGCGGCTTCGGCCCATCGCATGGCCTGTTCATAGACACGTGCCTGAGCTTCGAGTCGCCGCGCCAGGATGTTATTACGGATGCGTCGAGCTGCGTGATCGTCGGGAGAGATCTGGAACACTCGCTCACAGGTCGCCAGGGCGCCATCCTCATCGCCGGCCTCTTCGCGTGCTCTGGCCTGCATCACCAGGGCGCGGGTCAGTGCCACACGCGCTTCATTGCGATCGAGTTCATAGGCCCGCTCCAGTTCGGCGACTGCGCTGTCGAGACGAGCCAGATTGAGCAGGGTCTCCCCAAGACGAAGCCTGGCGCGAAAGTGCCGGGGATTGGCCGCAAGCGCATCCCGGAAGTAGCGTTCGGCTGCTTCCCATTGCTCACGACGGAAGAATTCCTGGCCGATGCCAAATAACTCGTCCGCCAGCGGGTCTACACGGTCCAGTTCCTCTTTGGCATCATCCAGCGTGTGATGGCGGCGTATCCAGCGGCGCAGGAGTTCGATAGTGAAGCGGTGTTCCCCCTCCTCTACCAGTTCCAATATACGCCGTCTGACCAGATCACGCGGCGCCTGTAGCTCCACCTCGCGCGTGCACAACCTGGCGGCATGGTCTGCCAGAGTTTGCAATACCTGCTCTTCAGGTACAATTTTTCCCTCCTCATCAGCCAGGCCAGCCAGTCCGATAGCGTAGATTCTCTCAGCCAGGCCAAGCCCCTGCCATAACCAGGTGAAGGACTGATCGGTGGCGCCGAGCATGGCTTCTGCAGCCGCCTCCACCTCTCCCACTCCGATGCGTGGCAACCTGAGCGGATCGGACGCGTAGGCCTGCTCCCAGATGTACCAGCAGAGGAGTTGAGTGAAATAGGGATGGCCGGCGGTCAGGCTGAGGATGTGCGTCACCGCCTGGTCGGTGAACTGGAGGGTACGGGTGGCCTCCGCCTGACGTATCAACGCTTCGGTGCTTTCGCGCTCCAGTACCCATATCTCTCTCACCATTGAGGCCTTGAACATGGCAGTGAAGTCCACGTTCACGTCCTCAACGCGGCGCCCCACGGTGAAGACGAAGGCCGGCCTGGGGTCCTGCGTCATGAGGCGACGCGCGAAGCGGAAGAGAGAATGCAGCGCTGCTGTCGGGGGCAGAGCATCCTTGCGTGTCGCCTCTGGGACCTCAAATTCGTCGAAGAGGAATACCAGGCGACGGTTCTCACCAAGCGCGTCATACACTGAGGGCAGGAATGTCCGGCTGAAGAACAGTCCACGGTCGTCGAATGCTCCAGGCTCGGGAAGGGGGAGCCCCGCTCGCTCGGCGACCGCGCTGGCCATATCGGCCAGCACCTCGCCAAGTGGACGTCCTGCCTGGTCATGGAGATCGAAGTAAACGGGGAGGAAAAAGTCCGCCGGCAGCAGACGATGGAGCTGGAGCAGTAAGCTCGTCTTACCAATCCTGCGCTGACCGAACAGGACCAGTGAACGGGTGAGTGGGTTGCTCAATCCATGAGCCACCCACTCCATAATTTCTCGCCGGCCGAAAAATCCCCTTCCCCCTACCGGAGGCCCCGCCACATAGGGATTTACTGGTTGAGCCATCTATGCGACCCGCGTCACAATCACAGCAGCCCTCATCAGGGACTGAGCTGTGCCTCGAGCTCCTTTGCGAAAACGTCAAATGTGGGACGACCATACAGGCAACAAACCACCCGTTCCAGCTTTGTGTTGCCTTTCAGGTATTCGATCACCGTGCGCAGTATCACCCGGGCTGCCTCTGCTACCGGGTACCCGAAAATGCCCGTGCTGATGGCCGGCATGGCCACAGACTTAACCCGGTTTTCATCAGCCAGGCGGAGAGCGGCGCGCACGGCAGCGGCCAATAACTCTGCCGAACGCGGTGTGCCATCGTAGATTGGTCCAACGGCATGGATGACATAGCGGGCTTTGAGCCTGCCCCCAGAAGTGATGGCCGCAGAGCCAGTGGGTACCAGCCCATGCTCGCGCACCCATTTATAGCTCTCTTCCTGAATGACCGGGCCTCCCTTGCGCAAGATCGCTCCGGCCACGCCGCCGCCGTGGGCAAGATGCTCGTTGGCCGCGTTGACTATGGCATCCACCTCCAGCTCCGTAATATCACCTTCCATCAGCTCAAGAATTGTACGATTAACGGTCACCTTCATCTCTACCTCACGCTGCAAGGGCTTTGATCACCAGGGTGGCATAACTCCCTGGTGGCAGAGTGCACTTCAGGATGAGCTTGTTGCGACCGGGGAAGCGCTCATCAGGCGCCGGCGTGGAGACCTCCAGTTGTCGCGGAAACAGGAAAAGAGCGCGCCTGCTTTTGGGGAGGTAGGCTCGCTTCAGCACTCTCGCCTTGAAGTCACGGAGAGTAAGTCCCTCTTCGGCCAGCACTTGCGTGACGATGGCGGATAACCTGGGGTCGTGGTAGACAGCCCGGTGGTTGGGGAGTTGAATGGCTATTTCTCGATCTATGTGCGCGGGCAGCCTGTAATGCACCGGCAGACGCTCCCCGGCAATCTCGGTCCAGGTATACCCGCCCGATTCGCCTAGCAGCGTCGGCAGATAGCGCCCTCCAATGCGGTTCCACAGCAGGGATTGATAACTGGTCAGGTAGATGCCCAGCAGCCGGCGGGTGATCAAATTGAGTGCTTTGCGGGAGTTGCTCTCCCCGGGATCAGGATGATCTCGCAGGTAGGTGAGCACAGACCGGTAGTTTGAGGGCTGGGGCGCTGCTTCAAAAAGTGCATCCCAATCCCCCCAATGGGCTGCGGCAAAGGACTTGAACTTCCTCACCGTGGCCGTGTCACCGACACAGGGCTGGGTCAGATAGGCGCGCAGCGCGCCCGCCGCGTCCCGGCGCAGAATGTACTTGCCAATATGTTCTCCCGCATTGGGGTTGGCACCAAAGCGCTGCTCATCGAAGTAGTTGGGCAGGCCAAACATGGCTATCTGGGTTGCTCTCTCCTGGATGTGGGAAGCCTCAGCGGCAGAGAGGTCGCGCAGGGTGATGGTAAAACGGTTGGCGAGCACGTCTGATGGGGTAAGCGGACGCTCAGTACGGCCCAGCAATTGTGCTTCGAAGCCCCTGCCGGCCAGATGTGGCGGGCCATCGCCGCGTATGGACAGATGTTGCACGGCGATGGCCTCTTTGTCCTTCAACGCGGGACAGACCACCGCTGCCTGTGTGATGCCCAATGCCTGTGCAACCTGTGCCTGGAGCTGCAGGGTGGTCAGGCCACGCTTGTGCACGCGGTAAACGGCAAAGGCACCTGCTGGCGCGAGGTGGGGCTTTATCTGCTCCTCGACCACAAAGTCATCCGGGCATACTTTGTACCTCATCTGCCCACCTGCCAATCCCAACCGTTCCCACTCTGACCACAGAAAACCGCAGCCCACAACCGTCAGGCCGATCGGAATCGCCCTCCCCGGGGCATTTCATTCCATAAGCGGCATAGGGATGCCGCTTGTACGGTTTTCGGAGATGCTCTGAGTGTCTGACCCGAAAAACGTAACCGACACATCCCTATGCTTACGGTTTTTCGGACAGGCTCTTAGCCGTACGTCACAAGGGAGGTCGGCCTGCGCCGACCGCCGGCAGCACCCACAGCGGGCGACTTCATCGGCGTGGGCAGGCAATTACTAAAAGTAGTAACTGTTCGGGCGATGACTGAAGTCACCCTTTTGGGCCGCAGGCCTTCGGTCGGCCTTCGCCGACCGGCGCGCGTCGGCGTAGGCCGACGCCCGGCGCAGAGCGTCCAAAGAGGCCAATTTCAATCGGGCTGAATATTTACTAAAAGTATTCTTCATACCCGGCTATGTTCAGCTCATCGCGCATAATCTGCAGCTCGCGGCGCAGGTTAAGGTTGACAGGGATACCCTGTTCGCGGACACGTCGTTCGCTTTCGTACTCCTTTTCCCCCGCCACGTAGATGCGCTCCTCACCAGGGGCCTTACGCGCATTCTGCAGCGCCCGCATGATCTGGCCGGTAATGAACCTGGAGAGTTCCAACGGGATGAAATGCTCAATGTGAATGGCCAGGAAGAAGTGACCAAGCATGTATGGTCGCCGTGAGCCATCTGGAGCAATTCCCAACAGGTCCTTCATAAACACGCCGGCGCACAGGGAGGCTGAGAGGATTTCAACCATCGTTGCCAGATCGTATCCTTTATAACCGGCCATCAACTCGCCGGCGCCTCCCAGCGGTAGCAGGGCCGCGCTTCCCCGCTCCAGCCTGCTCAGAATATCCCGCGCATCGGTGAGCGGATTGCCCTGCTCATCAATCACCCATCCTTCTGGAACTGGCTTGCCTGCACGGGCCGCAACCTCGATCTTGCCCCGCTGTGTGATCGAAGTGGCGCCGTCGAAGCAGAAGGGGAAATCCATATCCGACGGCGCGGCGAAGGCGATGGGATTCGTGCCCAGCATAGGCTCCGTGCTGAATGTTGGTGCGATAGCGGGGCGGGCGTTAGTCACTGCCAGGCCCACCATACCCTCGCGGGCTGCCATCAGTGGGTAGTAGCCTGCGATACCGAAATGTGTCGAATTGCGTACTGCCACCGCTCCAAGGCCGTATTTCCTGGCCTTTTCCATTGCCATGCGCATTGAGCGGTAGGCGATTACGTGTCCCATTCCGTGCTGTCCATCCACCACGGCTGTGGTCTCCGTTTCTTTGATCAATTTTAGCCGGGTGGTGGTGGACTGGACTCCGGCACGGATGCGGTCGTAGTAGTACTTGAGGCGTGCCACTCCATGTGATTCGATACCCCGCAGATCGGCGGTGATCAGAACATCGGTGCAGATACGGGCTTCTTCCTCGGGCACACCCAGCCCACGGAAAACGTCCAGCATGAAGTTGGCCACTACGTCCACTGGGATAAAGGTGATCTCCTCCATCACGCACTCCTCACTCTCTTGACGTTCTGGACACGGCGACCGCGACCGCTTCATCCGCTCGCAGCGCCATGCAGCTCACACCCTGCACGGCCTCTGCCTTGGGCAGCAGCTCAGCAGCGGAAAAGCGTATGATCTTGCTGAGGCGTGAGATGACAAAGATATCGTCCTCCTGACTGGCCACTGCAACACCTGCCAGGTGTTTTGTTTTCATCGCCACCTTGCCGGCGGCGCCGGGCGCCTTGTTAGCCCTGAAGCCAGATACCATGCGCATGGCGCCCCGGCCATCGGCTCCGAGCAGAAACAGGGTGTCTTCCCCCCGCACAGCCGCTATGGCAATTGCCTCATCATCGCGCTCCAGGCGTATACCCAGGCAACCGCGTGCCGGCACCATACGGCTCGCAAAGCGGATGGCCAGTCCGCTCCTGGTGGCTACAAAGTGCCTATCCGAAAAACGTAACCGACGCATCCCTATGCGTCGGTATAAGCGGCATAGGGATGCCGCTTGTACGGTTTTTCGGATAGGCTCAAAGAGGTCCTCATCACCCCGGCTCCCGCAGGCAGCCACGGGTGGGGAAAACTTCGCCACATCGTAGAGGACGGTGCCGGCCAGCAACTTTTCCCCAAAGAGATGGCCGGCAAACCAGAGCACATAGCCACGCTTGGTGAGCAGGGCGACGTAGGGTGCTCCAGGGTCTGGGAAGGCGAGAGCGAGCTGCTCACCAGGGCTGAGGTGGAAGCGAGTCATAAGCGACGTGCCCCGGGCACGCACCGGTGTTTCCGGCAGCTCGTGCACAGGCACGCGGAAAGCACGTCCCTGGTCGGTGAGCAAAACCAGGTTCTGGCTCACGTCGGCGATGAGCAGACAGGCGGGAGGGTCCTCCTCCGAAGTGTCAAGGTCGAATACGCCCATACCGCCCCGCTTCTGGCGAGTGTATAGGTGACGCGGCGTCCGCTTTGCCACACCCGCCCGGCTGACCGTGATGACGCTGATCGTTGTCGGTTCCTCAGGAAGATCGGCAGGAGATGTCTCCGCCTGTCCGGACATTGGCGTCAGCTTCTCTCTCTGTGATTGGGTGGTAACATGCCGCTTCGCCTTCAAAGCGGCCAGCTCTGCCTCAAGGGCCTCGATGTAAGCCCGCACAGAGGCGGGCAGGTTCTCAATATCGGGACGTTCGATCTCCGGCATGGCTCACCTGCACCACAACGTAACTGCCTACCCCTGCGACTGAAGTCGCCCACTTTGGGCCGCAGGCCTTCGGTCGGCCTGCGCCGACCGCTGTTTCCGCATCGGCGCAGGCCGACGCCCGGCGCCGCAGGCG
>DAOTYA010000283.1:0-7938 GCA_034435075.1 Anaerolineae bacterium
GAGGAGAGGGGGAGCCAACCTGGCACTTCTGCTGACGTGAGCGTTCAAAAGACAAACGGGAACCTGAGGGAGATATACCCCCTCTTGCCCGCTCCCCAAAGTTTGAACAATCACAATTATCTACCCGGCTGCCAGCCGCCGTGTGCCGATTGGGAATCGACTGCGGGTGCCTGCGCCGACGCGGAAACAGCGGTCGGCGCAGGCCGACCGCTGGCCGAAGGCCCAAAGCGGGCGACTTCAGTCGGCAGGGGCAGGCAGTTACGTTTGATTTCATCGCTATCTCACGGGTGTCAAATCGGTTTTCCTGGCTGCTATGGTTCACTGCTGGCATCTTTGCTGCCCAAGGCCTGCGCTTAACCTGCGCTGCAAAGCGCCGCGAAGCGGCGTCGGCTGAAGTGAGGGGTACCTGCTACACTCACGTCATCCAGTGTGGCGGTCTTGCGGTGTGCAGCCACCGACCCTTAAAGAGCGGTAACTTGTATACTTCTCAGGCTGATTAAGAGCCTATCCGAAAAACCGTACAAGCGGCATCCCTATGCCGCTTATACCGACGCATAGGGAGGCGTCGGTTACGTTTTTAGGATAGGCACTAAATCGGCCTCTTCAGACACTCCGCGCCAGGCGTCGGCCTGTGCCGACGCGCTGTCGGTGAAGGCCGATCACTGGCTACAGGCCCCAAAAGATGTACGGGCCAGGTGCACCTGCCCCCTACGGTTACCCCTGAGTAGTTACTCCTGCACTTGACTGGCTCGCATTCTGTGATAATATATAAATAGAGGTTTATTAAACAATCATTTACTTCTACTCGGGCCATTCCGGCATGGAACTGCATTGGCGGTTTCATACTTTTGACACAGAGACGCGGGGTTTCATCAGCCCGGCCCCTGTTCTCTACATCATCAGTTTTTCGGATTGGCTTTCATCAGAGGGTTTCTTTTGGTCACAAGCGGGGAGGAGAAGTGATTAAAACCCAACGACAGGCGTCCGATGGAGAACTGAGGGAAATGGCGCGCTATTTCTATGCACTGAAGGACGTGTTGCGCCTGCGCATTCTGGTGACCTTGGGGAGCGGCGAGATGACTGTGTCCGAATTGGCCCGAGAATTGCGTATCAGCCAGCCGCTGGTCTCTTTTCACCTGCGGCCGCTGCGCGCACTGAGATTGGTCCAGGTGAGACGGGCAGGCCGCGAAGTGTTTTGCTCAGTTGATCTGGCCGAGATACAGCGGCGACAGGAGGAGTTTATGAACCTGCTGATGCGGGCAAATACCTGATGCATCAAAACCAAAATTGAGGAGGATAGTGACGAAGATGAGTGGCAAAAAGGTACGTGTGGCAATCGTTGGTGTTGGTAACTGCGCTGCAGCACTGGTCCAGGGTGTCCACTTCTACAAGGATGCCCCGGAGGACACATTTATACCTGGATTGATGCACGTTAACCTGGGCGGCTACCATGTGGGCGACATCGAGTTCACCGCTGCCTTCGATGTGGATAAGAACAAGGTTGGGCTTGATCTGGCAGAAGCGATCTGGCAACCGCCTAACAACACAATCAAGTTTGCCGACGTGCCTCCCCTGGGCGTGAAGGTCGGCCGGGGCATGACTCATGACGGACTTGGTAAATATCTCTCTCAGGTTATCACCAAAGCTTCCGGCCCTACTGATGACATCGTGCGGATTCTTAAGGACACCGGCACCGATGTGGTGGTGAATTTCCTCCCTGTTGGCAGCGAGATGGCAACCAAGTGGTATGTGGAGCAGGTGCTCGACGCAGGCTGTGGTTTCGTCAATTGCATCCCCGTCTTCATCGCCCGCGAGGGATACTGGCAAAAACGTTTCGAGGAGCGCGGGCTTCCTGTCATCGGGGATGACATCAAAAGCCAGGTCGGCGCCACCATCACTCATCGCGTCCTGACCAATCTTTTCCGCGAACGGGGTGTACGGCTCGACCGCACATATCAGCTCAATTTCGGCGGCAATATGGACTTCTACAATATGCTGGAACGGGAGCGACTGGAGTCCAAGAAAATCTCCAAAACGAACGCGGTGACAAGCCAGCTTGACTATGAGTTGCCATCGGAGAATGTGCACGTGGGGCCCTCGGATTATATCCCCTGGCTGACCGACCGTAAGTTCTGTTATATCCAGATGGAGGGCACGACTTTCGGCGAGGTGCCTCTGAGACTGGAGCTGAAGTTGGAGGTGTGGGACAGTCCCAACTCGGCCGGTGTGGTGATAGATGCCGTGCGCTGCTGTAAGCTGGCACTCGACCACAAGCTGAGTGGGGCGATCGTCGAACCTTCAGCGTACTTCATGAAATCACCACCGGTCCAGTTCACCGACGACGAGGCAAAAAGAATGCTTGAAGCTTTCATCAGCAGGTATGGTAGCGATGAGTAGTACGCAGGGAGTGGAACTGAAGAGGGAGCTCAAGAGAAAGCCACTGCACACGCAATGGGAGTCATTCACCGATTGGGCGCGCGAGCGGGCCAGTGTGATCACTACTCCCATCGCTGGCGCGATCGGGAGGCTGGGTATCCACCCCAACACGATTACTCTGATCGGGTTGGTTTTGCAGCTCGGCGTCGCCGTTGTGTTCGGCCTGGGCTACGTTGTGCCCGCCGGGTGGTTGCTGCTGGCCGTTGCCCCGGTTGATGCCCTGGATGGCGCGCTGGCACGGCTTCAGGGCCGACAGAGCCGTTTCGGTGCCTTTCTGGACTCAACGCTGGACCGGATCGCCGACGCCGGCCTGATTATGGGGCTGATCGCTCACTTTCTGCGCCTGGGGGCCTATACCGAGGTGGCTCTATTGCTGGTAGCACAGGTAGCAGTACTGATGGTCAGCTACACACGGGCACGGGCAGAGGCACTGGGTTTTCAATGCAAGACCGGCCTGCTCACACGCATGGAGCGCATCCTTTTGATAGGTATATTCTGTGCACTCGGCCTGCCAGCCATCATGACCTGGCTCCTGACAACTCTGTCGGTGTTTACTGTGGTACAGCGTGTGCTGTACGTCTACGCCCTCTCACGGCAGGCGGAAAGGAATTAGCCCGGGGTAGAAACGGCGGCGCCTGTGCCATACAGAGCTGGCATGGCGCCGCCACCTTCCCGCTTTCCATATCTCCAACCGGCGGAGGAATTTGATGGAAAAGATACGTGCTTTCATTGCCATACCTGTGCCGGCTCCGGTATTGGCAAAACTCTCGTCCTTGCAGCAGCAATTGGAGGGGCAAATGCCACCCGGCTCCGTGCGTTGGGTGCGGACAGAGGGCATTCACCTGACGCTCAAGTTCCTGGGGGATACCCCCAGAGAAAGGTTACCCGACATCGGGCGGGCACTGACGAGTGTCGCCCGGGAATTTCCCCGGCACACTTTCATCGTCGAGGGGATAGGATGTTTTCCCAATCCACACCACCCCCGGGTCATCTGGGTCGGCGTGCGTGACGTTGACGGACACCTGGAAGCCCTTCAAGAGGCGGTAGAACAGGCAATGATCCCTTTGGGCTTCGCACCGGAGGGGCGTGCCTTCACCCCTCACCTGACGCTGGGGCGGGTGAGCGAGCGGGCGCCTCGCAAGGATGTGGTGCGTATAGGGGAGATCGTTGCCTCAACAGAAGTGGGGCTGCTTGGCGAGGTAGCCGCCGACCATTTTGCGCTCATCCGCAGCGAGCTTAAACCAACCGGAGCAGAATATACCGTGCTGGAAGAGTTCCCATTGCGTGGAAAGTGAACGCTATGTCGCAGGAACAGCCCGCACCACGTCCGCTGATTGCCGTTATAGGAGGGTCAACAGCCACACCGGATGAGGAGACAGCCGCCGAAAGGATTGGGCAGACGCTGGCCCATGCCGGCGCTGTGCTCGTGTGCGGTGGCCGTGGAGGCGTGATGGAAGCTGCCTGTCGGGGTGCTAAATCCGCTGGGGGCCTGACCATTGGTATCCTACCCGGCACGACGAGAGAGCAGGCCAACCCATATGTGGATATCCCGATCGTTACCGGGATGGGAGAGGCACGTAACGCCATCATCGTCCGCAGTGCCCAGGCCGTTATCGCTGTCGGGGGAAGCTATGGCACGCTGAGCGAGATCGCGCTGGCACTGGCGTTCGGCGTTCCGGTGATCGGGCTGGATACCTGGCAGATCAGACGGGATGGACATCCTGTGCCTCCTGTTGCATATGCCACCACGCCAGAAGAGGCAGTGGAGCAGGCTTTAGCGGCAGCCAGACGTGTCAGTTGAGAACGGTTTCCACTTTCGATTTGAACTCTGCGCTACCGATGGCCATGCCCGTGCTGGCCTCTTCTATACTCCTCACGGGGTTGTGCCGACACCCGTTTTTATGCCCGTCGGGACCCAGGCCACCGTCAAGGCGGTTTCTCCCCGCGATCTGCACGAGCTGGGCGCGACGATGATCCTTGCCAACACCTATCATCTCTACCTGCGCCCCGGCGACGAGCGCATTGCCAGACTCGGCGGGCTGCACAGGTTTATGGCCTGGAGCGGCCCTATCCTGACCGATTCGGGTGGATTCCAGGTATTCAGCCTGGCCCCCAGGCGCAAGGTGGATGCTGATGGCGTGACATTCCGCTCCCATCTTGACGGCTCCGAACATCGCTTCACGCCGGAGAAAGTGATCGCCATTCAGGAGAACCTGGGGGCCGATGTGATCGTGTGCCTTGATGAGTGCACTGCCCCCTACGATTACGAGTATAACCGTCAGGCCCTGGCCCGCACTCATAGCTGGGCGGAAAGATGTAAGGCGGCCAGAACGCGCCGGGATCAGGCCCTGTTCGGTATCGTGCAGGGAGGGGTCTTCACCGACCTGCGGGAAGCGTCGGCCCGCTTCCTCACCACCCTTGGCTTCGACGGCTACGCTATCGGCGGGCTGAGTGTTGGCGAGACAAAGGAGGAGATGCATGCGGTGCTGGAGGTGCTCAACGCGCTGTTACCACCTGACCGGCCGCGCTACCTGATGGGAGTTGGCACACCGTGGGATATTGTCGAATGTGTGGCGAGGGGTGTTGATATGTTCGACTGCGTGCTTCCCACACGCACGGCTCGTAACGGGAGCGCGCTCACCCGCACCGGTCGCATCAATCTGCGCAATGCCCGTTTTGCGGACGATCCGGCGCCCCTGGAAGCCGGTTGCTCCTGCTACACATGTGCCAATTTCAGCCGTGCCTACCTCCGCCATCTGACACTGGCCAACGAAATCCTCGGCCATCATCTACTCACCATCCACAATCTTCACCTGATGCTCACCATCGCCCGTGAGATGCGCACGGCGATCCTGGAAGGACGGTTTGAAGAGTACCGGGCAGGGATAACTCTCACGAGAGAGGGTTGACGATGACTGCTTTCGCATCTTTGCATCCGGTAGTGCAGGCCTTGTGTGCCACGCTGTTCACATGGTTTCTGACCGCTCTGGGAGCGGGGCTGGTCTTTTTCTTCAAGAGCATTCAGCGGCGGGTTCTGGACGGTATGTTGGGCTTTGCCGCTGGCGTGATGATCGCGGCCAGTTTCTGGTCACTGCTGGAGCCGGCGATCGAGCTGGCGCGCGAGACAGGCAGCTTACCTGCCTGGCTTCAGGCTGCGGCGGGGTTCCTGCTCGGAGGCGGATTCCTCTGGCTGATAGATAGATTGCTTCCGCATCTGCACATGGGTCTTCCGATGGAGGATGCGGAGGGAATCAAAACATCCTGGCACAGAAGCATTCTGTTAGTACTGGCGATCACCCTGCACAACATTCCCGAAGGGCTGGCAGTTGGTGTTGCCTTCGGTGCTTTAAGCGCTGACGTGCCTTCAGCCACACTGGCCGGTGCACTGGCGCTTGCTCTGGGCATCGGCATTCAAAACTTTCCCGAGGGGACTGCTGTCTCCGTTCCCCTGCGCCGGGAGGGCTTCTCCCGTCTGAAGAGCTTCTGGTACGGGCAACTCTCAGGTATGGTTGAGCCGCTGGCCGGCGTTCTGGGCGCAGCAGCCGCGATGGCAACGCGCCCAATCCTCCCCTACGTACTGGCCTTTGCCGCCGGTGCTATGGTCTACGTCGTGGTTGAGGAACTGATACCGGAGTCACAATTGAATCGAGAAACGGACGTCGCAACCATCGGCGCTTTGTTGGGATTCGTGGTTATGATGACGTTAGACGTGGCCCTGGGATAGGAGGAGAGATGGAGCTTTTGCTTTCAGCGATATCATCAGGTGGACTGGTGGGCATGGCAAATCAGTATATGTGCCTGCTCATCCTGGCAGTGGCCGCCAGGCTCGATCTTATCAGGCTCGCGGCGCCGGTGGAGTTTATGGAGTCATGGTGGTTCATCGCTATCGTAGCCCTGTTCTGGGTTGTGACTGTTCTGCCAGCCTACAGCTCGCTGCTCAGCCCGGGGGTGATGAATGTGGTCAACACTATCACCAACTTTCTCAGCGGATTCGTCGTGCCGATCTCCGGTGCGCTGCTGACGCTCGCCTCGGTTGGCGTCATCGCTGAGATGCATCCAGAGCTTTACCACATCCTCGAGACCTTACGCATATTCAGCCCGGACGGCAAGTCGGTCGGAGCCGTCGGCTGGATGATGGCCGGCGGAGGTGCGCTGACTGCCACAGCGCTGACCGGCGCCAGATTCCTGGCCAAGCCGGCGATCAGCACAACTACGGGAAGCACCGCTTCTGTTTCCGCACCGGCCTACGCCACCGTGGAAAATGTGGCTGCCTTGGTCCTGATGACGCTGGCCTACTTTCTAATGCAGGTTAATCCCTGGCTGCTGGTGGGGTTGCTGGCAGTGATGACGCTGGCGATCCTGGTTATCCTGGTGTGGGCGGTCTACCAGTTGTGGAGGCTCGGCAAGGGCATCGGGCGGCTGGTCCGCCTGATCGAGTCACATCCCCGTGCCGGGCTTGCAGTGGTGGCGGAATTTCTGGTCTGGGGATCGGGAAGGTTGTTGTGGGGATACGTGGTGCCCGGGCTGGTGCGGCTCGTTATGTGGGCTTTGTGGCTGACAACGCTGCTCTTCCTCCTGCCGGCGCTGGGAGCGGGCCTGGCGGCCGCACTGGCACCGGTACCACCGCTGGCTTTTATCGCCTCAATGCTGATGGTGGCGCTGATCACAGCGGGCGTCGTAATGGGGCTTTATGTTGGCCTCAGGTGCGCCGGCTCGCTTATGGCGCAACTACAGGAGCGGATGGCAGCGGTCTCGCAAGCGGCCACCGTCTAGCATCAGGTTTGCACTCGAGTGTGAGATACTTAGAACCTATCCGAAAAACCGTACAAGCGGCATCCCTATGCCGCTTATACCGACGCATAGGGATGCGTCGGTTACGTTTTTCGGATAGGCACTTATAACTGGATTCCTCGCGTCGTTCCTACCTGATGTACCCGCTGGATGTGCCTCCTGACTTGTCCCCTGACGTGCCCCCCTGATATGCCCGCCGGACGTACCCACCGGATGTGCCTGCCGGATCACAATCCGGCGGCGGCGGTCGGCGGCCAGCACCCGGCCGTGTCCCCCTTACGTGCCCGCCGGATCACAATCCGGCGGCAGCGGTCGGCAGCCAGCACCCGGCCGTGCCCCCTTACGTGCCTGCCGGATCACAATCCGGCGGCGGCAGTCGGCGGCCAGCACCCGGCCGTGCCCCCCTTACGTGCCCGCCGGATCACAATCCGGCGGCGGCGGTCGGCGGCCAGTGGCGGAGTCCACCTGCGGTGGGGAAGATGCCATCCTGGAAGCCAAACAGACGGGCATAGTCGGCCCCGCAGGGCTTCTTCGAAAGGCAGTTCACCCGGCACTTGTTGGCGCACGAGGGCCTGGATCAGCCCGTCGTGGCGTGCCATCAGCTGGTTGAGACTTTCGGTACAACCAGCCTGTGCCTGGATGAACCGGGCGGCCTCTGAAGATTGTCCGCCGAGGTCGCTCGTTTCGTGAACAGTGAACATAGGGCACCTC
>DAOTYA010000284.1:0-23431 GCA_034435075.1 Anaerolineae bacterium
CGGCAGGCTGGAAAGCCTGCCCCACACGCAGGCTGGAAAGCCTGCCCCACACGCAGGCTGGAAAGCCTGCCCCACACGCCGACAAGGCAGAGTGTCAACCAATTATGAACCATCCCGGCACTTACACGAGCATTGCATCATTCAATTTGTGCGTGGCAGGGCAACGGTGAAGTTGCTGCCCTTTCCTACTTCGCTCTCCACTGTAACTGTCCCACCATGCGCTTCAATGATCTCCCAAACCAGCGCCAGGCCAATCCCCATCCCGCCAAAGCGTCGGCTGGCGCTGCCGTCCACCTGGTAGAAGCGCTCGAAGATGAGATGGAGGCGGTCCTGGGGTATGCCAATCCCTTCGTCCTTCACAGAAACGTATACCCACTGCTCATCGGCCCAGGCCTGAATAGTGACCGTGCCGCCATGGGGGCTGAACTTGATGGCGTTTTCTATCAGATGACTGAATACCAGCTCGAGCCGCTCCCGGTCCGCCCATATCACGGGCAGGTCATCGGCCAGATTTTCCTGGAATATGACGCCGCTTCTCTCTGCGAGGACCTGGAATCCAGACATGGCACTGTGCAGCAGGTCCACAAGCCAGACCTGGGTGCGTTCCAGGATGAGGCGAGGCATGTTCTGGAGCATGGTCAGGTTATGGATTGAACGTGCCAGGCCGGCTGCCCGTTCGCGGATCGTCCGGAGCACTTCCTGCTGTTTCTGTGGTAGCGGGCCCAGGTCACCTTCCAGCAACAGCTCGGTGTATCCCTGGATCAGGCTGAGCGGGGTGCGCAATTCATGGCTCACGTTCTGTACCAGCTCCGTGCGCAACCGCGTCACTTCCTGCAATTCCCGATAGGCCCTTAACAGCTCGGCAGTCTGCGCCTCCAGTTTTTTGTAAAGCCGGGCATTCTCCAAAACAACCCCCAACTGGCCGGCTATGGTGGTAAAGACGCGCAGCTCATCCTCGCCGAAAGCCCCTGGGGTGTGGCTTTCTGCCTGGAGCACGGCTGTGATGTTGGGGCCGGACTGCACCGGCACAGCAAGGAAGGAACGCACAGCAGGATCGGAGATAAAGCGTTTGACCGGGGTATCACTCTGTACTGCTACATCGTGCACCAGCAACGGCTGACCGGTCAGATATACCTGCCCTGCCGGGCTGTCTTCGACGGGTAGCTTTGTGATTTCTGCCTGGCCCTGCTGTCCGGCTGAAGGCGAGTAGAAGACCAGAAATTTGCTTTGTTCGTCCGGCACCAGGAGAGCTACCTGCTCAATATTCAGAGCGCGGTGCAGCGCTTTTACGGTCCGCTCGATCACCAGGTCGAGGTCCAGTGTCGAGGAGGCGGCCAGCATCACTTCCTGGATCAGTACGGACTCGGCGAGGCGGCGGCTGGTCTCCTTGTATAGCCGCGCATTTTCCAGGGCCACGCCCAATTGAGCAGCGATGGCCTGGAAGAGCTTCAGGTCCTCCTGATCGAAGGCATTCGGCTGGTAGCTTTCGATATCCAGAATGGCAACGACGCGATCTCCCACCTTTACCGGCACCGTGAGCTCGGAACGGATGCCCGGCGTGACCTCGAAAAAGTAGGGCACCTCCCGCACGTCGGGGATGAGCTGTGGCTTTCCGGTCCGGTAGACCAGCCCACTCACACTTCTATCCAGCGGCACAGCAAGCCCGGGCGGCACCACATCCGGGCCCTGGAGCGAGGAATGGACGTAAAGAGCGGTGCCGTCTTCGTTGGGCACAGTGAAGGTGAGCTGGTCCAGGTGCAGTTCCCTCTTCAGTATCTCAATGGCGCGGGCCAGCACCTCATCGAAGTCCAGTGTTGAAGCGGCGGTATGCATCAGTTCCTGCAACAGGCGTGTCTCGGCGAGCCGACGTCTGGTTTCCTCAAACAGGACCACGTTCTCCAGAGCAATGGCCACCTGAGCGGCGATACCAGAGAAGAGCCGCCGATGGCCCTCGTCGAAGGCGTGGGGACGGTCGGATTGGGCGGAGATGACGCCGATGGTCTTGCCTTTGGAGATCAGGGGCAGGAGCATCGCCGCACGGGCAGGCTGCCCTACCATAATCGCTTCCACGGGGAGGGTTGTCCGCTCCGCTTCCAGGTCACTTATCCACAACGGCTGTCCGGTGCGGATGACCCAATTGCTCAGCCCGCGCGTTTCCTCCACTTTAAGGGTCAGCGGCGGTAAACGCTGACCGTTCTCCACCGTGAGCACCACGTTCAGCTCGTCTCTGTCCGCATTATACAGGCCGATGTAGAACGCGGTAGGGTGCATGGCCTGGTCAACCTGCTCATAGACTATCTCCAGCAGCTTATCCAGCTCCAGAGTTGAAGTAATGGCGATATCAATGTTGTGGAGGACGGTCAGTTCATCCACCAGGCGTTTTGCTTCATGGTAGAGGCGTGAGTTCTCGATGGCCAGCGCCGCCTGCTGTGCGAACAGGCTGAGCAGACGCTCATCCTCGGCCGTAAATACGCGTTCTTCAGTCTCTCCGGAGAGAGTCATCGCCCCGACGATCCGCTCTTTCCATTTGAGCGGCACGCCGATGACCGTCGTGAACTGCTCCCCCTCGTACACGCGGGCCCTTCCCTCCCAGTGGGAGTAGTCATCCACGATAAGTGGCTGGCCCGTCTGTACGACGCGTCCGGCAACCCCTTCTCCCAACTTGAGGCGTGTGCCGGTGAAGTCGCCCCTGAGTTTGTAGGCGACGGCGAGTTCAAGTTCCTGACGTTGGGGGTCGTAGAGGTAAAGCCCTCCCTTGTCCACATTTAGAAGTCTGGCAGCGCGATCGCAGATTGTCCACAGCAGGTCGGACAGCTCTGTAAAGCCACCCATTTCCAGGGAGATGTGATAGAGCGTGGTCATTTCCTCGGCCGAGCGCCTGATCTCGTCGTAGAGACGGCTGTTTTCGATTGCGATGGCCGCCTGTGCCGCGAACGCCTCGGCCAGCCGCGCATGCTCTTGAGTGTAGAACCCCGCTTCGCGCTTATCCAGGCTGAGCAGGCCGATGATGCGGTCTCCGAACATCAGTGGCACTCCCATCCAGGAGAGGATGCCGGCAGAGGCATGAGGCTCTGCACGAAAAGCGGGGTATAGCGCCGGCGCGTTATCCACGATGAAGGAAGTATGGCGACACACTACTTCCCTGTTGGGGTTGTCGTCTCTGGAGGTGTCAAAGCGCAGGCCGATGATTTCATCAGGATTGGAGAATCCACGCCCACCGATGATCTCGAGGCATCCGTCCTCACGGAGCAGTTGGACGGAGGCGCTGTCGTATGGCACCACCTGTTGCAATTCACGGAGGATGCGCTCGAAAATCTGGCCCAGGTCGAGCGTGGTGGTGAGTGCCTGGGTGGCACGGTAGAGGGTTTCAGCCTCCTGCCGCCGGCGCTGCTCTGCCTCGAAAAGGCGGGCGTTGTCAATGGCAATGGCTGCCTGAGCGCCGATCGCTGCAGCCAGCTCTATCTGGGCGGTGGTAAACCCTTTGCCTGCCTCCACCTGATCGAGCACCATAACCCCGATCACTTCTCCTTTGGCGACGAGCGGCACGAGCAGCAGGCTCTTGACACCGAAAGGCTGGAGCCATTGCTCGGGCAAAGATGTGCGGGAAGCCTCCGGGAGGAACAGCGGGCGCCGCTCGCGGGTGAGCTGCTCCCACTCCGGAAGCTGGTCCAGGGTCTGAGGGCAGGTAAGGTTGATAAACCTCTGCCACAGTGCTTCGTCGGTATGGCCGTTGCTGAACTGAGACATCAGGGGAATCAGTGTTTTACCATCGCTGGAAAGGAGCAGGATGGAGCAGCGGTGGGCTTCGCAGACCTGAGCTGTGCGACGGGTCACCTGTTTCAGTACTTCTGTCAGGTTGAGGATGCCGGAGATGTCCCGCCCTATTTCGATCAGAGCGGTCAGCTCCCGGTTGCGCTGTTCCAGCTCGGCCGTGCGTTGAGCGACCATACGTTCCAGTTCGAGCTGGTAGGCACGATTTTCCGCCTCAAGGCGGCGTTTTTCGTCCAGAAGGCGTTTCTTTTCGGCGGCGCGGCCCACCACGCCCAGCAATGCTTTGTGGGTGACCGGTTTGGCCAGGTAATCATAAGCGCCATGCCGTACCGCCTCGGCTGCCGTGACTATATCAGGCTCGCCGGTGATGATGATGACCGGGATGGAATCGTCAATCCGGTGCACCAGCTCCAGTAGCTCCAGCCCATTTATGCGGGGCAGGATCACATCGGCCACCACTATATCACATGGCTGGCTGGTCAGAAGCGCCTCAGCACTGAAGAAGTCGGCTGCGGTGCTCACCTGATATCCCGCATCTTCCAGGAAGACCTGGAAGGTCTCGCGAATGCTTAGCTCATCGTCAACTACCAATACGTGCGTCATGCCCCCTGGTTCACTCCTGGTGTACTGGCAGGTCTACCCTGAATATGGCATATTCCCCTTCGACGCTTTCCACTTCTATCTCTCCACCATGATCCCGAATGATGCCATAGCTCACGGACAGGCCCAGGCCAGTTCCTTCCCCCGGACGCCTGGTGGTGAAGAAGGGAGTGAAGATGTGGGGCAGGTTTTGCGGTGAGATACCTGTGCCACGGTCGTGGAAAGAGGTGCGTATATAACGCTTTCCGTTTTTGTGCACCTCTTCGATGCGGATGGTCAGCTTTTTGTTCGGGTCGGCGGCAGGGAAACGCTCGTTCAGGGCGCTGCGAGCGTTTGAGATCAGATTGAGGAAGACCTGCTGGATGCGCTGGCTGCGGCAACGGATCGGTGGGAGGTTGGGGATTTCCTCTATCTCCAGCAGAATGTGATCTTTCTCCAGTTGCTGTCCTACCAGGGTGAGCGTGGCCTTCAGAATGTCACGTACGTAGGCGGGACTGGTGCCGGCATCAGGTTCAACACGTGCAAAAGTGAGTAAGTCACGCACGATCTCGGCCACGCGCTCCCCCTCGCGGATGATGCCCTCGATGAAGTAGGCCTCGCGGCTGCCGGGTTCGGCCTTGTTCAGCAGCAGTTGAGCGTAGTTGATAATGCCGTTGATCGGATTGTTGATCTCGTGGGCCACTCCGGCGGCCAGTTCGCCGATGGAGGCCAGCTTGGCCGACTGGATCAGTTGTTCTTCCAGCCTGCGCTGCCTGGTCACATCCTCAACCAATGCCAGGGCGCCGCTTACCGCTCCCTCCTCATCGCGCAACGGGGCCAGGTGGATGCGCATAATGCTCTCCTTTCCCCAGTAGGAGACGTAAGCGTACTCGCTGGTGCTCCGTACGGCCTCTTCCATACACTGCCTGAAGGCCTGAGCGATCCCGGCCTGCACCAGGTTGGGCATCGTCAACAGGTTAAACTGACGTGTGGCCTCTTCACCCGGGGAGCCCAGGATTTCGAGCAGGGCCGTGTTGACATGGATGATATTGCCGTCCCGGTCACAGGTGACGATACCGATGGGAGACTGGTTCACCAGGGTGCGGTAGCGTTCTTCGCTCTTGCGCAGAGCTTCTTCCATCATGGTGCGCTCGGCTATTTCCTTGCGGGCCTGTTCGTACAGGCGCGCGTTCTCGAGCGCAAGGGCGGCATGCGCCGCCAGACTTTCGGCCAGTTGGATTTCCTCAGTCGTGTAACTCCTCTTTGTCATATCATCAATCAACTCCACAAGGCCCAGCACCCTGTCGCGTGCAACGACGGGGAGTATAACCAGGGTCCGGGCGTTATAGTCCCTCAGAAGCTCCACCTCTGGCCGGGTGAGCGCCGGATCGTCGCTCCAGATCAATTTGACTTTGCGCTCCCCCAGAACCTGAGAAATAGCGTGGAGGTCTCTTTTTGTGCCCTCCCTTGCTGCGTCCTCCGGAAAGGTCGCCGCTACCTCGGCACAATTCTCCTGGTGCTTTACCAGCGAAATGATGCACCTGCTCGTGCCAAGGGCAGTGGCCATCTGCTCAGCCGTGATGCGCAGGACTCCATTCAGGGAGATCTCGGAACCGATCGCCGTGGCGGCCCTGTACAATTTAGTGTTCCACTCCAGTGCTTCTGCCAGGTTACGTGTGCGCTCCTCGACCCGCCGGTCCAGTTCAAGGTTGACGGCCCGAAGCTCCAGGAATGCCTGCTCGCGGCCGCGTGCCGCCAGCCAGGAGATGACCGCGATAGCAAAGAACCCCAGTACGGTCGGTATAGGGACTGAGCTGTGGAGCACGTGTAGCGATAGCACTCCGACAGCAACCCAGCTCAGGCAGGCCATCACAAAGCTGGCCCACGGGCGCAGCACGATGCTGGCCACGAAAATAGGGATCGCGAACATGTAGGTGCTGCGACCGTGTACAAGTTGCCAGGCGTCATCTCCCAGGAGCAGGGCGACGAACAGGATCATCACGAACAGGCCGGCTGCCACCTGAGATGACCAGTAGCGATTGATAATGTACACCACCGCAAAGCCAACAAGCGCCGCTGAAGTCAGGTGGGCCAGCCTGATGATGTGAGCCAGAGGGCCGTACTTGACTCTCAGCGCCAGGGCCAGCACCAGCGTTACCACAGTTATCGCTGCCATACCGGACAGCAGAACATTGAGCAGGCCACGGCGACCGGCTTCGTCAGAAGCTGTCAGATAAACAGATTTGTTCATCCTGGTCATCTCACAGGAATCAGGACGCAGGAGTCAGGACGCAGGATGCAGGACGCAAGATGCAGGACGCAAGACTCAGGACTCAGGATTCAACAGTACATCCCATTCCACCCCCAGCACAGCAGCCAGCCGTTTCAATCCCTGTAATGTCTCTTGAAGGGCACTCCTTAGCTCTTTGTCCCGCTCCCCGGGTCCGCGATGGCCGGCCATGAGATTGCCAAGACGCCCCATAGCAGCGTTGGCGGCCATAAAGTAAGCCACCGGCCCCGCTTCCGCCTGCGGGATGGTACCACCCGTTGCTGGCCTGGCCGGCAGGCCGGTGATCTCCAGCTTTGGCAACGGGCGCTGATGTACTCCCAGTCCGAGTGCCGTACGTACCTGTCCCTCGATGAAGGCCAGGGCCTCCGGGTCGCGCACGTAATCCAGCTCGTTGGCATCAATGATCAGCAGTGGAGTCAGCGTATAGGAGGAGAAGTATTGTTCATAAGCCTGCCGCACTGACTCAATATAATCCCGATCCATTTCCCGCTCGTAGGAGCGATCGCGCATGGCGATGCGCAGCATCAGCAGGTCAGTATCGGCGCGCAGATAGATGACCAGGTCAGGCAACGGCACCCGGTCGGCCAGTATGGTGTATAACTGTCTGTATACCTCCCATTCCTCTCCGCTGAGGTTCAGTTGTGCAAACAGGCTGTCTTTAGCGAAGGTGTAGTCGGTGATGAGAGGGGCACGGTTCAGCAGCGCCGGCACCTCTTGATGCTGGCTATAACGGCTGAGGAGGAAAAAAATCTGGGTCTGGAAGGCGTAGCGAGCACGGTCGGCATAGAAATCAGACAGGAATGGGTTATGCTCAAATGCCTCCAACAATGCCTCTGCGCCGAAGCGGGGTTGCAGCAGGCGGGCCAGGGTAGTCTTGCCCACCCCGATCACTCCCTCGATAGCCAGGAAAAAAGAACGCATTGGCGAAATCTCCGTACAAATCTGCTGGCTCAGGCGCAGGCAGCCATCCGTTCCCCGTATCTTACCAGCTCCTGTGCCATCGCTTCATCCCGGGCCTCGGCATAGACGCGCAATACCGGCTCGGTGCCCGAAGGGCGGATCAGCAGCCAGGAATCGTCGGCCAGCAGATATTTTACCCCATCCAGGGTATCCACGCTTACCACCTCCTGGCCCCCCAGGTTAGCGGGGGCATCGCCGGTCAGACGGGCGACCATCTGAGCCTTTGCCACCGGATGTCGAAGAGGGATATCCTGTCTGATGTAGAGCGCCGGTCCGACATCGCGCTGGAGGTCGGATACCAGCTCATGTAAGGGAGTACGGGCTGCAGAGACCAGCTCCAAAAGAAGCAATCCCATCAGCACGCCGTCGCCTTCCGGGATGTGGCCCTTGATGCTCATGCCCCCCGATTCCTCCCCACCGATCAGCACATCCCCGTTCAGCATGTAGTCGGCAATGTAGTTGAACCCGACAGGCGTCTCTACCAATGGCAGTCCATAACGGTTTGCCAGCCGATCCACCATACGGGTGGTGGAAACGGTTTTAACTACAGCGCCCCTCCAGCCCCGTGTCTCGAAGAGGTAACGGAGAGCGAGCGCGAAGATGTGGTGAGGGTCCACGAAATTGCCGTGCGCATCCATCGCGCCGATGCGGTCGGCATCCCCGTCAGTAGCCAGTCCTATATCGGCATGGCAGGATTGAATTGCTGACCTCAGGGCACTGAGGTAGCGGGCGATAGGCTCTGGATGGATGCCTCCGAAGCCGGGATTCATTTCACTGCGGATCTGGTACACCCGGCAGCGTGTGCGCGCCAGCATATCGGCGATACACTTGCGTCCCGACCCGTACATGGCGTCGGTCACAACGCAGAGTTCTCCGTCAGAGATCACGTCCAGATTCACGAGCCTTCCCAGGTGTTCGTAGTAAATCCAGGCAGGGTCAAAACGCTGAATCAGCCCCCGCTCCAGCGCTTCCTGATACTCCATTGCGCGCGGTTCACGGCCCAGTTCCTGGTTGCGTGCCAGATGAGCTTCGACGCGCCGGGCCTGTTCTGGCAGCGCGGAGCCGCCGAAGGCGGCCTTGAGCTTGATGCCGTTGTAGCGCGGCGGATTGTGGCTCGCGGTGATCATCACGCCGGCCACTGCCTGCTTGTGCACCACCGCATAAGAGACAGCCGGTGTGGGAGCGTCAGCACGGGTGAGATGGGCGATGATGCCGTTCCCCGCCATAACGCGGGCCACCTCCGCTGCGTACCTGTCGGACAGGAAGCGGGTATCGAAGCCAACGACCACCTCTGGTCTCTCATCGGCCGACTCTTCGAGTACATAATCCGCGATAGCCTGTGATAGCAGCCGCACATTGGCGAAAGTAAAGGTATCGGAAATGACAGCCCGCCAGCCATCGGTGCCAAAATGGATCGTCACCTGTCCCCTCCTCGCGGTACTCTGAATACGCCAAAGGCGCTATCGTGATGGGTCACGATAGCGCCCCTTCTCCTCCGGGCTGATTATAGCCGATAATCGGTGTGTGTCAACCTCGCAGCCGTCCTTCAGCCCAAGCTCGTGGAGTTGATCCGTTCGTTAAACACCTGGGGAGGCATGGCGACCGATTGGAGAGCTGCTTCAACCTCGGCCAGCAGGTCCTCGATTGAGAAGGGTTTGGCAAGGAAACTGTTTGCTCCCAGCGCGATGAGCCGTTTACGTTCCTTATCCGCGTCAGCCACGTGGGCAGAGATGGCGACGATGGGAATAGTTTGAGTTATTGCGTCCCGTTTGAGGTGGGTAAGCGATTCATAGCCATCCATCCCCGGCAGGCGCAGGTCGAGCAAAATCAGATCGGGACGGTAGCGGCGAGCCATTGCCAGCGCCTCGTAACCGTTGGCAGCAACCAGTGGAGTGAAACCTATCTGGCGCATGGTGGCGGAGAGCAGCCCCACGGTATCCACATCGTCCTCGACGATCAGCACACGACCCTGCCAGGTCAGGGCTCTTTCGACGCTGCGCAGCAGATCTTCATCCTCCACCGGTTTGGTGAGATAGTCCACGATGCCCAGTTTCCAGGCGCTCCCGTCATCCTGTGCGATGGACATTACGATGACGGGTATGTCGGCGGTGGCGGGGTTTTCTCTCAGCCAGCGGAGCACCTCCAGGCCTTCGACATCAGGGAGTATCAGGTCCAGGATGATCAGGTCGGGCTGTCTATCCTCGGCCTTGGAGACAACCGTGCGGCCACGTCCCAGGACGAAGACCTGATACCCGTTGCCCTCCAGCAGTTTCTTCACGTAGGCGGCGGTCTCCGGGTCATCCTCGACGAAGAAGATCAGGCGAGTGCGGGCCATGATCCGTGGCAGAACCCGCCGCCTCTCCGCTTCCACCCTTTCTCCGGCCGGCACGGGCAATATGAAGGTGAAGGTGCTGCCCTCGCCCAGTTTGCTCTCCACCCATACTCTACCACCATGCATCTCCACGAACATTTTGACGATGGAGAGGCCCAGACCAGTCCCTGTCGTTTCCATAACCAGCGGATGGTCAGCGCGATAGAAGCGCTCAAAGATGTGGCCCAGATCGTCGGGGGCAATGCCAATGCCGTTGTCGCGCACGTCCACCCGCACGGCCCCCTCAACGGCATAGACCTTCACCTCAATCCTGCCACCTTCGGGGGTATAGCGGATGGCATTGCTGACCAGGTTGGTCACCACCTGATTGAGCCTGTCGCGGTCGCCGATGATCTCCGGTATGCGGCCGATCACCTCATATGTGAGAGTCTGATGTTTGGCCTCGGCTGAGACGACCATTACTTTGATCACGTCGGCGATCACATCACTGATCTGGATGAGTTTAGGTTCAAAGCGTATCCGGCCGCTCTCCACCCGCGAGATGTCGAGCAGATCGTTGATCAGGGCAGTCAGCCGTTCGACATTATCCCTGATGATGCCCAGGAAACGCCTCTGCTCCTCGTTAAGCGGACCAACGGCGCCAGCATAAAGAAGATCAGCGTAACCTTTTATAGAGGTCATAGGGGTGCGCAGCTCGTGGGACACGGTGGAGACGAACTCACTTTTGGCCCGGTCCGCCTCGACCTCTTTTGTAACATCCCGCAGGATGGTGACCACTCCCAGAAATTCACCCCGTGCCGTCAGCACCGGCGAAAGGTGGGCACGGACGATGCGACCTTCAACTTCCAGTGTTGTTTTGAACGCTTTGTGCACTCTGGTTGTTTCTGGTGCACTCAGCATATTCTCAAGCGCGTTGATCGCCTCCTCTCCCCCACGGCTGCCGAAGATGGAGAAAAGCGTGCGAAAATCCCGTCCCAGAAGCTGATCAATGGGGGTATCCAGGATACGCCCGGCGGCCGGGTTCACAAGGATGGTTTTCCCTTCAACGTCGTTCACGACCACCCCGTCCGCGATGGAGGCAAGGATGGCCTGGCTCTTGGTGGCCTCCTCCTGTTGATGGCGCAGCATCTGGCCGAGTTCCTGGGCCTGTCGGGTGATGAGTTGATACATCTCGGCATTGCCGAGGGCAGTAGCAATGTGACTGAGCGCTGCCCCGAAGAGCCGAATGTCAGACGGGCGGAAGGCCTGCGGTCGAGAACTTACCACGGTCACCAGCCCCATGAACGCGCCGCCGGCGATCAATGGTGCTGCGAGCAGAGAGCGCATCTCTGCGTCCGTCAGTCCTTTCAACCATCCGGGGGGCGTTTCCAGGGCTAAATCGGGCAGGTACCAGGGGGCTTCCGTCTTGCCCAACTGCCACTCCGGGGGTATTTCTGCGAGAGGGATGGTCTGGCCTGTCACCCATTCCCAGTGGTACGTCGCCTGGGGTTTGATAAGGCCGCTCGTGTTGTCCAGCAAGTGGATCACGCCCATATCACCGCCGATAGCCCGCACGACCTCGCTCAGTACCCGGTGGAGCATCAATTTCGGGTCGAGGCTGGCGGCCAGTTCGCGTGCGATCTCGTTAAGTGCTTCCAGATGGGCCTTTTCTGTTGCCAGGCGTTCGACCTCGGCGGCAAAAAAGCGGGCTACGACTCCGATACCGGTCTCAAGACAACCGTCGAGCATCGCAATTTCTGACGAGGGGAGCAATCGGCGCAGGATTTGGGCCAGACTTTCGAGGAGCTGAGGCAATTCAGAGGGCCGCGCTTTGCGTTCTCTGATTTCCTGCTCGATCCACAGACGTATTTTCTCTTCCTGTTCTTCCGGTGAGCCTGCCAGCAGAGCCTGGAGGAGATTGCGACAGCTTGAACTACCCTCATCTGAGGAGATAGAAGTATAGGCGGGCAGGCATCGCGCTATCGCCAGCCACTGCGTTTCAATTTCTTCCTGGTATTTGCGGAACAACCGGTCAAGCTCCACTTTATTTTTCTGTCCCCCGTCACCGGCGGTCTATTTTGTGCAGCAATCTTATTGTATCTCACGAGCAGCAGGTACAGGTTACAGAAGCGTTACGGTTGGGTGACAGTATTTGTGGTCACTCCTAAAGTGGAGTATACTTTTGGGGCACTGTAGAAAGATCGGTTGGCGGAGAGGCGATTTGAACGAAGTGCATTCTGAAGCGCATGTTGAGGTAGCGCAGGCAGCCGGCATCATCGCGCTGGGCAATATAGCCAGCCGGGTGCTGGGGCTGGTGCGCGAGATGGTCAAGGCAGGGTTGTTCGGCGCCACAGGTTCGGTGGGGGCACTGGAGGTGGCCATGCGCGTCCCCACCCTGCTGTACGACTTTCTGGTCGGTGGCATCATCAGCTCGGCGCTGGTACCGGTGCTCTCCGATTATGTTGCACAGGAGCGGAGGGCCGAACTGGGGCGTCTGGTCAGCACCCTGCTGAGCCTGATCGCCGTTGCGCTCTCAGTCGCCGTGCTGGCAGGCGAGCTGCTGGCTCCGCAGATCGTGTGGGCAATGGCAGGGGGGTATGCGACGCGCTTTCAGTGGGAGGCCGTTCACCTGCTCAGGATGATGCTGCCGGCAGTCGTGTTCCTCAATGCAGCCGGCATTATCTCGGGAACGTTGTACGCTCTGAAGCGGTTTACCCTGCCAGCCTTCACTGCGGCCGCTTATAATGCCGCGATCGTGGTGCTCGGGCTGGCTTTGGGAAAGCGCCTGGGGGTCTCAAGCATGGCCCTTGGACTCCTGGCAGGCGCCATGTTGCAGGTGGCTTTGCAGTGGCCCGGGCTGCGCGGAATCCGTATCCGCTTTGTGCTGGACGTGGGGCACCCGGCACTGCATCGCATCGGTCAGCTGTATATCCCTATCGCCCTGGGGCTGATTGTGGACTCACTGGGCGTGATACTCAGTTACAACCTGGCCTCGCGTACCGGTTCCTCGAGTATCCCCTGGATGCAATATTCGGCCACCCTGATCCAGTTCCCACTGGGGCTGGTCTCCCTGGCCGTTTCTGTGGCCATCCTTCCCACGCTGTCCCGGCAGGCGACAGGTGGGCATACCGGTCCCTTCAGAGCCACACTGGCACAGGGGCTGCGTCTGGTGCTGGCCCTGACTATTCCGGCGACGGTGGGTTTATGGGTGCTGGCGACCCCCATCGTCGCGCTGGTGTTCGAACACGGCGGTTTCACCAGCACCGATACTTTGGGCACGGTCGCTGCATTACGCTGCCACCTGGTTGGGCTGATCTTCGCTGCCGTGGATCAGCCGCTGATCTTCGCTTTCTACGCTCGCAAGGACACCTGGACACCGGCGCTGGTGGGCGCAGTCACAGTTGGTCTCTATGTGGTCATGGCGCTGGCGCCGACCCTGTTTATCACGCTGACGCTAAACGGCCTGATCCTGGCCAATTCACTGAAATGGGCTGCCCATGCCCTGATCATGTTGACTTTACTGCAGCGCTCCGCCGGAAGCCTGGGAAAGCATGAGATATGGAAACTCATCCTCAAGGCTACCGGGGCATCCCTGGTGATGGGCATAGTGGTACGAGCTGTGACAGCCAGGCTGGTCGGGCTGCCGGGTCTGGCGGGTGAGCTGTTGACGGTGACAGTCGGTGGTGGCGTAGGGGTTACAGTGTACGGCTTGATGGCTGCTTTGTTGGGGATTGAAGAGATGCACCTGTTGAAGATGGCTTTGCTCGACTGGGGACACCGCTTGACCTGGTTCAGACGGCGGTTTATAATGCGTGGGGGGAGTCCCTTGGAAAGCGAGAAGAGTCCGTCAGTATGCCCTGACCTGTACGATGAGCGCTATTTCCTCAGCTCCTGCGAAGGATATGAGGAATTTGTCGCCAGTGAGGGAGCACATCTGTCACGCCGGCTCAGGCAGGCCTTTGAGGTGGCCGAGGTCGCGCCGGGCATGCGGGTGCTGGATGTGGGATGTGGACGTGGGGAGATTCTGCGCCGCTGTACGGAGTCAGGCATACGGGCTTACGGCGTGGATTTCGCGCCGGCCGCGCTCTATATGGCACGGAGCAGCGGAGCGGTGTGTCAGGCCAATGCCAGGTGGCTGCCCTTCCTCGACAGTGTGTTCGATCGCGTGCTGATGTTTGATCTGGTTGAGCATTTGCATCCCTGGGAACTGGACCAGGCGCTGGCGGAAGCGCGACGCGTGCTGCGCCCGGATGGTCGGCTGGTGATCCATACTGCCCCTAACGTCTGGTATGACAGGTACGCCTATCCGGTGGTGCGGCTGGTGCGGACGCTGATGGGAGAAGGGGAGCGCTACCCCAGAAACCCGCGCGCGATCATCCCGGCCAATCTCGACGTGCATGTGAACGAGCAGAGTGTGACCAGCCTGCGTCACGTGCTGCGGCGGGCGGGATTTCGGGCCCGCGTGTGGCTGGATACCCCGCCACAGCACCGGCGGGAAAATCTCCTCTTTCGGGTAATCCGTTATATCCTGTTCAACTGGCCCCCGTTCAACTGGTTTTTCGAGCGGGAAGTGTTCGCGGTGGCATGGCCTGATGAGAGACCGCCGTCCGGTTGATGAGCTTACTATAGAGGAACTGGAAGAGGTGCTGCGCATCCGCAAACGCCAGGCGCGCCTGGAGCGTCTGCGACGGCTGGGCAAGCACGTAGAGGGACAGGTTCCCTTCGATCCCCTGGCGTCACCAGCGCCAGAGCCATATGTGCCGCCCCTGCCGACCGATTATCGGCGCTTCGAGAATGTGGGAGCGACGGCCGGTTACCGGCCGCGCGCGGTGGAAGAGGCCACGGAGGAGGAAAAAGTTCCCCGTGCTCGCCGCCCGGTGCGCTGGGGTTGGGTGCTCAACAAAAGCCTGCTTGTAATTGAGCTGGGGCTGGTGGTCGCACTGGCGCTCGTGCTGCTCAGCGCGATGGAAGCGCTCCAGGAGATCAACCGCGCCTCCACGCACGTTTACCAGACCCAATTACCGCTCCTGCCCACCCCCACCCCGACCCCTGTAATTCGGGTGGCGTTGCTTCCAGGGGGGCATACGCCGCCGGATTCGCCCGGCGGGCCTGCGCCTCAGGAGATCCCTGCTCACCTGCGCCATCTGGTCGAAGAGGTCACCCCGCTGCCGGTGCCGACGCCTGGACCGGAGCACGCTGTGCGCATCGTAATACCGTCCATCGGCGTGGATGCGCCCGTTGTGGAAGGGGATGACTGGGAATCGCTTAAGCGCGGGGCCGGCCATCACATCGGCAGTGCCAATCCGGGTGAGAGCGGCAACTGCATCATCTCGGCCCATAACGACATCTTCGGCGAGATCTTTCGCTACCTGCCGGACGTTGAGTTGGGGAGCGAGGTCTTCGTCCACACGACCGGCAACGTCTATCGCTACGTGGTAACCCAAAAGCGCATCATTGACCCTACTGATGTCAGTGTGATGTACCCAACCTCAAGTCCGGTGCTTACGTTGATTTCCTGTTACCCCTACGGGATAGATACCCACCGTATTGTGGTGATAGGCGAGCTAAGGCCTTGAGCCATCACCTTTGATGAGCTTCTCATAAGCACCCTGCCACAGGGTCGGGCTACGGGTCATCTGGGTAATCTTGACATCGGCGAAGTGAGGGAAGAGCCTGGACAGAGTTTCGGGCAGGCGTTCCCACTGTCCCCTGTGGATGACCGCGCTCAGCTCGTCGGTGGCGGGTTCCAGCCAGTCCCACTCGCGTCTGAACCTCTCGGCCTTCAGGTAGTAATCGCGTTTCTCCCAGGCTTCCACGGTCTGGTCTACGGTATCGGCAATGCCGTGGAGGCAGAAAACGATCAGAGACGCCTGGTCTTTAGCCTCATCATCCAGTCGGGTTTTCTGGCCCAGCCGTCGCAACATCTCTGCGACAGTGCGGCGCAGTTGTTCGCGCACTTTTCCCGGAGCGTCAGTGTGTATAACTCGTCCCATAAACTCCTTCCGTTTCTATAACTGCCTGCTATGTGTGGTATGGATCACAAAGCCGCGCTGTAACTATTCAGCGCTGACTGAAGTCAGCCTCTTTGGGCCTGTGGCCGATGGTCGGCCTTCGCCGACCTTCCTGGTGAGACACACGTAAAGCTTGTGTCGGCGAAGGCCGACACCCGGCGCGAAGTGCCCAGGAAGGGCAATTCCAATCAGCGTGAAAGTTACTCCGCGCCGATCAGTCGGCCTGCGGTCTGGCGGGCACGGGGCAGGCCCTCCGGGGTGCCGGTCACCTGAGCCTGGCGCAACTGGCCACACCCGGCCCCGATGGCGACGCCGCGCTGTTGACGCAGGGTATGCGGTATGCCAGCGCGGTCGAGCACGGTTGTAAACGCCTCAATCGCTTCCCAGGTGGCGGGCTGGCCTGCATAGCCGGGCGTTGGATTCAGCCGTATCAGGTTGACATGCGCCGGTATGCCCCGCAAAAGCGCAGTCAACGCCTCTGCCTGATCCAGGCCATCGTTAACCCCGGCGATCATCGCCCATTCGATCATCACGCGGCGGCCGGTGCGTGCTGTGTACTCTCGCAGCGCAGCACACAGCTGGTCCAGGTTGTAACGGCGTCCTATGGGCACCAGCCGGTTACGCAACTCATCTGTCGCAGCATGAAGTGAGACGGCAAGGTTGATGTACAATCCTTCACCCCCCAGCCGCTCGATCCCGGGGACGATTCCCACCGTGCTGAGGGTAATGCGGCGCTGGACGAAGCCGATGGTACGGGGATGGCTCAGCCAGCGGATGGCCTCCACCGTTTGGTCGTAGTTGAGGAGCGGCTCGCCCATTCCCATCAGGACGATGTTGGAGAGCCGCTCGCCCACGGCCACCAGTTCGTTCCAGAAGTGGAGTACCTGGGCAATGATCTCCTCAGCAGACAACTGGCGCACAAAGCCCGCCTGCCCTGTAGCGCAAAATACGCATCCACAGGCACAGCCGACTTGTGTGGAGACGCATACACTGCGCCGATCCCTATAGCGCAGCAGCACCACTTCAACACATTCCCCGTCCTGCAGACGTAAAAGGTCCTTACGCGTATCGCCTTCCGGTGACTCCTGGCGCGCCAGTAACTGGAGCGTATATGGCATCCTGTTCACTCAACCTCGATGCTTTCCACAAGCAATTCTCTGCCACCTATGACCACAGGTTGCAGTGCACCACACTCCGGGCAGGTCCAGTCCATATCTGCCGGTTCGTACTCCGCCCCGCAACTTGAACAGCGGAAGCGGGCCGGTACATGCTGGAATGTCAACTCTGCCCCCTCAGCGAGCGTCTCCTTGCTCAGAAAGTCGAAGTAGAATTGGATGTATTCTCCTACCAGCCCGGAGAGTTCCCCGACCACCAGGTTAATCCGCAACACACGATTTGCCCTGGCCTGTTGTGCATGGGCCAGGGCAATGTCCAGAATAGATTGGGTGATGGAGAGTTCGTGCATTCAGTTAATATCTCAGCAGCGCTCCTACTCCGAATTCAGCCAGTTTGGGATGATAATCCACCACCTCGACCCTTCCGCCGTCTTCAATCACTTTTGTCACCAGGGCTTCCGTCGCATCCGCGATCTCCGCAAACTCCCCTCCGCAGAAGGGGCACGTTGCGATAGGCTGATCGGTGATGTAGGCACAATTACGGCACTGGTAGCCGGGCTGGTGGTAATCGCGGGCGATGATCAGCGTATGGATGCGGCCCTCATGGGCCACCTCCAGCGTGTCGGCGAGACGGATGACTCCACCGCGACCTTTAGCCGCTGCCGTGAAAACAGCCTCCACCAGCGCGGCTTCCCGTTCCCTCTCCACCTGCTCCAGGATTTCGAGCGATTTTTCGCGCACCTCAGGCTCCTGCGCGTTCATGTCAATGCTAAACGTGCCGATCACTTTTTCGCTTAGAGCCTTGGGGAGCAGCTCGCGGAATTGGGCCACGGTTGGCTCAGCGCCAGCGATGAGCAGCCGCTGTGGTCCGTACTGGCGGCAGAAGCGCTCCGTGACCCTGACCGCCTCGCGCATATTCCGCTGGCTTACCTCATCCTCATGGCGACCAGAGATGGGTGCTCCGCCTCGCCGTGCTGCTCCACCGGAAGAGCCACGGCCTTTCTTCAGCTTGCGTACCTCTTCGCCCACATAACCATCGGTGACCACCAATTCGCCCATCTCGTACAGTGATAACTTCACACCCTGACGGTCAACCTGGACCACCAGGCAACTGCCGTAAGCATCCACCAGTGCAGCCAGCGGCCAGATGTAAGGCTTCCGGGCCACCATCACGTGCGAGGTAACCGGGACGGCCAGGGAATAAGCGCGCCAGAAATCCTCCCGCTGGCAGGAAAACATCACTATACCTCGCCCAGACCAATCGTACTCATGCTGGATGAATCGCTCGACCGCTTCTACATCCTCGGGCATCGCGCTGCTTTGGACATTCTTGAGCATTTGCCGCAGCGCCAGCTTGTATTCATCTGTCGTATGCTCCCGTGGGTCCACGTTTAGATAGACGCTCAATACAGGCGTGTTGGTCTGTACCGTAGCAAGTTCACGCAACTCATCTGCTTTAAACATGGTTTATACTCCTGAATCAAGGATGATATAGCGAGGGTAAGCCTCTGAGCAACGAGTTTAGACGTAACCGCCCACCCATACCGACTGAAGTCGCCTGCTTTGGGCCGCAGGCCTTCGGTCGGCCTGCCCCGGGTACGGGTGATTAATCAATCACCTCTTCCCTGTTTCTGCGTCGGCGCAGGTGCCCGGAAAGGCCGATTTCCAACCGCCTGTTCCGTACCGGCACAGCATCGCTGCGCTTCTGAGCGGGCGCAGCATCGCTGTGCCCCTACTGGGCGCCCCGCCGTTGCCAGCGATACGGCTGGCAGAACAACTGGTTGTGTCACTCAAGGTACAAAAGCCATACGAGCGGCCTCGTGTCGCACGAAGCGCGTGTCAGGCTTCGGTTTTATTATCGCTTGATTCATTGGTTTTGGGCATGGTCAATTTTAGTACCAGTGTGTAGCCCGATGCGACTGCACAAAGCCCGAAGAAGATGACAGTCACCCAGCCGACAAAGGGTGTGATTGGAATCTTGATGATCCATACTCCTGCCCAAACAAGACCGACCGAACCGAGAAAAACAAGAATAAGCACAAATGTGTTAGATTTTTTTGCCAGGTCACGATAGAAGTAAGATAAGGGAATGCGAGTCTTTGCTCGAGTAAGTGTCGCAAGGTCCTTTCTGAAAACCAGCCAATTTACAAGCCAATACAAAAATATGATTGGAATGAAGTAAAGAATATACAACGGCGTTTTGACAATTTCGGGCACAGCAATGATGAGAAATGGTTGACCTAAAATCATTACGCCCACAAAAATCCGCAACACCCATAACTGTTTCTTGTAAAGCCGTTGTTCTGTTTCCTGGTCAGGGATAATGTACGGCTTTGACCAGAATCCACCGAGATAGTAAAACAGTCGCTCACCATCAGGTGATGTTTTGAAAGACTGTTCTGCCATCCATGAGAAATACTTTATTTTCATCATCGGTTGCCTTTTAGAGTTTGGAGCGAAGAAGCCTGACGGCATCCTGGCTCAGCCGCTGCGCCAGGGCAGCGAAGCCGCCGGGGGAGCAGTCGGCTCGGGACAGCGCGGGGTGAGCGGGTCTCAGCCGGGTTGACGCACCTGCTCAATCTCGTCCACGATTTGCTCCACTGTCTTGCCGGCAAACAATGCTTTGCGTTTGTAATCTCCCCAATCAGCCTTAAACCGTTTCGAGATGTGCTTTGCCTGTCGCCGCAGTCGGTCATCACACGTGAAGAAATGGTTCAATAACCGACCTGGCTGTATCTGCCGAAGCACGCTTCAGAATTCTTGAAAGAATCTCCTCGGGTGTGCTCATTCCATATCCTAAAATAGCATTTTGGGAATGATAGCTTGGGGGTCATAATTTGTCCACAGAATCTCAGTTCGCTCATCTTTGGTTGAGTGTATCGTTTTTGTTGGAGCGATTGTGCCACTTAGTGCCTATCCGAAAAACATAACCGACGTATCCCTATGCGTCGGTATAAGCGGCATAGGGATGCCGCTTGTACGGTTTTTCGGATAGGCTCTTAGGAGAAGGGTACAAATCGTTCATAAAGTCACAATCATAACCTGAAATAGCCACAAGCCCTTGAACCGAATTCAACACCAAGGCCAATTCACGGTGTTCTTCATCACTCATTTCATAAGAATAAGCATTGTTATCGCCCCGTGTCTCGTGGATATACGGCGGATCGCAGTAAAAAAGTGTTTCGGGCGAATCATACAAACGTATGACTTCAATTGCGGGTCTGTTCTCAATCTGAACGCGCAGTAAGCGTAATGCTATGTCTGGCAAATCTTCTATTGCACCAGGCCAGCGAGATACAGCTCCTGCCATGCCCGCTCTACTTGTATTCTTACAATTGGCCCATCGTCCAAGCGTTGCAGATTGAGCTAAACCTGTGCGTACTTGACGAGCACGTATGTAAAATCTCCTTGCACGTTCAACATGGTCTAAAGAGGGATCAATTTCGCACGCTATATTCTTCCCGCGAAAAGGGCGTGAGTCCAATAGCCCTTATTAGACGTTCTGGCTCATCTCGTAAAACTCGAAAGAAATTTACTACTTCACCATCAATATCATTGTATGTTTCTACGGGCGATGGCTCTCGATTTAATAAGACAGCAGCCGAACCACCAAACGGCTCGCAATAATGGTGGCACGGGGGCAGTAAGGGTAGAAGCCAATCAAGATGTGAGTATTTTCCACCATACCAGCCGAACGCTATAACTCGCTTCT
The DNA here is from genome assembly GCA_034435075.1 of Anaerolineae bacterium. GTDB lineage: Bacteria > Chloroflexota > Anaerolineae > B4-G1 > B4-G1 > JAOAAG01. The sequence goes on from DAOTYA010000284.1 coordinate 20,750, forward strand.
TGCTTCGCTTGATTATGGGGGAAGGCGTGCTATTTCTTTTCATTAGCGCCTATATCTCCAAGAATCCAAGAACTTGTTATCACCGACGATTATAAGCCTGCGCACGCCATCGCAAAGTGGTCCAACTCGCATTTATCCTGGCTGTTGCCCCAGGCAGCCTGACCCCCTGTACACTCGTTGACCCGCGGCCTCGAGGACTCCTCTGTTGTCGGTTGACGGCCGTTCAGGCAACGTTCATCTCTCTCCCAACACGACGGGTACCTCCATTACCTCCCCGTCCCGGATAATGGTCAACTTTACCTCCTGCCCCACCCGGGTCTCCCGCACCAGGTAGGCCACCAGGTCACCAAAGGAACGGAGCCGGTAGCCATCAATAGCAATAATGACGTCACCGCCGGCCCGTACTGCGACTCCCTTGACCTTCACCTCATGATCTCCTCCGCGCAGTCCAGCACGGGCAGCTCCCGTATTGGGCTGGACGCTGGAGATGAGCACGCCTTGAGTGACCGGCAATCCCAACGGCCCCGCCAGTTCTGCCAGGGTGAAGCGTGTATCAGATGTGATGCCCAGGTAGGGGTAGTGATACGTGCCCTCCTCGATCAGGTGGGGGACAACGCGTTTGAGCGTGTTGACCGGCACGGCGAAGCCGACCCCAGTGTTGACACCGGTAGTCGAGCGGATCGCTGTGCTCACCCCTATGACCCGCCCATGAATGTCCAGCAGCGGTCCTCCGGAGTTACCGGGGTTGATCGCAGCGTCGGTCTGGATGATCTCCGGATTTGAGAAATAACCCTCGCTTTCCATCAGCCGGGAAGGCAGCGAGCGCCCGAGAGCACTGATGATGCCGACGGTCATCGTTCCTTCCAGGCCAAAAGGATTGCCGATCGCAATGACCCGCTGCCCCACTCTGAGCGTGTCCGAGTCACCTAACTCCAGAGGCAGCAGCCGTTCACCGGGCACATCCACCTGTATGACCGCCAGGTCCGAGTAAGGGTCCTGCCCTACAACTCTGGCTTTGACGACTTCGCCATCGAAAAAGAAGACTTCCAGGTAATCTGCCTGCTCGATCACATGGGCGTTGGTCACGATGTGGCCCTCCGAGTCAATGACAAAACCGGAGCCGCTACCGAGCAGTGCCCCGGCGTCAGTTTCTCTGGCCATAACCTCGATATAAACCACCGCCGGGCTGGCCCGCTGGTAGATATTTGTAAGCACTTCGTCCTCTGCCTCCAGCTGGCTGGTGATCTCAGCAGAGAGGGGGGTCGGCAGAATGATGGGGGTCAGTGTAAGTGGAAGCTGAGCCGACGGCGTAGCACCGATGAGCGTTCCCTGCCCACCAAATGTGCAGGCCATAACAGTGCATATTATTGGTGTCACACAAAGCAGCAGAATCCTGGACCTCTTCACCAGGATTTCCTCTCTCGAAGCCTGGCCAGTTCCTCAAACAGCGCCCGTTCGCGGGCGGTGAGACGGTCAGGCACCTGTACCAGTACGGTAGCCATAAGGTCACCACGCCGTGCAGGGTCGTGGGGATCGGGCATGCCTTTGCCGCGCAATCTAAGGGTGGTGCCACTGCTGGTGCCAGGGGGAATTTTTAGCATCACTTCGCCATCCAAAGTTACCAGACGTACCTGCCCACCCAGGACAGCGGTATACAGGTCAACCTTAACATCACAGTACAGTTCGTCCTGCTCTCGCCGGAAGAATGGGTGTGGTTTAATCCGAATATGCAGGTACAGATCGCCCCGTGCGCCTCCGCCAGGGCCGGGATAGCCCATGCCGGCGATGCGTACTTTTGCCCCTTCTCGTGCTCCAGGCGGGATTTTCACCCGGATACGCCGTCCGTTGCTTTGCAGCGTCCTGGTTGTGCCGTGGAAAGCCTCCTCCAGCGTGAGTTCCACAGTGGTCTCAGCATCCTGTCCTCTTCCCGCATATGCCCGGCCTGTGTTGTAGCTCTGCCTGGTGTTTCCCATGCCCCCAAATATGGCACGGAAGAATTCGGAAAAGAGGCCGGCACCTGAGTGACCGAACAGATCGCTTATATCACCATTCCATTGGACGTACGCCCCACCAGGCGCGGTGCTGAACCATTGTGTCCAGTCGAACCGCCCGGGGTCGCCGCCCATACGTTGCCATTGCTGCCAGCTGGCCCCCAGGCAGTCATACTTCTCTCTTTTGACCGGGTCTCCGAGCACTTCGTAAGCCTCGTTGATCTCTTTAAATCTCTCCTCGGCCTGTTTATTGCCGGGGTTGACATCGGGATGAAATTGGCGGGCCAACCTGCGGTAGGCCCGCTTAATCTCATGCTCACTGGCGTTGCGATCCACGCCCAGGATGCTGTAGTAATCCTTGTACTCCATCTGGAGGAACCCTCCAACGCTGTGGCGAAATTCTATACTGTAATCCCGTCTATGTCAAGACGTCTGGCGCAATCCTCCTGCTGGCCGCCTGGCACTTCGGGCCAGGTGTATTGATTCGGGGGGTAAGTTACATGGATATCCGTCCAACCCGTATGCATACGCATACCGTTTTTGAAACGGGTGTAATTGCCCTTAGTGCCTATCCGGAAAACGTAACCGACGCATCCCTATGCGTCGGTATAAGCGGCATAGGGATGCCGCTTGTACGGTTTTTCGGATAGGCTCTTATTTACCTGGGATTGAATCCGGGATGTTCATAATT
>DAOTYA010000285.1:0-12582 GCA_034435075.1 Anaerolineae bacterium
AATCGAGCTTATACGGACGCCTGCGGCGCCGGGCGTCGGCCTGCGCCGATGCGGAAACAGCGGTCGGCGCAGGCCGACCGAAGGCCTGCGGCCCAAAGCGGGCGACTTCAGTCGCAGGGGCAGGCAGTTACGAAAAATGAACTATCTAAAGTTTAACGTACCAATTCTTAACAGAGCCTCCATACCAGGCAAAAGGTGGCGTATCGGCGCACCGTTCTTAGTGCTTGCCGCATACCTGATCCTGGCAGTTGCTTACAGCATATCCTCTCCCCTGTACGAGCCAACTGACGAGCTGCGCCACTTTCGCTATGTGCGACATATTGCGGTCTACCATACCCTGCCCGTTCAGCGAGCCGATACGCCTCGCGCTCAGAGCCACCACCCCCCACTATACTATATGCTCGGGGCGCTGGTGAGTGGATGGGTACCGGTTGCCCAAGACGTATATTACGACCCCCCCCTCAACCCCTACTGGGGCTACCGGTACTGGGAGACGGGTGTGGATAACAAGAACCAATACCTGCACGGCACTGATGAAAGCTTCCCCTATCAAGGGATCGCACTTGCTGTTTACCTGGTGCGCTGGATGACGGTGCTCATCGGGGCAGGGACCGTCTGGCTCACATACTGTGTTGGCCGTGAGGCATTCCCGGAGCATCCTGAGGTGGCGCTTGGGGGGGCAGCTCTGGTGGCCTTTAATCCACAGTTTCTATATCTGAGCGGAGCGATTAATAACGATATCCCCGCGTCACTCTGTGGAGCTGCAATGCTCCTGCTGTGCATCCGCATGATCCGACAGGGGCCTGCACTGCGCACCGACATCGCTTTGGGCCTTGTCTATGGGTTGGCGGTACTGACCAAGTTCCATCTTGTGGCTCTGTTCCCGCTTATCGTGCTGGCCTACGTATTGGCTTTATTTCCGTTCAATCGCCCTGGCTCCCAATGGTCTGCGCTGATAAGAGGCCCTATCATCGTCTTAAGCCTGGCTGCTCTCCTGTCCGGATGGTGGTTCTGGCGCAATGCCATCCTCTATGGCGATCCTGCGGGGATGCGCATGGTTAACGAGCTATGGGGAGGAAGGCCAGCATCAGGCAATCTGTGGGCTGTGCGGCAAGGCCTGCCTTACCTGTGGAGCAGCCTTTGGGGACGATTTGGCTACGGGCAGGTACCTCTACCGGAGCTTTTATATAGAGGGATGCTGACCTTTTGCCTCCTGGCACTGACCGGATATTTGATGCCCGGGCGAGATGCGATGCCAGGCAGGATACTGATCCTTCTGATCGCCAATGTGATGACCTTTTTCGTGGTTGTGTGCTATTACATCATGATTCAGCCTGCAGGTGCGATGGGGCGCTTTCTGTTCCCTGCACTGCCAGCCTTCGCCTCTCTGCTCATGGCCGGTCTGAGGCGACTTGTACCAGGATCTCTGCACAGGCCGGCCTGGATTGGCGTACTGACCGGCATGGCCGGGATGGCAATTTACGCCCTGGTCGGTGTGCTGATCCCGGCCTCCTTCCCTCCCCGGCCGCTGAGCGCCGCTGAGGTCGCTGCTGTACCCAATCGAGTCGGAATCGAGCTGGGAGAAGTTGTACGGCTTCTGGGTTATCGAGTTACACCGCATGTCCTCGAGCCGGGAAGTGAGGTAGAAGTGACCATTTACTGGCAGCCGCTGAGCCGGCCACAGGAGAACTATGCCGTCTTCGTCCACCTGCTCAGTGAGGCAGGGGTAGTAGTGGCACAGCGTGACACCTTCACCGGCCTGGGTCGCTACCCCTCTACAATCTGGAAGCCGGGCCTTGTCTTCGCCGATGTATACCGCGTCCCCGTGCCGGAGACAGCATATACCCCGGACACCTGCTTCGTTCAGGTAGGGATGTACCGTCCCGGTGGCACCCGTCTGCTGACATCTGATGGCGGCGACGCCATACGCCTGGCGTCGGTGAGCATACGTCCTCGCCAGGGCAACCTCCCCAATCCCCTGCACATAAATTTTGGCGACCAGATAGTATTGGCCGGCTACACGTTAGATCGCAGGGTCGCCCGCCCCGGTGACACTCTCCACCTGACCCTCTACTGGCAGGCATTGCGCCCGGTGGAGGCAGACTACCGCATCTTCGCCCATGTGCTGGGGACAGCAAACCAGGTCTGGGCCAACAGCGACAGCCGCCCCACACCACCTGCCACCGAATGGCAACCCGGCCAGGTGATCGAGGACGCACGGGAGCTTATGGTGGGAATGACAACACCTCCCGATATCTATGACATTGAAGTGGGGGTATACCTCCCTGGCGGAGAGCGCCTCCCTGTCATTGCCGGGGATGGTCATCTTTTGGATAATCGAGCGTTACTTTGTAAGATCAGGGTTGATGCTGCCAGCAGTATCGAATAAACGGCCAGGGATGGTTCATCTTCACCCCAAAATTGGTTTACACTTTGAGCTGTCTTGAAAAATCGGCGGCTTGTGGGACAGCCTTTCCAGGCTGTCGGCTGTCGGCTTATGGGACAGCCTTTCCAGGCTGTCGCCGACAAGGCAGAGTGTCAACCAATTATGAACCATCCCAACAGCCAGCACCGAGTGCGGGGTGATCAACACCGCCTCCAGTTAGCAGTTTAACGCCACTCTGCGCGCTCGCCTGCCAGTGCCGGTACGGCGCACGCGCAACCTGGCCCGGGCGACGCAACGGTTGGACGATGAACTTTTATGGAGTGGCACGGTGTACAACTATCGTAGGACAACTGCGAGCAGTTGTCCTGCACTGTGGCCAGACGGCGGCGTCGGGCACAGTCTTGAGACCACATCGAGCCGGGTGGACGCAAAGTCATGACGGACACCCCGCCACCGGCAGACTCTTGACGCCAGGACAAACGATGCTAGAATGCAGTCAACCGGTAGAACTTACACTGCTTTCCAGAGCTGCTGCCAGGCATTAATGTAGCTCTCTTCTCCAACCGGTGACCTGGCCTGGCTGCGAGGCGAATGATGAGCACAAGACTTGATCCCCTGGCAATACGTGCTGATTTTCCCACACTCGCGCGGCAGGTGAATGGCCACCCGCTGATTTACTTTGACAACGCGGCTTCCTCTCAAAAGCCCCAGGCTGTGATCGAGGCGATCAGAGTCTTCTACCAAAGTCGCTATGCCTCCGTGCACCGTGGGATATACACTCTAAGCGAAGAGGCCACTGCAGCCTACGAGAGGGTACGCGATAAAATCGCTGCTTTCATCAAAGCCCCCGACCGGCGAGGGATCGTCTTCACCCGCAATGCGACCGAGGCGATAAACCTGGTCGCCCACAGTTGGGGACGGCTCAACGTGGGCCGGGGCGACCGGCTCCTTGTCACCGAAATGGAGCACCATAGCAATCTGTTGCCCTGGCTATTGCTGTGCCGGGAGGTAGGGGCCGAACTGATTTATCTTCCCATCACGGATGAAGGGCGGCTTGACCTTTCACAGCTCGACCGGCTGCTTGATGGCCCGGTTAAACTCGTCGCAGTAACTCATGCCTCCAATGTATTGGGTACCGTCAATCCAGTCTGCGAGATCGCAGCCAGGGCTCACGCCGCCGGCGCACTGGTCCTGGTTGATGGGGCACAGAGCGTCCCCCACCTTCCGGTGGATGTAGAGGCGCTCGGCTGTGACTTCATAGCATTTTCCGGCCATAAGATGTGCGGGCCGACAGGGATCGGAGTGCTCTGGGGCCGGCTGGAATTGCTGGAGGACATGCCGCCCTTCCTGGTCGGCGGTGGAATGATTGAGCGAGTCGGGCGCACTGATGCCACCTGGGCCCATCCGCCGCACAAGTTCGAGGCAGGGACCCCGGCCATCGCTGAGGCCATCGGGCTTGGTGCGGCAGTGGATTATCTGGAAAAGACAGGAATGGAGGTCATCTACGCACACGAGCAGGCGCTAACTGCCTATGCTATGGAGCAGCTTTCTACATTGCCATGGGTACACATCGTTGGGCCGCCTGCCGGGGAACGGATCGGCGTGATCGCGTTTACCATGGCCTCCATCCATCCTCATGATCTGGCCTGTTTACTTGATCGGGAAGGTATCGCGATCCGGGCTGGATTGCATTGCGCCCAACCGCTCCATGAAAAGCTTGGCCTGGAAGCGACCGCGCGGGTCAGTTTCTACCTGTACAATACATGCGATGAAGTAGACCGGCTGGTGAGTGCGCTCCAGGCTGCGCGGCGTTTGATCCATGGCTGATCGGCGAGTAAGAGCAATGGAAGTCCTGTACCGTGAAAACATTCTAGACCACTACCGCAATCCGCGAAACGAGGGCACCTTAGAGGACGCCGACATCTCGCATGAGCTTGATAACCCCCTCTGCGGCGACAGGATCCGAATTGACATCAGGCTGAAAGACGGTGTAGTCACGGAGGCCAGGTTTAGCGGACGTGGATGCGTAATAAGCATAGCCTCGGCCTCTATACTGACAGAGGAAATCGTGGGCAAATCGGTAGCAGAGCTTCATGCATACCGCGATGAGGATATGTTTCGCCTGTTGGGTATCACGCCTGGACCGGTGAGGGCCAGATGTGCCCTGCTCCCGCTACAGGTGCTCAAGGAGGGGATCAGCCGACTGAGAGATGAGGAGCAGAGCTTACGCGCCTGACCTCATCCAGAGACCATCAGGCTGAAGTGTCCAGTCCTCGGGCAACGAAACCGGTTGACGTGGCCAGCCAGCCTCGACGCGGCGCACGGTTTCGTCCCAGGTGCGGATGCCGCTCAGCGCATCCGCGGCCTCGACATTGCAGGCCCCGACCGCACACGCCATCGTCGTGGCCCGCGCAAAAGACTCGCCACGTAGCAATGCAGCCAGGAAGCCGGCAATGGTGGCATCGCCAGAGCCGGTAGCACCTACAAACGGCTCAGGCATGAAGCAAGGCGACCAGACCTCGCGTCTGGCCCAATCCTCAATATTTGCCGGAGCCGCACGCCCCATGCTGGCCAGGCTGGCTGCGTCGGAAGTACGGGCATACAGACCACGGGCTCCGCACTTCACAGCCACGATTTTCGCCCCCAACTCAATGCAACGGGCTGCCAGAGCAATCACGCACTGGATGTCTGGTTCGCCCCCAGGCGCCGCATCATAAGCCGGCCGGTCAAGCATAAAACATAGTTCCTCGGCGCTCGGCAGAAACAGGTCCACATAAGGAAGCAACCTGGTCAGCAGTGCAGACCAGTCTACCCGACCACTGGGACCGGCAGGATCAGGCAGCGCCATATCCAGCGCAGTGGTGACACCAAGCTCCTTTACGCGGCGATAGATGGAGATCAGTTCGTGACCGCCATCTGCATAGAGACGGCGCATATAGGGCGGGTATCCCAGGTGGAACAGGCGCGCTTCTGCCACAATGTCATAGTTCACATCCTCCGCGCCGAAGGTATGATTCGCCCCCGGGCAGTGGAAAAAGAAGCGGTCTGTACCAGGCAGGCTGACAACTATAGTGTAAGAGCTTGTCTCGCCGGGCACAATGGTCATGCCCTGGACCAGCGTGGGGTCAACTCCACGGATCAGGCTGAGGATAACCTGCCCAAACAGGTCGTCGCCGAGCTTGCCCATCAATCCCGTGGCGATGCCGAGCCGGTGCAATGCCAGTCCCGTGTTTGAGACCGCCCCGCCTGTGGATAAAGCGGCTGCACCGATCTCGGTTATCTTTCCCGGTACGAAGCTGGCGGGTCCATAAAAGTGAGGAATGATGTCCAGACAGATCAATCCAGCCACTATTGCATCCGGTCTGGTCATAAACAGCCTCCGCTGTTATGGTGGTGTCATGGCTGCTAATTTATTGCTGCGCGCATAAGCCACCACAAGGTTAACAGGATTCCCACAGAATGTCAAGCATGCATACTCCCGTGCGTTTGAACATATCAGTCCAAAGTCCTGGGCCAAACTTAGAACCTATCCGAAAAGCCGTACAAGTGGCATCCCTATGCCGCTTATACCGACGCATAGGAATGCGTCGGTTACGATTTCCGGATATGCTCTTAGCAGTGACCAATATGGCTGGACATATTCTCACTTCCGGGTATACTTTGTGCTGCTATTGTCAACGGTGGTTGTGGGGACGGGGCGTGGCCTGCCCTTATAGTTGACGGTGACTGTAGGGGGATGAATGCCTCGCCCGTACACACCTTCGGACCTGTGACCAGTGATCGGCCCTCGCCGACCGGCGCGTCGCTCTGCGCCGACGCCCGGCGCAGAGCGCCAGAAGAGGCTGATTTAATCAGCCAGAACGTTACTATTCTTATCAGCGTGGTAAGGAAAGTCCAGCCTTGTCTCCATTGCTAAAACTCTGTTGTGTCTTTGCAGGCATCGTGGTGTTGCTGAGCCGGGGGTGGAACCTCGGCCTTGTACTCGTGCTGGCCTCACTTGTTGTTGGGTTGCTTTTTGCCCGTCCGATACCCCTGCTGGCCGGTGACCTGATCGCAGGTGCTGTAAACATTCTGACCCTCCGGCTGGCGCTGGCTGTAGTGCTGATTATGACACTGGGCGAGCTGATGCGCCGGACCACAGCGCTGCAACACATGGTCGGGGCACTTCAGTCACTTATCCCCGGTGGGCGTATTATCATTGCTTCTCTTCCCTCGCTGATTGGCCTCCTGCCGATGATCGGAGGAGCCATGTTCTCAGCGCCGCTGGTGGATGAGGTGGGCAAAAGGCTGGATGCCACCAGCGAGCTGAAAACCTTTATCAACTATTGGTTCCGCCACATGTGGGAACCCGTTTTTCCACTTTATCCTTCTATGTTGCTGGCGGCGGAGTTGCTGAACCTGTCGCCGCTGCAACTGGCGGGCATGACGTGGCCTTTGACTGTTGCGTTTCTGGCGGGAGGTTTCGTCTTCGGGCTACGGAAGCTCCCCGCCAGCAACCCGCACGCCATACACTTTGATCAGCATAGCCTGCACATGCTGATACGCGGTATCTGGCCGATTGTACTTGTCATTGCGCTCTCGTTGACTCTCCCTGTGGACGAGCGCTTCGGCCTTGTCATCAGCCTGCTCATTGTCATCACGTTGCTGATGATAACCAAACGTGTATCGCCTGCCAGCCTGGTTGAGATCATGCGCAGGCACATTCCCTGGAGCGCGGTATTCACCATCTTCGGTGCAATGATCTTCCAGCACGTACTCCAAAGCAGCGGTGCTGTCATCGGCGTCGCTCAGGCCCTGTTAGATCTTCATATGCCAGTGATGTTGGTGGCGTTCATGGCGCCCTTCATCCCGGGACTGCTCACAGGTTTGATGGCCGCTGCATATAGCATTGGCTTCCCCCTGGTGCTGCCGCTGGTAATTACAAAAGGGAACGGTATAGCCTGCAGTTGGGCCGTCTGGCTGCTGGCAGGTGGGGTCCTGGGCACGATGGTCTCCCCATTACATCTGTGCCTGGCACTGACACGGGCCTACTTCAGCGCCAGGTGGGGAGCAATCTATCGGCTGGTGATACCATCGGCCCTCCTGGTGATGCTTGCTGCTGCAAGTCTGTTGCTGCTCACAAGGTGAACATTGAAAAGATGCCTCTCATACCGCCATTCCTGCTTCAGAAACTATATGTTAAAGGCTCCCTGCGCCCGGCTGAGAATGGGTTCAGTCTCGAGCTGCGTAATACTATCGCGCCGGCTACAATCGTGGGCATTACCTCCTTGCAGTTGGACGGTGTAGCAGTGAAGCCGGAGGATATTACTATTGAGCCTGATCGAGGTTCCTCGCGCCCGGCGGAAGAGCTTGCCAGGAAGCCCTTGCTTTTCCCCGTCTACAAAGTGGTAAAATTACATATAACCGGCATACCAATCTCTCCCGGCCCTCACAGGCTCACCATCCGCATAAATGTGAAGGAAGTGGGCCCACTCGACATCCAGATACAGGATACTGTAAGCACATAGAGCGCAATCGCGGAATCGCCCACCACTCTGACATACAGCCAGCTGCGCCTTTAGCACGAGACACGTGTGAGAGCAATGCCACCTGAGCAGGCATCATGCCCTTATGGTGTACGACCAGGCCACAGGTTCCGAAGGAGGTAACAATGAAATTACCCTTACTCGCCCGCTTTCTCCGACGCAAACCAACCGGCGTCGGGCTTGCCCTGGGCGGAGGTGGTGTACGGGGGCTGGCCCACATAGGTGTGCTCAAGGTGTTGACCGAAGCAGGAATCCCCATTTCTGCCCTGGCCGGCACGAGTGCGGGAGGTTTCATCGGCGCCTTCTACGCTGCTGGTATATCGCCTCAGGAAATGGAAGAGGAAGCCCTGCGCCTGACCAGCCCCGCAGGCAGGTTCGCCTTTCTCCACCGCAGCCTCCCATTCCGTGGCGTGCTGTCCACCCAGAAGGTGATCGAATACCTGCATAAATTTCTGGGCGACCTCACTTTCGACCAGTTACGCATCCCACTGGCAGTTGTCGCCGTGGACCTGCGCACCGGGCAAAAGGTGGTCCTGAACCAGGGACGTGTGCTCGATGCCGTGCGCGCCACGATCGCCCTGCCCGGTCTCTTCACCCCGGTGGAGCTGGGCGACTGGCTGCTTGTGGACGGGGGGCTTTTGGACAACCTGCCCGTTGATGTCGTCCGCCGGATGGGGGTCAGCCTGGCCATTGCAGTGGACGTTTCAACCGAAGAGAGCGAAATCAGCGCTCTGACCGAGGAATTGAAACGTCGCCCATTTGTCCCCGATGGGCTGGTGGACCTGGCCGACCTGCTCTGGCGCTCCCTTGCAGTGATGATGCGGGAGATCAACCGCCGCAATATCGAGGAAGCCCACCCGGATCTGTTCATCCGCCCGGCCATCCCGTACAACGTCACCGTTCTTACTGGCCTGACGCAGGCAGCCGAAATCATCGCCGCCGGAGAGGAAGCGGCCCGTGCTGCTCTGCCAGAGCTGCAGACGCTGCTCGCCGGCCACCGTGTGGCAAGAGGATTTAAAAGATGAAATTTCCCTAACAGTGCTTGGGACGGTTCATAATTGGTTGACACTTTGCTTATACATCGGATGCCGCCCGATTGAAATCAGCCTCTTCAGGCATTTCGCGCCAGGTGTCGGCCTGCGCCGGGTACGGGCGTAGCACCGTTGCCCGGGTACGGGCGCAGCACCGTTGCCCAATCCGGCAGCGGCGGTCGGTGGTCAGCACCCGGCCCGCGTGGATTGTGATCCACGCGGCGCACAGCCAAGAAATTGGCGCGGCAGTCGGTGGTCGGCATCCGGCCGTGCCCGCCGGATGTGCCTGCGATGTGCCCGCCGGATGTGCCTGCGATGTGCCCGCCGGATGTGCCTGCGATGTGCCCGCCGGATGTGCCCGCGATGTGCCCGCCGGATCACAATCCGGCGGCGCCGGTCGGTGGTCAGCACCCGGCCCGCGTGGAGAGCCTGTGGGGGCCGGATTGGAGAAAGCCAGAGTTTGTATACCCCTATGACCGGGAGGATGGTCGGGAGAATCTCAACGCCGGGGATAGGGTGCTCCGTGTGGTGCGCGGGGGCGCGTTCTACGATGGGGCCGGGGGCGTGCGCTGCGCCTGCCGCAGCAGGAACTACCCGGACAACCGCCTCGGGAACGTCGGTTTTCGGCTGGTTGCTTCCCCCGTCTCCTGACTCTGGCCTCCGGCACTCTGGAATCTGGGGGGAGTCCAGAGAGGGGGGCTTTGCCCCCCTCTGGTCGCACGCAGCGCGCCGCGAGGTGACAGGTGACGGTCACCTCGCAGGTGACCGTCACCTCGCGGCGCAATATCGGAGGAGGTTGCAATGTCCGAACAATTCATCCACGGCTACGCCCTCTTGATCGGCGTGGACGAGAACGACATACCCGCCCTGGCATTGCCCGACGTGCTCAAGGACGTCCGGTCGCTCCAGGCGGTGCTCACCCACCCCGAACGCTGCGCCTACCCGCCCGAAAACGTCCGCACCCTCAGCGGCGCTGAGGCCACCCGCCAGGGCATCCTGGACGGGCTGGACTGGCTGGGCGAGCGCGTTAGTGCTGACGCCGGGGCCACGGCTGTCATCTACTTCAGCGGCCACGGCTGGCGCAGCGACGCGGGCGAGTTCTACCTGATCCCCCGCGACGTGCGCCAGGGGCAGTTGGCCGCCCGCGCCCTGCGCGCCGCCGACTTTGCCGCGGCGATTGACGCGCTCCGTCCCCAGCGCCTGCTGGTGCTGCTGGATTGCTGCAACGCCGGTGGGATGGGCGTCAAGGGCCAGGCCGCGCTGCCGAAAGGGTTCGCCGCCGCCGCGTTCCCCCCGGCGCTGCTGATGGGCGGGGAGCAGCCCGCCGCCGGGCCAGGGGCCAAAGGGCTGGGTACGCTGGCGACGGGGCGCGGGCGGGCCGTGCTCTGCTCCTCGACCGGCGAGCAGCGCTCCTACATCCGCAAGGACCGCGCGATGAGCATCTTTACCTTCCACCTGATTGAAGCGCTCACCGGCCACGCCGAACCGAAGGAAGGGGCGAGCGAGGTGCTGGTCAGCGACGTGATGAGCCATGTCTACCGGCGGGTGCCGGCCAGCGCGCGGGCCGATTGGGGCGCGGAGCAGACGCCCGACGGCCTGGTCAGCGGCAACTTTCCGGTCGCGCTGCTCTTGGGCGGGAAGGGGCTGCGCGGCCAGAGTGCGCCCGACCCCCTGGAGTTGCCCGCCGTTGAGGCCGGGCGCCCCGCCTACCACGCCGAACTGCGCGGCTCCGGGGCCATCGCCCAGGGAGCGGGCGCAGTGGCAGCGGGAGCCGGCGGCGTGGCCGTCGGCGGGAGCGTGCAGGGCAGCATCATCGTCACCGGAGACCGCAACGCGGTCCGATAAGGACACAGGACGCGAGAACACTCCCCGCTTCCTGCTTCTTGACTTTCTGCCCTGCTGGAGTAAAATGATAGCACAATAAATAGCACAATTGGGCCTACAGCCCGAAGGAGGCAGCGTGGCGATTATCGGCGTGCGGGAACTGAGAGAGCATGCCACCCGTATCCTCCAGCGCGTACGGGAGGAAAAGGCGGAGTACATTATCACATACCAGGGGCGACCCATTGCCATTCTTCTCCCCGTGGACACCGCCCAGGTAGAGGCGGCGATGGTGGAGGCGGGCCGACGGGCCATCTCCGGCGGCTGGGCCGCCTACACCCGCCTGGCGGAAGAAATCCGCCGCGCCTGGCCCCCCGACCGCTCCTCCCAGACCGTGCTGGATGAGGTCCGGCGATGACCTTCGTCCTGGATGCCAGTGTCCACCTCAACGCGTTGAACCCCGCCGAAGCGGGCTCGGCAGAGAGCCAGGCCTTCCTGGAGTGCCTCTTCGACAAACCCTGGCCCGTCCTCTCCCCGACGCTGCTCCTGGTGGAGGTTGCGGCCGCCGTGGCGCGGGTCTTCCACGACCCCGGGCGGGGGATGGCTATGGCCCGGGCCCTGCGCGGCCTGCCGGGCCAGGTCTGGGTGGGGCTGGATGAGGACCTGGCCCAGGAGGCGGCCCGACTGGCGGCGGAGCACCGGCTGCGGGGTGCGGATGGTGTCTATGCGGCGGTGGCCCGCCGCTACGGAGCCGTCCTGGTCACTCTGGACCGGCAACAGTTGGAGCGGCTGCCGCCTGACCTGCCCGTCCTCACCCCGGCAGAAGCCCTGGCGCGGCTGGAGGCCGAAGCAGTTCGGTGGTGAGGGACGGTTGCCTTGCCCGAGGAGGCCAGCAATGAAAACCTGCTTCCATTGCGGAACAGACCTGCCGGATGTAGCGCGTTTTTGTATGCAGTGCGGCACGCCCCAGGAGGGCACGCCCGGCCCCACAGTGCAGGCACGGGTAACCGGCTCCGGGGCCATCGCCCAGGGGCCGGGAGCGGTAGCGGCGGGGGAGCGAGGGGTGGCCATCGGCGGCAGCGTGCGGGGCAGCATCATCATCACCGGCGATAAGAGCCTATCCGAAAAATGTAACCGACGCATCCCTATGCGTTGGTATAAGCGGCATAGGGATGCCGCTTGTACGGTTTTTCGGAGAGGCGATAAGAACGAGGTGAAGAGATGAAGTGTCCACAGTGTGGGAGAGAATTGCCGGACGATGCCCGTTTCTGCCTGGAGTGCGGCGCGCCACAGCGGGGAGCCGCCGGCGCGCAGGCGCGCGTGGAGGGATCGGGCGCTGCCGCTCAGGGGGGCGGCGTGGCTGCCGGCGCCGGTGGCGTCGCTGTGGGGGGTGATGTACACGGCAACATCTACGTCGGCCCGCCGCCGCGGGATGCCGCCGAGGCGCTGCGCATCTACCGCCGCGTCCTGTTATCCACCTGCCGCCACCTGCCCCTGCGCGGCGTTGACCTGGGGGCCAGCGACCCCACCGGCGCTCAGCAGCGCTTTGACCTGGCCCGGGTCTATGTGGACCTGGACACGCGCACCCACGTGGCCGTCTCCAGAGAGGAGCGGCGGAAGCGTGAGCCTGCGATGCCCGGCGAGGAACGGGAAACCCGCCCCCTCAAAGCGCTGGAGGCCACCATTGCCAACCGCCGTCTGGTGCTCCTCGGCGACCCGGGCTCCGGCAAGTCCACCTTCCTGAGCCACCTGGCCCTCTGCCTGGCAGGCCACGGCCTGGAGCCGGAGGCCGGATGGCTGGCCCGTCTCCCCGGCTGGC
>DAOTYA010000286.1:0-10110 GCA_034435075.1 Anaerolineae bacterium
GTGGAGGAGCCATCTGCCGGGCCGGAGTGGGCCGGGTTCACGTAGAGCGTGGGGAAGGCGCGCCAGGCGTGGAATTGAGCGGCCAGGCGGGCGGTCCGCTGCAGATACTCGTAGCCATACATCACGCCGGGTTCGATGTGGGAGTTTTCGTACCACTCGTTGAAGCTGGTCACCAGGACCCAATCCGGTTCGGACTGGAGTGCAGCAGCAAACGTAGCGGAGTAAGTCTGTCCGTTGTTGCGTGGTATATACAGAGCGTCGAGAGCTGCTCTTTGGGGCCCCACGCTCTCTTGGGTAGTGTGCGGGAAGCTGGGGGAGATTTTTCGGTTATCAAAACCGGGGAAGATGGTAGCGGCCCACATCTTGCCGGAGCGATGGGATTGGCAAGAAATGTTCTGATATACTGTAGGGCTTTGCAATGGGAGGTAGGTATGCAAGCCCGCAAAGACGTTCAGGTAAAGTGGATCGAGCGCGTCGCCGATCAGCAAAGCAACATATCCATCGGCCTGTAGCGCACCGATTATGTTCTGCCAGGCAGCGTATGGAGTGGCAGCACTACCTCTCGGCACATACTCAGCCGCATATACAAAGATGACCGGAACACCATCTTGGCGCAGAAAATGGGGGTGGTTGCCATACCTGTCTAACACATATTCAATGTCCTGGATCACGGCTTGGGGTGAGGTCAAAACCGGGTTGTTATAAATTTCCAGGTAGATCGTCGCGTACAGCTCGGTATCGCCCATCATATCCAGGATCTGCCCCATGATATCGGGGTTGTAGTGGGGATTATTTCCTCCCCACCAGGAGACCACGAATCCATCCAGACCTGCTTTCTGTGCCCACTTCACATGTTGGGCGATGATGTTCGGATCATCCGAATTGTACTGAGCGAGAGGATGATCACCCAGTTTCGACTCATCCCACGGTATATAATACCAGGGATAATAGAAAGCCAACATCAGACGTTCTCGAGGTGGTGGAGGAGGATGGTATTCATCTGCTCCGATATCGGGGGCATCTCCGGCTGGTCGAGGCTCCCCATCTATATCAGTGGAAACGCCTGCCGGTATGCCTTTACCAATGGCAGCACTGCCAGGCCTGATGTGAAAAGGCGCAGGGCACACATCGTATAAGCACATCAACGCAGGATTACCCCAATAGTTGCGCGTCCCTGTGATAAGGCCGTTACCGGCCCAATCCTTGTTGTTTGCCCAGTTCCCACTACCCCACAGTGTGGCATTCAGGGTTACTGTGTTGCCGGCGGTGACGAAAATACCGCAGGTCTGATTGGCCACGAGAGTGTTGGTCATCATCACGGTGCTGAATAGTGTCTCAAACCACTCTTCGATGCCGGTCACATATATTCCAACACCATCACCACCGCGATTGCTGGCAAGGGTGGTATGTAATAGGCGCGGTGATGAGCTAAAGATGTATATTCCACTCCCTAAACTACCGGTCTGGTTGTTGGCCACGATGTTATTGGTGAGTGTAGCATTGCTGAAGCTCAAACACAATCCGCCACCACGTTGATTTGCCCGGTTGGAGAGTATGAGGTTGGCATTGAGTTCAGCGGGGCCACTCAGGTAGAGTCCCCCGCCGCTATCATGAGCATAGTTGCGGATAATACGGTTCCGATTGACCGTGTAATACCCGCCGGCAATGTATAGTCCACCTCCATTTCCGTAAACGGTATTGCGAGAGATGACGTTCCCCTCAAGCATAGCATTAGTAGCGCTCAGATAAATACCTCCGCCCTCCCCGGCCGCGTTATCTGTAATTTCGTTTTGGGCGAGTGATGCCCTCTCTCCACCCAGATACAACCCTCCTCCTGAATAAGTGGCGCTATTCGCTACAATGTTGCTGCCTTCGAGTGTGAGGTTGCCGGCCTCCAGATACACTCCACCTCCATATTGGGCTGTACTGCTGAGTATCCTGACGTCCCGCAACGTAACTGTAGCGGTAATGATGTATACTCCTCCACCTGCATCTATCTCCACCGGCCACTCTTCCCATACCACCCAACGGCCTCCCAGGCCTGTAGCATCACCGCCGATGATGCGCAAGCCTGTCACCGTCGCACTGATATCGCCGGCAAAGTAGAGTCCGCGCCCGTCGCCATGCGCATCCAGAATCGTGGGGTGAGCAATCGGATCCGCCCTCGTCCAGTTCGTGACAGTGTAGCCTCCCTGGAGGGCTATAGTTTTACTGATATAAACGGTTTGAGAGACGCCAGCGCGGGCGTGGATATCCTTATAGACGCCAGCGGCGATTTTGACTACATCGTCGGATGCGTCGGCTGCATCTACCGCCGCCTGAATTGTGTCGTAGCAAGGGCGCACTTCCAGGCCGCAGTTTCCGCCAGGCGCCACATAATACGTAGAGTACCCATCTGTAGATTGGGCACAACTTATGGAAGGAGTGCCAGCCAGGCTCCAAAGCAATATGATGGGAAGTATGCCTGCTATGCCCGATATGAGGAGCAAATACCAGTATTTGAGTTGCATCTGCTTTTTAGGATAAACTGAACTGGTGCTTGTCTAAATGAATCTAAGGGCAGCTTTGTGTCCTTGGATGGCATGACTCACCTCATCAAAAAAGTTGCGGTGAAGTACTGGGGACTGAGGTCCTTGCTTCTCGGGGGGTAGCAATTATGTCCAAATGCATGGTGTCCCCAGTGTTACGTTGCCGGTTAATTTCGCGCCAGTAATCTACAACATCGGCAGGCTCAGCACAATCTATGACATTGCCTGTAAGCTCAATGACTGAGAGCCTATATACCAGGCTTACCAGTGCATTCAAATATTCCTGGGGATCCTGTCGGCCACACTCCCTGATCACTTTTGGATGAAATTCGGAAATAATCATGGGTCTATGTTTATCCAGCGTTTTCCTCATTCCTCGAAGAGCTATTGGCTCGTAGCCTTCTATGTCGATCTTGACGAGATCGAGCCTCCTCTCGTTTTCAAGCACCTCATCAACTGTCCGTCCTTGCACGTACTCTACGTTCAGACCTTCTTCCACAGCATGGACAAACCCGTATCCGGCATAGCCGCTTAGCTGAAGAATGGTCGGCCTATCGGTTGCTGCGTATGGGAAGATAGTGACATTGTCAAACCGATTCTCGTAAATGTCGCGGAGCCGGGTATGCTGCTCCCCGGATCGGACCCACCAGGAGAACTCTACAAGAAATCGGGTTTATGTCCCATCTGACCATCCCAGCGAACGCAACGCCCGCTCAAGGCTCTCTGAATATCCAGCACGGATTTCCACCAGGCGTTGCCTTTGCATACGGATGATATGCCGGCGCAATATCTCATCCTCTGCAAGGAGGGCGATCAGTTCTCCGATCACATCATACCGTTTGTGCTTTACCAGCACTCCCGCACACCCCAAAGTCTCCGGCACGGCTGCCGCGGCGAACGCAATCACTGGCGTGTCAAATGCCATTGCTTCTAAAAGCGGAATGCCAAAACCCTCATGTTCGCTCATGGACACGAATACCGTCGCCGCGCGATAATAACCACTCAGTGCCTGTAGACTCACAGTGCCCGGCATATGGACACACCCGGGCGCCAACCGCTCAGCTAACATTTCCAGTTCGAATCGGTAGGCCGGTAGATTAGCATCTGACCCGACCAGGATCAGGCGAGAACGACGATTAATCAGCCGGTGATAGTAAGTAAATGCCCGAATGAGATCATCTTGCCTCTTGTTCGGTGCCAGGCGACCGACAAACAATACATTTACCCATCCATCGGTGTAATGGGCTGTAGTCTCATGCCCCTCTGGAGTTTCAGCAGCAGCCAGCAGAGCGTCAAAATCTAAGAAGTAAGGGACAACGATGACATTGTGGAATCCTATGTTTAGCAGGTCCTGCCGGTTGTACTCCGATCCAGCCCAGGCCAACGGCTGGTTTCGGAACAGAGCCACTTCTTGACGTCCATGATCCAACATCGCTGCATAAGCCGGATCGTACTTTTCGAAGAACTCCGACGGCGTCACGTTATGGTAGTAGAGCACTATCTGATCAGGGAGTCGCAACACGAAATCGGTCAGTGACGAGCCGGTCGAATAATGGTAGATCAGCACGTTATCAGGGTGACTCTGGTATTCCGTGTACAGTCTGCCAGGATCAGCCAGACGGGGGTCAAGCGACTGGACATAGATCTGGGATTCGATGCCACGCCGGCGCAGAAATTCTCGAATGTAGGACATCTGATTCCCAATGGCATCGCCGTACGCAAATGTAGGAGCGATTTGGTGGATGGCTCGAATGTGCCCCATTAATCCCCCCTCCACACCGTCAGTGCGGCACGGAAGCGATCAATGACCGTTTCCCAATTGTACTCGCGCAGGACATAGGCACGGCCCAGTTGCCCCATCTGACGACGCTCGGCCGGGTGCTCCAACATCCAATCCAACACGGCGATGAATTCCGCCAAATTCGTGTAATAAAGCCCCCCATTGCTGCGATGGACATGGTAGCGGGTCACGTCACAATGGCCATGCACCAGCACCGGTACCCCTGCTATCCATGATTCCATAATCACAATGGAAAAGCTTTCCATTAATGAGGGTTGCACCAGTAAGGTGGCTGCAGCGTATGCGTCCAGCTTATCTTGTTGGCTTTGGAATCCAATGGGTAGAATGTCCGGATGCGCCGGAACCGGCACAGGTCCCTCGCCCATCAGCACCAACTTGAGCGGTCCAGGACGCAGCCGTTTATACTCTATGAAGAAGCGAAGCAATTCCTCTACATTTTTCGCAAATTCAAGCCGTCCCGCATATAGAATGAACGGCTCGGATAGCCCCAGCCTTTGCCGAAAGCGCGCCGGGTCGGCCTGGTAATCATCTATTCCTTCGCCGACCACATAGGTTCTGGGGTTTTGGATTTTCAACTTGCGTCGCGCCAGGGCCATTTCCGGTTCGCAGTTGAACATGATGCCCCGGCAGGATTCCATCATCAAGCGAGTCTGTAGAAAATGCGCGAAAGGCTCATCGTGTAGATGTGGCCACAGAACAGTACGCTCTGGCCACAGGGTCGTTCCGTATTGTGTGATTCCAAACAGATAAGGGCCGAAAATCAGGAAATCGTAATTATGCCCCTGTTGCATAATATAGGCATATAAGGCCGGGCTATGTACATTGGCATCAATCCATTCATACTGTTCATCCACCGAAAGCATCGCGCCCTGGCCCACACGAGCGTTAAGTTCATGGAAGCGATGCTCATTGCGCACGCGGGGATCTGTTGGGAAACGCCGCACGCATACCTGATTGATTTGCGCCACGCCCGCCGGGTATACATTGTGGCCGCTTCCCAACTCTTGCATGCAAGTCGTCAACACTTCTACCTCAAACTCGGGGCGAGGTAGATGTTCGGCAAATTTGCGGGTGATCGCCTCAGCCCCACCCAGGATCTCCTCCCCGTAACGGGGGATAATGAAGGCCAACCGTGTGGTCATGCCGCGGGATGCTCCGTTGATCCCGCCAATTCTTCTTCCAGCCGCTCGATCCGCGCGTGCAGCCCGGCGACCTCCCGGCATAATGTCTCAATTTCATCGGGGAGCGGGCCGCGTTCTAATTCCTTGACCAGCGTTGTGAGCGATTGAACGAGGTAGCTGTTGAAATTGCGCTGTTGGGCTGCCAGGATGTTCACATAGTAGATGACCAGGCGATGAAACGCTTCCCGCACACGCTGTATCAGTGACGCGATGATGGGGATGGGAGACGAAGTCAGTGAAAGCCTAACTCCCATTTCCTGGTAGTGGGTATGTAACCACCGCAGGTCGTGGTACAGGCTGCTGTCGAAGCGCCCTGCAGCCTGGGCATCGTGCAGTTGGTTCAGAAATGCGTCGTAATCAAGCCCCTCTGCCACGGCCTGCGCGCGCCGCTGGCGGATGTTTTCACGGATCTGGCGCATGATGGCCTCAGTGTCAATTCCAGATGCGCGAATTTCGATAATGTTTTCGGTATCATTGCCCATCGCAATCCTCGTAAGTAAAACGTTATTTATCCCACGTTACCCGGCGAGCATCTTAACTCGTTCTATCATTTTGCGGGCAATCGCCAGGCTACTATAATGTAGTTCAATGTCGGTAGCCGCGCGGGCACCAGTACGTCGCGCCTCATCGGGGTGCTCGAACACATACCGTAACTGTGCGGCTGCATGGTCAAGGTCCGGCTCGGCCCACACACTGCCCTTCTGATATGGGCCATAATCCTGTTCCAGTTCTACGATGCGGTATGCTACCGGGTAGCTGTTGCTGACGTTCATGAAATCGGTGTTGCCGGAATAGGCTGTAGCGATCACGGGTTTGCCATACGCCATTGCCTCGGCCATCGTCAGGCCGAAACCCTCAGATCGGTGCAGTGACACATAAGCATCGCACTGCAGGAAAAGACTGCTAAGCTCCGGACGATCCATGTAGCCATCGAGCAAAATTCCGGAGACGGAGGCGACCGCCTGTCTCAGTCTCTCGTGGTGTTCGGGGAACTGATCCAGCTTTGTGACTTTGATGACCAGTACAGTATCGCGGTAATGTGGTCCAAAGGCGCGCCGGTATGCCTCGATCAAACCATAAGGATTCTTGCGCTCAATGTAGCTCAGCATATCGAAGACAAGCAAAAAGACAAACTTACCCTCCGGCAGCCCCAGGTGTGCTCTTGTCAATCCAGAATCCGGATATCGGCTGATAGGAATGCCCATCGCAACAACAGGTATGGGTGAGACCTGGGCTAACGCACCCTGCACGAACCGGCTGGCCACCCAGATTTCGTTGAGGTACTGGAAACGATCGTGCCATTGTTCAGGGAAGTGTTCTAACTCCCAATGCCAATAACCGATATTGTATTTACCTGCAAAAAAGTCCGCCCCCAGGTCATTGTAGATGGTGGGCAACTGGTCGGCATTGACACATAGCAGGTTCACGGTGTAAGGATGGCCTTGGGGCAGGTGCAGCACAGAGCAATCGTTCTGACGCGGCTCCTCGCTGCGAGCCAATGTCCAGGCAACGGGGAAATTTTGAGCATGCAGGGCGCGCAGGATGGCACGGACATTCTCACCCACGCCGGTTTCGTCGCGTAAATAGCCGACAACATTCACACCCAGCCCGGTCTGATCTGATCGCACAGCGGGCACTTGCAACGGCGGAGTGCCAAAGGCAGGTAATGGTACAGGGGTCATGGGGCGATCCGGGCTGGTCGGTATAAAGAAATTGCGGATGCGACCGACAATCTGCTGCCCCAGCAGCCGCTCAATCCGCTGCCCTACTCCAATGCTGAACAGCCAGTGTGTGAATTTTTGGTACAGTTGAGTTTTGCGTCCCAAATCAGCTCGCTGAAGCGATTCGGCCATCGGACGCACAAAAAAGGGGTCTATCATGAACGTCCGCTCGACCGATGTGACATACCAACGAGCATAGGCGACACGATCGCGCCCCAACACATCAGGGAAAGCCTTTCTGAGGTCTGACTGTTGTTGATGTATTCCTAATGCGAGACGTGTGATCAGTGGTCCGGCGTTGTCATCCACCGGTTCGTTCAGCCAGGCTATCAGCCGGTTTACAAATTCACCATCCGCTGCATCGCTGAAGGGATTCCAGGTGGGATCCTGGATCTCAATTTCACGCCACAGGTATCGTGCCGCGTCTGGGATGCGCACTCCAGCGTGGGTCAGTATGCTATATGCATACGGCCAGTTCTTGACAGTGTCATAGCCGTTGGCGAGCAATCGCTCCCGGTATCCATCGAATAGGGGTTTGAGTTGTGGCAGGTTCTCGAAAGTGTACCGATCCTGAAATTTCGATAGTTCATTTGGGCGGTCAGGGGAGTAGCCACTGAAGTGAAAGAATTTAAGTGGCGAGCCGTTGACCGTGTATTCCCCACCACGGCACTCCAGACGACGGTGATAAAGGTTCCAATATGCTACATTGCATCCAGGATCGCGATGTACGTAGACGCCAGCAAAACGCGCAGCAGCCAGATCGATCCAACGTTGGTCCACGAATAAGCCCTTGTCGAAAGCGATGATGCAGTATTTGACCAGTTTGCTCTGCCACCACGTCAGAAACTCTTCCAATTCGGGATGCCTTGAGAGACCAATGAATCCCAGGTTGTAGGCTCCTGCGCGCAGAATGACCTGTTCATCAGGATTGAATCCATCGTTTAGCGGCCCGGTCAGGTGCGGGGTCAGGACTATGCTGTGTGTCCTAAGTGCATCCCAGATGTCATCTATGGGATGGTAAAAATAGATGTCAGGGTCAAAGTAGCAGATAGCATCATAGTCATAGTTGCGAAACAGGTAACTCAAGAGAAAGGGCTTAACGGCGGTGCTGAGTTCCAGCATAGTGTAGCGGAACGTCATCACGCCAAATTCAGGGATGCCGATATCTTCCGCCAGGAGCGTCGTGAAGGGTTCCCGGCTGAAATCATGAAACCCATCCGGTCGGTCCACCAGCAAAACGAAGATACGTCCATCAGGATGGTGCTTCAGAAATGATTCTGTCAGGCATCTTGCATGAGCCAGATAGTTTTTCGCAATGATGGTGCAAATCACTGGTGCGTTCATGTATTTCCTACGAATCTTCCCCTTTCAGACACCGCTCCATATCATCCACTCGTTTGTGCAGATCCAGCACCGCCTGCGCTACAGAGTTGATCTCTTGTTGCACGTCTTGCGCCAAAGCTCGTGTGTGGTTCTCCTGAGTGTACAGCACTTCTCGCAGGGTGTTCAGAATAGCAATCTGCGTTACTGCGATCTCGTTTTTAATACAAGTCAGTTGGGTGATCTGCCCCATGATCTCGTTTTTAATACAAGTCAGTTGGGTGATCTGCCCCATGATCTCGTTTTGAGAACCGGCCATTTGGGTAATTTGTCTCACAACTGCGGCATTAAATTCCACCTGCTGTTGCAGCATTGGCAATACATACCAGCGCGTAGATATGTTGTTCCATGCCTGCCGAAATGCGGCAATAAAACGGCCAATGACGGGAAAGTTTGAGTGAAACGGCTGCTCTTTGATTTGCCACCGCGCATGCAGTGCGGCCAACAAATCCTCCGATACTTCTGAAAGGACTTCAGCATCGGTGCTTTCTGCCTGGACCGGCAACTCCTGTGCCTCCGATACCTCTGAAGGGACTTCAGCACCTATGCTTTCTACCCGGGCTGGCAACTCCTGTGCCTCTGGTACTGGCTGTGAGGCTGGCGGGGGTTCAGCCTCCAGGGGGGACAATTGGGCCGCTTTCAATATCCGTGTCCCCACCGCGTGCTCCTGGATATGATCCAGTTGGGTATACAGGGCACACTGAGATTTCTCCTCGACATGTGCACAGGCCTCACGCAGGCGCACAAGTAACGTCAAAATCTTTTCCCGTTCTCCAGAGCCATCTTGAGCCGACATACCATTGAATACCTGCGCACGGCAGGGGAGAATTTCGGGCAGAGCAAACATTGCGCGCAAGTAAGCCGCTCTCGCGGATAGCACTTCGCCCATCCGATCTATTCGTCGCACCCATGAAATTTCGGCTGGTGTAAACTCCCGCTCTAACCAATCCAGCGGCTTGTGCTTGAGCAACAGTCTTAACCGTCCGTAATGGTATGCCAACCTGTGACCATAATCTCCCATCTGGGGAGTTGATGAACCTTCGCAATGGATTGCCACAGCATCGGGCCAGTAAACAACACGTAACCCTGCCTCGCGCGCTCGATAGCACCAGTCCACATCTTCATAATATACTGGCGCAAACCCCTCATCCAGATAACCTATCCGCTCCAGAGTGATACGGGTCAATCCGAGTGCTGCCCCGGTGACAAATTCCACATCAAGGCTTTGGTTGTATTGCCCCCTATCTGGTTCGCGCCACCCGATATGCTCAGGTGATCCACGTACATCCGTTAAATATGCCCCCGCGTGTTGGATTGTCCCATCAGGATATAGTAACTTGCATCCCACAATCCCTATCGTAGGATCGGCCAGCGCTGTCACCATCGCCCTCAACCACCCCGGCTGCACCTGGGTATCCTGATTCAGCAGCACCAGCACGTCCCCGGTCGCGGCGCGCAGGCCCACGTTGTTCCCCGCCGCAAAGCCCAGGTTACGCTCG